>JBEVXV010000687.1:0-18825 GCA_040505915.1 Sedimenticola sp. | reverse complement strand
GAAACTCCACGCCAGTCCCGGCGGCATTGCCCTTACTCACCCGCAGTCGCAGCCACTCCACCAAGCGCGATGGTATTTGGTGGGTCTTGGCGAGTAGGCTGTAAAAATGGTCGGTGGCGTTTTTTGGTAAGGCGTCGAGGATTTTGAGGAATAGGGCGGATGGGTGCGAAAGATCCTGGATGTCCAGGTAGAGATAGAGTCCGCCTGGATTTTTCTTGTGCAAACGGGCTAGCGCCTCCTTCATGGCCCAGCTCTTTCCTGTTCTTCGAAGACCCGCAAGAAGGACGCCTTCCCCCCGTTCTAGGGTATTCATGATCAATAACAACTCTTTTTCGCGGAAGCGGAAGTGTGGATTTCTAGTGAGATGCATTTCTATTAATCTCATGTCATATGAATTCATTATCATATTAACTCAGATTCATACTATTGCAAGTTTTTAGGTAAGAGCTAATGTATCAAGGTATCAATGGGGCTAGACTCGATTGATATATCCCCAGGTCGCGTTTATCCCGCCCCCACCTCTTTATGAGGATTATAAATCGCATGCTTAGCTCGTTTTGTCGTACTCGGCTAACATCAGTATGTGATTGATAGAAATATCAGGATTCGCAGAAACTATGGAGGGTAGAAAATCGAATGTTTCTCATGAGGTAACTATTCAGCGGGTAACTTCTCAAAAAGTCCCTGCCAAAATTAGGCCCCTGGTAAAAATTACCCCGTAACAGGAGCGACCCCTTCGCCGCGATGAACGTCGCTCAGGCCGTACAAACCCCATCGCCCCAAGGGTGGGGCTCCTACGTGAGTGAGTGAATATCAATCGAGTCTGACCCCATTGATATGCCATTGATATGCCATTGATACTCATGGAAATATCCCTCTTTACCCAACAACAGGAGATTTCTATCTCTTGAGTTCAGTTATAACTGCTGCTCCAGCCACTGTTTGAGTTCCAATGCATCTGAGTTTTTCGGGTAGTACTCAAGGGTATGGCTGACATCAGCCAATGCATGGTCATAATCTCCTTTACGAGCTAGGCAGTGAGCACGTTGGTTAAGCCAGTCTGGATAGACCCCATACTCCAAAGCGGCAGTATAGTACTTGATTGCATCATCGCAATCATTCTTCATCCAGGCACTGTTGCCCTTATCCTCGTCGATAAAACCCTTCAGCAACCATAATCTGGGGTTGTCATTTGTGTAGACTACAGCATCGTTGGCAAATGCCTCCATAGCTGGATGTGACCCTCCCCACTTAGGGTAGATGGTGTTGATATAGTTATTACGTACGTCGAAGGTACCGGGTACAGCCGTGATGGCATCCATTAGCACCTGCTCTTTATCTATTTTAACTCCCCTGGCCGTGCTCAGCCAGACCAGCATGCTGTAGGCTGGAATCAATTCGTGATTGAGCGTCAGCGCCTTTTTGAGATCACGTTTTGACTTTAATGCGAGTTTTGATTGTGCTGCGAACTGGGCATCGGAGGTTTTACTTACCCAATTGCTACCACGGGCAGACCCTGCCGCAGATGAGTAGTGTGCGCCACGAGCCAAATAGGCGATTGCAGAACCTGTTGAATTCACCCAGCGGTTCATTGCATCGAGAGAAAAGCCCTTTTTATTGGTCAGGTTGAGAACGGTATAGATGTAGGCATCTTCCCAGGTAATATCTACCATCGTCTGGTCATGGAGTTGGCGAATAATTCGTTCTGCAGCGTAGTAATCGCCACTCTCCACAAGATTCTGCAATCGAGACAGCTTTGGCCACTTGTGTGCTCTTGATACACCCAACGCTTGAGCTTGTGCCTGTGCTTCGGGAGATCTGTCCTTGTTATATGTTTTGGGGATAGTAAACAGTGTGATCAATAGCAGAGCAGCCACAACACCCGCCAAGGTTCGCAAGTTAAGCGAAAGCCCCGTACTCCCGATATTTTGGGGTACCTCTACTCTCTCCTCAGTAGCTATTATATTTGGGCGATAGCGCGCAATAATCACTCCACAACTGGAGCATTCAGTGGCCATCACCTGCTTGTGCTTACAGTTTGGGCACTGCATCTCACCTGGACGGATTACCTGCTCAGAAGGTAGCTTATCTGCTGAATCTCCATCAGCCTCCTGCTTTGTCGCATCTTCAGCTACCGGTAACAGGGATAATGTGGGGGAGAGATTCTTGGTGGCTGCTCTGGGCATAGGTTCCATTCGGACATCGACACCGGCAGCCAGCAGTGCCTGTTTGTACTTGTAGGCCTTAACGGTGTCGAGCCCCTTCTTGATTACCTTCTGATGTCCATTCAGGAGTTTTGTAATGTCGGCGTCTTTAAAGCCAAACCTTTTCTTCAGGGCGCTATCGATATCGTCTCTGTCCACACCCTCTACAGCTGTTCCACTGGCAACAATTCTCCAGCTATCATCCTGATTCATACCCTATCTTCCTGCTTGAAATGTAGCCGATGGTTATTTTTGAACACATTGTATCAGTCTTGCATTGTTTTTCTTGTGGCGGTGATACACTATTTATAAATGCGTAGGGTCATCCTTTGTTTTGGCGTGTGCGCTTCCTAATCATCAACAATAACAGAGTGAGATAATGGAATCTTTCACCCGCAGCGGGACAAACAGAATAACGCCTTTTTGGAACCGTATACCAGCATTCTTTCTCTATGGGCTCAATCCCATACCTGTGATATTTACCTGTGGACTTGGTATAGGTGTCTATCTTATTTCAACTTGGTGGGCCTACTTGATTGTTTACGCCATCACTATTAAATACAGCATGGCTGCCTTACAGCACACCTTACGTGGTGAGTTAAAGCCACCTAAATTGACTGCCGATGTCCTGCTCAACGGCTATGAACTTCCCCTGATGCTATTTGCCATTCTAGTGCTCTTCTTTATGTTTCTCGGTTCTATTGAAGGGACTTTTGGTGGGCTTGGTGTCCTTGCTCTTTATGGGTTGGGTGTCATTCTTTTTCCTGCCATGATCATCTGTCTGGGTATGAGTGAGCAGCTTCTCTTCTCAATCAATCCTATCAACCTTATCAATCTTGTAAGAGCTATAGGCTGGCCTTATCTAGCCCTCTATGGACTCCTCTTCTCTCTGGGTGGCGCCCAATCGACTTTTGAGTCTTTCTTCCTTTCCAATGCGGCGGGTGATGGTCTGCTAGCCATATGGCTCAGCATTAACACCCTGTTCTCTATCATCAGTTTTCACATGATGGGTTATGTGGCGATGCAGTACCATGAAGCCCTGGGGGAGCCTGAGCCAGAGGCACTCAAGAGTGAAGTTGCCGCCACTCAAATGGCGGGCTCAGACTTGTTAGATCAGTTTATCAGTGAAGGGAAAACAACTGCCGCCACTGAAGAGTTGGTCACTATGATCAAGAGTCAACCCAATAATATTGAGTTGCGCAGGCGTCTCCACAATTATGCATTGATCACTCAGCAGCCCGGTGTAATGAAACGCAACGCCAGACGTTTTATGCAGTTGGCTGTTGCTAATGATGAGCTTCCCACTGCCACACAGATATTTAGTGACTGCCGGGGACGGGGAGAGATTTGTCACCCCAATGAGGCAACTTGTTATCACCCCATGGTGAAGACACTACGGTCCCATCGTCAATTCAAAGATGCCGTAGCGCTTGCCAAGGGCTTTCATACACGCTTTCCAGATAGTGAGCAAACCCCAATAGTCTATTTTGAGCTGGCAAAAATATTTGCCGAAGATCTGCAACGGGATGATCTGGCAATGCAACTGCTGAGGTTTATACTCAAGGGGTTTGAGTCACATCCAGTGGTAGATGAGGTGCAGCAGTACCAGCGGGTTATTGAGCAGCTCAGTGGGAGAGGCTAGACGGGGGAAACTTGATCGTGCCCTGATATAAATAGTGCCGCTTAGCTTTCTTAGGGAGTTACTACATCTGTTTTGTTGCATAGCTGCCGATAGCGAGCTGCATCACTGCTTAATCCTTTTTGCTCGAGCAGGTCGGCGTGAGAGAGTATCAACTCTTTTCCTGCACCGCAGCTCACGCTCTTTTTTATTATCACCCGAACCAACTTATCCGCCTCTTTGGCCATACCCTGCCTAATAAAGCGCTCTGCCAGTTTACACAGTGTATCGGCATTGAAACGGGGGGTGGGGCGGGCCAGTTTCAGATACTCGGCGTAGGTTTCAAACACAAGGCTGTCTGTACCCCTGTCGATTTCACTGAGATTGAAGATGGAGCGGGAGAGTTTGTGGTACTCATCGCTCTCGGGGGCAACACGGCTGCACTCATAGTATCGACAGAGCACCTCTCTGTGTTCACTGTTTTTACGATAGAGGCTACGTAGTTGCACCAGCGCCTTGCGGTAATCCATAGTGTTACAGAGCTCACGCACCTGCTGCAGCTTTTGTTCAAATGCATCGTCTCTCTCTTCCTGTTCCAGAAAGTCTACATTAAACGAGGGGGCCTTATGTTTGGCGATAAATGCAATGATCGCCCCTGTCACCAATCCACCCAAGTGGGCCAGATAGTTGATATTGCTGACATCACTGTAGAGGATGATCTGAACCAGTTCATTGCCGATCCACATCGGCAAAAGGATAATCGCCGGTAGCCGAATATAGTCGAAATAGATGCCGATGGAGTAGAAGAAGCGGATCTTGCGCAAGCCGTAGAGCACGGCATACATGCCCATAAGACCGGATATGGCACCGGATGCACCAATGCCAGGTACTAAGCTGCCACTATTGAAGATAAAATCAAAGGCGGCTGAGCCAAAACCCGTTAGCAGATAGCAGAAGAGATAGGTCCACCGTCCCAGGGTTGATTCCACCAGAAGCCCAACGGCAAGAAGAAATATTCCATTACCAAGGAGATGCCAAAAACCTCCATGTAGAAACATGTGACTGCCGAGCGTGACCAGAGAGGGCTTGGCAGTACGCAGGCCATAGCCGACAAAGGTGATGGACTCAAATTTTTCTTCAAAATCCTGACGCTTTTTCTGCCACTTCACATAGTCTTCGCTCTTTGGCGTTATTATTCTACCGGCATGGAGCTGTTGCTGAAACTGGAGGTCGGTCTGTATCTCCCACATCGAATAGTCTGAGTCACTATCACCTTCAGAAAAAGCTGTTTCGCTTAGACCTTGGTCCATGCGCGCTTGCCGCAGAAGGTGCTTTTTATAGTGGGATTTTTCGAGCTTCTGGAGACCGGATGACTGGTAGAACACTTCTGCTTCAATGACTTCCTGACTATCATTCAGTTGAAAGAGTAAAAATATTAGAATGTTAGCGGCCAACAGAAAGAGGGTAATGAGTGGTGGGTTCTTCCAGTCAATTCTTCGATCAAAGGGGATGATCAGCATAAGCGTTCCTTGCATCGGTAGTGGCTTCTATGGCCATAGGAGTATTTTTTATTGCTCTGTATATGCTCAAATCTACGACCTGACAAATGAGATGTCAACAGGGCGGCAGTGGGGCAATTCATCAGTTCAGGGCACAACTCTGGCGGCAAACAATAGAGGGCTATGGAGTATGGCCTGAAGCTCTTGTGCATAATAATTCTGATCTATTTCTGCATTGACAGGGTATTGCTTGGAGAAGGGGGGCGTGAAGTGAACCTCACCCAGTTCAACGGAGAGGTTAATTCAGTGGGGCATTGGAGTCAGTTAGCTGGCAAATAGAGAGTGTTGATGCCAAGGCATGAGACTCTGGCGGTGCTCCTTGCGGGCTTGGTGGATAGATTGAAGCAATAACGTTGGCCCCTTGTGGGGGGGGGGGGTAGAGGGGGCGAGCCGGTGACCTCTCTGAGTAACCATCAGCCAAATGCTGGATCCAGCCATATGGAGAGAGTGACCGGTTGTGCCAACAGAGATTAATCTGTCGGCTCGGTCATATTTATCTCTATTTCTGCTGATATGGCTTCCAAAAATTGGAATATCATTATATAGTAATGTACTTGCTATCCTTTGGAGCTACCAAATGAGACGCCGAATTCCCCTGCCATTTCTGATTCTACCCGCATTGTTGGTGCTGGTTCCTTTCATGACTTTAGCGACTCCAGATGGCGGAAAGCTTTACCAGCAGCACTGCAGTGCCTGTCATGGCCTTCAGGGTAATGGTGGTGTGGGTGTTCCGTTGGCTTTGGAGAGCTTCCAGAAGAGCGTTGATAATGACTTTTTCTTCAAATCGATAAGAAATGGACGTCCCGGCCGGGTAATGCCAACCTTCAGCGGTCTTAGTGACTCACAGATTAGCGCGATTATTAAGCATCTACGCAGCTGGGTACCCGGTTCAGAAGATGAGGGTCACTATAGAAAGCTGGGCCGAGTGGAAGGTGATCCCACACGGGGTGCGGCACTCTTTGCTCACTCTTGTGCGGTCTGTCATGGTGAAAAAGGTGAGGGCGGCCACGGTACGGGTGTTACCTTTTCACGTCCCCGTGAACAGGCGATTATGGCACCGGCACTCAACAATATTGGTTATCTCAAGTCGGCTAGTGATCAGGTGATCAAGGGCACTATTCTGCATGGCCGTGAAGGCACACCCATGCCTCCTTTTTCTAAACTGCTGGACAATCAGCAGGTTGATGACGTCGTTGCCTTCATTCGAGATTTTGAAAAAGAGATTCATGTCTGGAAGCCCGTCCCGGTGACAACGGGGGTAATCGAGATGGAATCGGAAAGCTCTTATGAGGAGACTATTGAGAATCTCAAGCGTGCCGCCATTGGCCAGAACTTCCGGATCATTCGTCAGCAAAACTATGAAGATGGCGCATTCCCGAAAGAGGAGCAGAAGCAGAAGCAGGTAATTATCTACTTCTGTAACTTCAAATTTGTCAACAGGGCGATCAATATTGACCCGCGTGTTGGGCTGTTTTTACCCTGTCGTGTAACGGTGGTTGAGAAGGATGGGGTGGTGACAGTGAGATCAATAAATCCTGGTTTTCTGAGTCGTTTCTTTAATAACGCAGAGCTGGATGAAGCCTGTGCCGAGTTGACCAATATATACCGGACAATCATTGAGGAGGCGACGTTATGATAGTTCGCTCGTTGTGTGCCATTTTGCTGTTGTCTTCACTCTCTGCAAACGCACAGCAATTGATGATGGCGCGGGTTTCTCAATCTTTCCCTGAGGCGATGCTGACTCTGCAAGGTGCTATTCGGGAACACGGTTATGCGGTAACACGGGTGCAGCGGGTTGATATAGGGCTGACATCGAATGGTTATAGTACAGATAAGTACCGGATCGTCTTTTTTGCCAAGCCGGATGAGTTACGTACTATTGCTGAGCACTACCCTAAGGTGCAGGCTTTCCTGCCGTTGAAGATAAATATATTTGCTGAAAATGATGAAACGTTGATCAATACCATTGATCCGATGGAGCTTCAGTTTATAGAACCGTCCCGTGAATTCAGCCATATCTTAATGCGTTGGAAAAATGATATTCTCTCTATTATCAGTGAGATGCGTCAATCAGGGGAGTAACATGCCCTCTACCCGTAACTGAAATCACAGCGCCACTGTTTCGCATCTCTAGTAAATCACATTTTACGGCACATACTTCTGTAGGAGCGGTGCCCTCGCCGCGATGGAGGGGCTCCTACAATGGAAACCAACCGCAAGCGTGCAATTCATAGCGTAGCTCGATTTACCCGGCAGGTGAGAGTGTAAACTGCGAAATCTAGGTTGAAGGGAGCACTACCCAGCATCCGTTTACCACCAGGAAAAACGTCAAACAGCACTTCACCGAAAACAGAGAGCGGTGCCACTGTCATAGTGCCGTCTCTTCAATCAGCTGGCGAAGTTCCGGGTGATAGTGGGCCACCCCTTCCAGTATGCCGGCGGCATAGTTGCCGTTCATACCGAAAGTTCCCCCTTCTGCCTGATAGAGCAGATCACTGTTGCCGCTCTCATTGGCCAACCGTGATGCCTGGGCCTTCACCTCCTGAGAGCCGTTGGCCACCAGCACCGCTGGCACACGACTGATCAGTACCTCCAGGTCGTTGCCGCTGTCACCACAGAAAACGGCTCTTTGGCGATACATTCCGATCTTATTCAACAGAAACTCAACGGCATGGAGCTTGGAAGCTCGTACCGGCAGCAGGTCCAGCAGCCCTACTCCCGCTGGCTCATCGACGCTCAAGATCATGTTGGCCTGGACACCATTTTGATCCAGGCGCTCCTGCATCTGTCCCATCAACTTGCCATGGTCGGCGTGCAATGGGACGTAGTAGCTCAGCTTGTAGTCATTCTGTTTGGAGGGTTCCTGTAAGCGAAGATCGCGAAGATCGACAAACAACGACCTAAGCATTTCATGGGATTTACCGTGCCAATCCTGCCCGATCTCATCTTTCCAGCCCTTACAGAGATCCCACTGTGCAGCACTTACCACATGGTAGAGCGTGGTGCCTACGTCACCAATAATATAGTCGGGAAGAGGCAGGTTATAGATGGCGATAGCCTGGTACACTAGGTCACGATGGCGGCCACTCACATAGGCGAGTTTTATCTCCGGTTGTGAAACCAGTGCCGAAAAACACCGACGGGCATCGTGAGATTCCGGCTGCACGCCGTTGGGAATCAGGGTACGATCGAGATCAGTGCATATCAACAAGGGTTCCACGTCACTTACACCTCGCAGCTTTTAAAGAAATCATAGTGCTGTAACGCCTCAATGATACCCATCGCATACCCCTGCTCGGCGAAGTAGATACGCTCCTGCTCTACCAGCTGAGATAACTCTTCGTGATGGCGATTGGCCACTACTACTGCCATGGTATTCCCTCGCATCATATCTTCATCTGCCCCCGAACCACCCGCTACCAGAATATTCTCCAGAGGTATGCCCCAGCGCTGGGCTACGTAACGAAGTGCCTGTCCCTTGGAAGCACGCACTGGCACAATATCCAGATATTGGCCAAAGGCGTGGATTACATTACAGGTTAACTCTCGCTTGTGTAGCAAGTCATTGATCTCATCCACGGTGGGCGCTTCAGCTTTATCATAATGGTAAGCGATCTTGAAACGGCTCTGCTCCATCTTGCCTTGGGGTTTGAGTCCCGGTAGCTCACTCAGTAGGCGCCTCACAGACTGGGGCTTCCACAAGTGATCGATATGTTCCCGCCAGAAATCATCGGCCGTAAGCTTTTTGCCATAATGGATTTGTGTGCCAAGGCTGGTGATCAGCACATCCGGGGATGGGATGGTGTGCAGCTTCATCAGGCTTAACGCAGAATCGAGACGGCGACCGGTAGCGATGCCGAAAGTGCCGCACTTGCGGTTATCCCGCATCATTTCATTGAATTGCAGCAGACCCTCCTGGTTGCCGATGAGGTTCTGATCCAGATCGGTAAAGATGGCACGATCACGGTAGCGCATTGGCCTTTTTGTCGGTTGCGCTTTGGGGATATGTTCATAACCCAGCGGCAGCAGTTTGATTCGTGACATATAGGACTCTGCATGGGCGTGCCAGGAGTAGTGTTTACGCACATTTTCTATCCCGTTCAGTGAGAAGTGCTGCCAACACTCAAGATCACAAAGAACGGCCAGTAGCGCAGCCACCATCGCCTCTCTATCCAATGGATCAATCAGCATGCCGTTATTGCAGTTGGCGATAATATCCGCTGGCCCACCATTTTCGGTGGCTACCAGGGGCAGGCCGGATGCGGCTGCCTCCAGCAGGGTCAGTCCGAATGGCTCCGTCAGTGCCGGATTGATAAACACGCCTCGGGAGTTGGCCGCCAGCCGGTAGATATCCTGTACCTCGTCGGGACGGTGCTGCTTGGGAATGGCCACCTTGCCATAGAGGTCGTAGTAGTCGATCAATAGCAGAATATCTTTCAGGACAGTCTGTGGGCCGCGATCCATTTCACGGATATCATCCCGGGTACCGGCAACAATCACCAGGTTGGCACGCTCCTGAAGCTCCGGAGATTCTCCATACGCTTCCAGCAGAGTGAGGATGTTCTTGCGCTCATCGGGGCGGGAGAGCGCCAGCACCATGGGCTTGCGTGGCTCTTGCAGAAAGCGGGCGATATTTTCAGTAAAATCGGGGTCCGTGTCTTCCGGCCTAGGCGGATGAAATTGGCTGAGGTTGGTACCCGGGGGAATTACCACCATACAGCCGGGCTGGTAGTGGCTGTAAAGTCCATACTGTTCCTCAATCTCATTATGGGAGCTGGTGATCACCAGATCAGCATTTGCCATTACCTCCTCCTCGGCATCCACTCGCCGATCCATGTGATAGCGACGGTTGATCTCCTCCTGCTCCATCCCCTTGGCCAGCAGTCGCAGGCGTTTGTCTCGACCAAGGGAGTGACCGGTATGAACCAAGGGTGTTCCTATCAGATTGGAGAGTCTGACGCCGACATAGCCTGCATCGGCGTAGTGGCTGTGCACCAGGTCAGGCATATGTGGCTGATCATTGAGCCAGTTGAGCAGGTTGTCCATGAAGCTGTCTAGGTGATCCCAGAGAAGTTCTTTGGCCAGATACTCTTCAGGTCCCGCGTCGATGCGTACAATACGGGCCTTTTCACAGAGCGGCTCCAACGGCTTGGCATAGTCACTACTGACGGCAGGGTCGATCACGCGCCGGGTAACCAGGTCTACTCTCGCCACATCTTTACGCTCGGCAAGTGCCTTGGTCAGATCTACAACATACTTGGTTTGGCCACCGGTATCGGCATCCCGCCCCAGTTCCAGTTCATTCCCCCGTATCAAGCCATGAACACTGATCAGGAGGAGATACATCGGTCTGTTTTCTTCGTCCATTTATATAGTTTAGTCAAAGTCAGCTTGTTGATAAGGTGTTTTCCTAAGTTCGTCACCTTTTACCCTACAATTATGAAAAGGTTTCCGCCAGATAATCGATCAATAGCCTGACTCAGCTGGGCAGGCGATGATGGGCCGGATAGACGGCATAGGCCGTCACCGCATCACTCGAATAGTCCCTGAGGCTGTATTTTAAAAATCCAGAGTGGCTAATCACAAACTATACTAGAGTTGTAGTTTGGGGTTGCTGATATGAATGGAAGGCGTAAAGGTAGCAGATGATCCATCCTTCGTATGCCAGATAGAACACAGGAGTGATAAATATTTGAGGGCTGGGTGGGGGGCTGTTGTGCAGGTACGGCAGAAAATCTTCCATCACCCTCTATAAGCTGTGAGTTGATAGTGATAAGAGCATGGCTACCGATTTCGAAATAGCCCGAATCAAGCGCTTCCGCTTGATCCTGGTGCTGGTATGGTGCGGCATGATGGCTGCATTGACCGGCTGGATGCTGGTGGATCATAACGCCTCACTGGAAGCGCTTAACCTGATGCATGCACGGAGCTACCTCGAAAGGGACCTGGCCTACCGGCACTGGAATGCAGCCAGGGGAGGTGTGTATGCCCCTGTGGATGAACTGACACCCCCCAACCCCTATTTAGATCTACCTCACCGGGATGTAACTACCACCTCCGGCAGAAAGCTTACCTTGATTAACCCGGCCTATATGACCCGTCAGGTCCATGAGTTGATCGCCCAGCAGAAGGGTGTGCTGGGTCATATCACCAGCCTTAATCCCATCCGTCCGGAAAATTTTGCTGATCCTTGGGAGAGTGAGACCCTGAATACATTCGATCAGGGTGTGGAAGAGATCAGTGCTGTCAGTAAAATAGGTGGTATTCCCTATCTGCGCCTCATGCGCCCGCTGATTACTGAGCAGGCTTGCCTAACGTGTCACGAGGTCCAGGGTTACAAGGTAGGGGATATTCGTGGCGGGATCAGTATCTCCATCCCCTACAGCCCTATTGCCGCTATTAAACGAATACACAACCTTGGGCTTATCGGTGGGAACCTTGGGTTTTGGCTACTCGGTCTGTTCGGTATCTATCTTGGTACCGGTGGCCTGCTGAAGGGTGCGCAACAACGGCAACAGATAGAACGGCAGCTGCGAAACAGCGAGGCCAAGGCAACCCACGAACGCTACCTGGCTCAACAGTACTTCAATCTGGCGGGTGTCTTGATGGTGGTATTGGATCGGGAGGGTAAGATCCGCTCACTCAACCAGAGAGCGAGTGAGGTGCTGGGGGTGGATGTAGAGGCCGCCCGTGGTCTCAACTGGTTCCAGGAGTTTCTGCCGGAAGCGTCTCGGGAGGAGGTGCTGGAGATTCACCGACAGATGATAGCGGGCGCACCACTCGTGGCAGAGCATTACGAGAATATGGTGCGGAGCTGTAACGGAGGAGAGCGTCTCATTGCATGGCATAACGCGGTTATCAAGGATGATGACGGTGAAATCATCGCCTCGCTCAGTTCGGGTGAAGATATCACCGATCAGCGGCAACTGCAGTCTGCCTTGGCCACAAGCGAGAGACGCTTACGTACCGTTATTGAGAGTGAGGCAGACGGTGTCCTGGTGCTAAATTCCGATGACGTCATTGCGTTTATCAATCCCGCCGCAGAGCGGTTACTTATGCGTAGTCGGGAACAGCTTTTGGGGAAACCGTTCGGTTACCCACTGAGCACAGGTAAGACGGTGCAGCTTGACCTGATAAGGCCGGATGGTAATACGGCGGCTGTAGCGATGCGTGTGGTCCACACTGAGTGGGAAGGGGGGGCGGCTCGGGTTGTTTCACTGCATGATATAACGGGACGGTTACTCATAGAGGAGGAGCGTATACAACATGCCTGCCGTTTGCAGAGCAACCTGGTCGATACCATCCAGGCTGTCGCTATGGCGGTGGAAAAGCGCGACCCTTACACGGCCGGGCATCAGCGCCGGGTAGCCGATCTGTCCGCAGCAATAGCCACCGAAATGGGGTTGGACGAGGATCATATTCTCGGTATCCGTCTGGGTGGTATGATCCACGACGTGGGTAAAATATATGTGCCCGCCGAGGTGCTGAACAGGCCGGGAAAACTGAGTGATAGTGAATTTAACCTGATCAAGAACCACCCGGATATAGGTTACGAAATCATAGCCGATGTACAGTTTGACTGGCCCATCGCTGATATCGTTCGTCAGCATCACGAACGCCTGGACGGTTCAGGCTATCCCCAGGGGCTTAAGGGTGACGAGATCGCTCTGGAGGCTCGTATTATTGCCGTAGCTGATGTGGTGGAAGCGATGGCTTCTCATCGTCCTTACCGTCCGGCAAAGCCGCTTGATTCAGCACTGGAGGAGATCGAGATCAATAAAAGGCGCCTTTATGATGCTGAAGTGGTTGATGCCTGTTTGAGACTGTTCAGAGAAAAGAGTTTTGAGATGCAGAATATAAATTCTTTCGAACGATAATCGGTAACTATCCAGCTAACCCTATTTTGCGGCTATTTTCACCAGAGGCCGGGCATATTTCATGCCGCACTTCCCGGCAGGAGCGCTTTCTCGAAGCGCGATCGATAGTTGCACCAACCCCGCAAGTTCCGCACAACTTATAGTGTTAGCTGGCCAGCCTCTTTTGTGGTTCAATTAGCGGCTTCCTCTTATTTGAAAATCGGTTACTCAATGGCAAAGAAACGGCATATCGCTATCCTTGACACCACTCTCAGGGATGGTGAGCAGACTCAAGGGGTCTCCTTCTCACCGGCAGAGAAGCTCAACATTGCCAAGGCATTGCTGGAGCAGCTGCAGGTGGATCGGATCGAAGTTGCGTCCGCTGGGGTTTCGGAAGGAGAAAAAGAGGCGGTGGCGCAAATCATATCCTGGGCCAAGACCGCCGGTGTGGCTGAGCGTGTCGAGGTGCTTGGTTTTATTGACTTTAAACGTAGTGTCGACTGGGTTAGAGAGGCCGGTGGGCAGGTGATCAACCTACTCTCCAAGGGGAGTGAGAAGCACTGCAAGGAGCAGCTGAAAAAGAGCCTGTCTGAACATGTGAGCGATATCCGAAAGACTATCAGCTATGCACGCAAGCAGGGGTTGTCGGTCAATCTCTATCTGGAAGATTGGTCCAACGGCTACCTGGATAGCCCTCAGTATGTCTATGAGATGATGGGGCGGCTGCAAGATGCCAGTATAGACCACTTCATGCTGCCGGATACCCTGGGTGTGATGACTCCCGATGAGGTGTTTGATAGCCTCTCTGACATGAAAGAGCGCTTCCCTGACTGCCGCTTCGATTTTCATCCCCATAACGATTATGGCTTGGGTACCGTCAATGCCATGGCGGCGGTAAAAGCGGGTGTAACCTCCATTCATTGTACGGTCAACTGCCTTGGAGAGCGGGCAGGAAATGCTTCATTGGCTGAGGTGGCGGTCAACCTGAAAGATCGAATGGCGATCAAACTCTCTATCGATGAATCTCACCTTGAACGTCTAAGTCAGATGGTGGAGAGCTTCTCAGGCAAGCGTATCGCAGATAACTCACCTATTATCGGTGAGGATGTCTTTACCCAGACCAGTGGTATTCACGCCGATGGTGATAAGAAGGGGGGGCTTTATCAGACTCGGCTTAGTCCCGAACGTTTCGCTCGTCGGCGTAATTACGCCTTGGGTAAGATGAGTGGTAAGGCGTCACTACAGAAGAACTTGGATAAGCTGGATATCTCTCTCTCCGATGAAAATCTGGCCAAGGTATTGCAACGGGTGGTGGCACTGGGGGACTCGAAAAAGACCATCACTGCCGACGATCTACCCTTTATTATTGCAGAGGTGCTGGAGAGCCGGGATTATGACTATGTTGAGCTGATCAACTGCTCGGTCACTTCCGGGTTGGAGCTGGACTCCACGGCAAGTGTGCGCATACGGATCGGTGATGAAGTGCTCCTCTCGGCAGGTATCGGTAACGGTGGTTTTGATGCCTTTATGAACGCTATCGGCAAGGTATTGCGTAAGCAGGATGTTCAACTCCCAGAGCTTACTGACTTCGAGGTGCGCATCCCTCGTGGTGGCAAGACCAGCGCCCTTACTGAGGCAACGATCACATGGAGTGATGGCGAGAGCAGTTTTAAGACCCGTGGTGTTCACTCAAACCAGGTGTTTGCCGCCATGAATGCTACTATCCGTATGCTCAATCGGCAGATACACAATACGCATAAAGCGGCTCAATAGTGGCTGTTAAGAGATGGGATTTCTCTATCAAGCAAGATGGGTGAACGAAAAATGAAAGATGCAGTAAAAGAGTACTACGGACAGATTCTGCAGCACAGCAATGACCTCAAGACGGATGCCTGCTGTACCACCGGTGATATGCCTGCTCACCTGAAACAGGCTATGGCCAACATTCACCCAGAGGTCTCCGCTCGCTACTACGGCTGCGGTCTGGTCAGGCCTCAGAGCCTGAAGGGCATGCGCATACTAGATCTTGGTAGCGGTTCTGGTCGTGACTGCTATCTCCTGGCCCAGTTGGTGGGGGAGGAGGGGTATGTCCTCGGTGTCGATATGACCGATGAACAGCTGGAGGTGGCGAATCGCCATATCGACTGGCATCGTGAGAAGTTTGGCTATGGGAAATCCAATGTCGAGTTCCGTAAGGGGTATATCGAACGACTGGATGAGCTGGAGTTGGAGGATAATAGTTTCGATATCATTGTCTCCAACTGCGTTATTAACCTCTCCCCTGACAAAGAGGCGGTGCTGCGAGAGGCGTATCGCTTGCTGAAGCCGGGGGGTGAACTCTACTTTTCAGATGTTTATGCTGATCGCCGGGTACCACCTGAACTGGTTCAGGATCCAGTACTCTATGGTGAGTGTCTGAGTGGGGCCCTCTACTGGAACGACTTTATAAATCTGGCTAAGGGGGGCGGTTTTCTTGATCCCCGTCTGGTAGAAGATCGCCCTCTGAATATCGATAATTCGGAGATAGAGGCGCGCATAGGGCATATCCGTTTTTTCTCTGCCACCTACCGTTTATTCAAGCTGGATGGACTGGAGAGTTACTGCGAGGATTACGGTCAGGCGGTGCGCTACAGAGGCGGTATCAGCCACCACGAACAGCTACTGGTGCTCGACAAGCATCACGCAATAGAGAAGGGAAGAATATTCCCTGTCTGCGGCAACACATACCGCATGCTGAGTGAGACGCGCTTTGCCCGCTATTTTGATTTTTTTGGTGATATGAGTACCCACTACGGCATCTACCAGGATTGCGGAACCACACTGCCGTTTGATAGTGGGGATTTGATAGAAGCAGGTGCTGCTGGCTGCTGCTAAGGAGCCACTCAATATGTCTGGGTAAATGGAATTAATCCCAGGCTATTAGCCAGATTTTTAGCGTAGATGTTGTACCTCCTGAATGCGATGCTATCGATCCTGGCTTGCTCTAAATGGAATAAAGAAAGGCTTCATTTAGTCGCTAACTAGAGAGCGATCAAAATAACAGGCAAGAGACTGATTTTTTGTAAATGAACATAACAGATAAACTACTTGAGGCGCTGGAGGCGGGTGCAGCACAGCTTGAAAGGCTTCTGCGTCAGTACCCCTACCTCTCTACATCTGCAATAGTGGAGAATCTCTCTTCTTGGCATAAGCACAAGATAGCGATCAGTTTTAAGAAGATGGGGGATGGGGGGGATACCGGTGTTCACAGAGCACAGAACATACGTGAATTGGCCATCGATCTGCTGGGTAAAAGCGGTCTTGAGGATACTCAGGATATCCTTCTGTCCAAACACAATGTCGAGATGAGCATGCCCAAACTGGCGCATATAGTTGGCCGGGATGTCTATATTTCAGAGCTGCGAAAGGATGCCCTGAAGTTGCTGGCCAACAAGATATCCTACGAGCAGATAGCTACGCTGTGGAACGAACTTGGCCGACCTGCTTTGGGTGGTCATCCCAAGTGGAGTGGTCGCAATGTATCGATTCTCGTTGACTAAGCGTTTTCCCGTGACCTCGGTGCTACATAAAATTGAGAGTAGCTATTCAGCGATACCTAATTTTGTGGCTATTTTCACCAGGGGTCGGAATCAACTGAATAGTTACATATATAGTACAAAGGAATTAATCCACCTCCTGAAGGAGCGCTTTCTCGAAACGCGGTGGGGTTTTGCCGGGTGTGTGCGATGTTCATAGCGGTGAGAACGTAGCGTCTACTGGGAGTTGTACCTGAAACGTGATGCACCATATCGGGAGTAGGTGACCAGATTGCCATGAGTTCTGAAAATAGTAATAAGTTTGATATCAAGGCATTTGCCATTGACCTGCGTGGGGATATTGACCAAAACCGGGTCAGATTACCCACCTTGCCAGCGATCTCTCTTGAAGCGCTGCTGGTGGTCAACGACGCCGATAGCTCCATGGCCGATGTTGCACGGATAGTAAGCAAAGACACCGCCATGGCGGCCCGTCTCGTCCGTTACGCCAATAGTCCGCTCTACCAAGGGGTTACAACCGTTAGCTCAGTAAAGGGGGCCATCACCCGGATCGGCTTTGATGCCGTTAAGCACGCCATTCTTAGCTTGGCGATGAAAGATGTATTTTCAACTGCGTTTAAATCGATAAGGGATCGTATGGAGACGCTTTGGAAGCACAGCGTCTCGGTTGCCACCAAGTCTGCCGTGCTGACGGGGCACTTTCACCATTTAAATCGTGATGAGGCGATGTTGGCAGGGTTGATTCATGATGTCGGTGTTATCCCTATTCTGCTGAAAGCTAAAAATTACGAAGTGCTGCTGGAGAAGGAGATTTACCTCGATAAGGTGATCGATCTGCTACATATGAGTACCGGTAAATTTATGCTTTCACAATGGAATTTCGATCCGGTGATGGTAGAGGTGGCGGGGAACTCTGATCGGCTTGATCATGGACAGGAGGCGAGTGAAGTGGATTACTTGGATATAATCCAAGTAGCCAACATTCTTAGTTATGAGGGGAGTCATCAGCAGTATGGCAAACTGGCTATGGAAGACGTACCTGCGGCCCGGAAGATAGGTCTAGAGCTCATCAGCCGAGTACAGAGTGATATGGAAGGAAGTGATGAGGAGGAGGCACTGAGAATTATGCTCCACTGATCTCCTAGGAGCTTGTCCGAGAATAGGACACCTACTGCGGAAAGCCCATTTCGGCCCTTTTTTCCGCTCATTTTCGTTGAATAAGAGTAACTATTCGCCTGAGGTAGCTCTGAAAAGTACATCTTCGACAAAGAGTTGCAGTTGTTTCGGCTTCTCTGTAGAATCGCGCGTTTCCTGGCATGGGAGTATCTCCTGTGCCAACTCCTTGCCTCACCGTTAATGATGACGGGAGGCTGTATTATTCCGTAAGGGGAAGCAATGAGACATTACGAAGTCGTGTTCATGGTCCATCCGGACCAGAGCGAGCAGGTACCCAGCATGGTCGAGCGTTATCGTTCGAACATTGAGGCCAAGGGCGGTGTTATCCACCGTCTGGAGGACTGGGGTCGCCGTCAGCTCGCATATCCTATTCAGAAACTGCCTAAGGCTCACTATGTCTTGATGAACATTGAGTGTGGCGAAGATGCATTGTCGGAGCTTGAGAGTGCTTTCCGCTTCAATGATGCTGTTTTGCGTAATCTGGTGATCAAGACCAAGGGTCCTGTGACAGAGGCTTCTCCTCTGGCAAAGATTGTTGATGCGCGTGATGAGTCACCTAAGCCGGTCGCTGCTGCGCCTAGTGAAGCACCTGCCGCTGCCGCTGCGCCTAGTGAGGCACCTGCCGCCGCTGCTGCGTCGAGTGAGGCACCTGCTGCCGCTGCTGCGTCGAGTGAGGCACCTGCTGCTCCTGCTGCTGAAGAGAAGGGCAACGCTGGGGAGTAATCCCGGGTTGCTGATCCGCCATCTAATGAGAACCTGGGGTTCTGCTGTGGTGGCCTGATGAACAATTGAATAGAGAGATAGAGATGTCACGTTATTTTCGTCGTAGAAGATACTGCCGCTTTACCGCCGAAGGCATTACCGAGGTCGATTACA
>JBEVXV010000686.1:0-5863 GCA_040505915.1 Sedimenticola sp. | reverse complement strand
CGGCCATCTTGAAAGTGCCAATTTTTTACCGAAAATGTCCAGAAACGTCCACAATATGTCATTTAGGCTTCAGACATTTCTAATCTGCTGATATACATGTATTTGTTGTGAAACTGATATCAAATGTTTGTGTGTATTTACTCAGAAATGTCTTTTAATGCATTTAAACCATAAATGGTCATTTAATGCAATTGCTTAAATCCAAGATAGCCGCCAAATATCACTAATTTATTTAAAGTTCATTTATTCCTTCCCAACTAAAGTATTTATGAACAAACTGACATCCAATATTGATGTGAATTTACTCAATAATGCCTTTCAGTGTATTTAAAAGCTACATTTGCTTTTAAGTCAATTGCTTAAATCCAAGATGGCCGCCAAATATCAATATTTGTATTTCTTATTATTTAAAGTTCCTCCTCCTGAAAACTACTTGTGAACAAACTGACTTCAGTTATTGATGTGCATTTACTCAACGATGAATTTGAATGCATTTAAACCCTATATGGTTCTTTACATTGATGGTTTAAATCCAAGATGGCCACCAAATTTTGTCTTTAACTCATATAGTAAAGTGGCCTGACAGTGACAACAAAATAAAATTGAGAAATTGCATGTATATTTATGTTCATGAAAATCTTGGTGATAGTACTAGTCATTGGTTCATTATACATACTATGTTATTCTACATAATACACGAAGGACACGCTTAGGCTTCATATTTCGTCGAATTGCATATATTACTGGTATGTGATCATGAATCATCACGGATTGAGACAGTGACCCTCATACACTTAGCAATTAATCAGCTCTAGATTCATCGGATGAGTCATCCGTTTCTGAGTCGAACTCATCATCAGTTTCGGCCACTGAGCTAGGATCCTCAGATTCATCATTGACCTGTGGACTTGGGATCACAAGTGCAATGGGTAGGGCAGGCTGTGTATGGCGCACTGGTTTACACCGACCATTAACCAGTTCCCAGCCATGGCCTATGGGGGAGGGGTGGCTTCGCAGGTCAGGATGACGCTGGATGTAAGCCAGGTAGTTGGCACGTGCGATATGCTGATGCAGACTGTCATCATCGGGTGGCAAACGCATAAGCGTTTTTTTCTTGTCCCTTTTCCACTTGGCTGCCCGAGCAAGATCCAATGATGAACTCCGTGCATCACCATACACGTAGCGGATGACATAGCACTTGAGGTCACCCAATACGTCATCAGTGAGTGGAAGGGCATCGCCACACTTGGAGAGGAGAGTACGGGCCTCGGGACATTTCATCATTTTCTCATAGAGAGATATTTTCCCATGACCATAGAAGCAGCTATTTGCATCACATCCAGTCATGACATGGAATGCAATAAGGCATTTCGCGATGTCATCATCAGCACACATACCTCTGCAGAAAAGCAGTTGCTTCTTTTTTCTCATGCAGAGGATGCCCGGTACGTCATGTGAAATGGCGACAGCCTGGACGTACACGTCTGTGTCTTCCGCATCGATGACCACAGGCTCACTGCAACCAGACGACCTCAGCGCAGTGTAAATAGACAGCATGATGGTGTCTGCTTCACACTGATCAAAACACAGACTCTCTTCGACTTCACCAGATTGGAGTCTAACACAATCCTCACCTACTGAGTACAACAGTGCCTGTTTGGTGGACTGTGCTACATGACAGAGACTAGCCTTAATCAGCACCTGGAGACGCTTTTTGTTGCCAGAGCTGCAGAGAACAGTCTTAAACTCTCGAGCAGAGGGAAATTTATCACCAGACTTCATGAACACATTGGGGACGTGACCTTGCCCCTGGATGCGCAACTCGCGCTCATCATCTTTAATGGACTCGGTATGGTCATAGGGGTCATTGACGCAGATGATGGTAGTCGCATCCGCATGGCGTGTCAGTACCATAGATGAGACCTTGTTACCATAATCCCCCCAGGTATAGGCAGATCCATCCCCCTTCTCCCTATCCTCTGCTGTGGGTGTTGCACTGCGCCAGATCATACCCATGTCAACCAAAGCAGTGTAGGATGGAACATCCAGTGGCTGCTGTGTAAGCTTCTGCAGAAGTTTGGACTTCTGGGTCTTCCTGAGTGTGCCGTTGACATGGAATAATGTCAGGCACTCATCAGTGACACGGTGTTTCAAGACTTCTGAAAGTGGCACCAGACCACTGACATCGACAATGTTGACAACAGATGTCAGAGCCCTACTCTCCATTTCACACTGCTTCACTTTCAAATCCCCACCCGTAGCTTTGTCAGCTGTGGTATTTGCAAAAGTGTGGCGATTGCTGCGCTGTATACGATCGTGGAGAGATTTATCCTTTGAGTAGACACGCTCATCCATGAAAGTTTTCAGCTTCATCTCACCGTCCTGTTTTGCAGTACTAAAATCCAGAACCAACTTGGGTGGGGCAGGAATTGCTGACTGCAGTGTGCGAAGAGCGGGCGACGCAGGGTCAAATGGGAAGCAATCAAACTCCCTGATGCAGGATACCAGGTCCTGCACAGCTTGTTCATCCACACGCATACGCTTGGGAGAGCACTCATTGTGCTTTCGGGACAACTGTTTACGATTGAGCTGGCGCTGAAGTGCGGCTCGAATTCTGGCGAGATTGTTTGCATTTATGGTGTCAGCCATCAGCTGTTTCTCATTTCTGAGAATTGACAACCAGCCAGCTTTCATTTTCGAGCCCTTGTTCATGGTCATTTCAATCCAGAGGTCCCATGGAATGGATGTGTATGGCTTGCCTGTCATCGACTGGGCAAAACTTGTGCTGAGGAACTCAGACTTGTCAGCAGGGAGAGATGTGAGCATGGCCCAAAAATCGGGGAGCCAGCGACCATAGTTAGTCTGGTCGTATATCATCATCCATGGCATCATCTCTCGCAAGGAGACAAGATATTCATCCCAGTTGCACGTGTGTACAGCATGTACATTCATGACTAAGACCTCCACCATTGCCATAAACTCTAACCAGTAGGTTCCCATATCCGACCCCTCAGGCATATGAAACAGGCTGTCGAGTAGAGCAGCTATGGCCGGATCACTCTCAAGCTCCTCATGAGCTGTGGCTAGTGACGCTTGAGAGTTTGTGGTTGGGTCACGTAGCACAGCAAGTCGTGCTTTCGTGGAAGCCTCAAACTGAGACACTGCGACGTTCATATTCAGAACAAGATGCATCAATGCTTCATACAACAGCAGCAGGCAGCGCATAGCCCGCCTATAGTGCTTTCCCCGTAATGCCTGGTCCACAGAACCTTCAGCAATAACACCAGCGGCAACCAAAACCTCGGCAATCTCACTACCCTTATGACGCTTGTAGATCGCATAGATCATGCAACACTGTGTATGGAAGGGGCCTAGGAATGGAATGATATGCTCATACTCCTGGGGATGCTCACTCTTGATTTCGAGGAGCAGTGTGTACACCGGCTGATCACCCACAACTACCGCAAAAGGCATACGTTTCCTAGCAATCGCAGCCTTAACCTTCAACATAACATCATTCAGAACTGACTTTTTTGGTGGATCTGGGTATGTCATAAAGTAGTAAGCCTTGCTCTGTTCTACAGGGCTTGAGAGCAAAGCCTGTAATCCAGAGAAACCAGGAACTGCCTGAGCTATAGCCATGGGTCTATCCCCAGAAGCATCGGCGCGCACCAGGGCGTGAATAACATTGCGCCTCCGTTGAGGCTCGGTACTACGAACTTCACTCGGGATCCTATCACTAACCGGTGGCTCTCCTCGCTTGTGAGTCACGTAACGGTCATGCGTTTGCATATCTGAAGTTATCTCCTTTAATGTCGAAGATAGGGCTTTAGCATCTTTAACACGTTCAGAACATTGGGGATCATGATATTCCTGAGAGACAGACTGAACATACATCACATTTGTACGGTGGGACGTATCCCCGCCAGTCAACGTGTCATTTCGAAAATCATCATTGTCAACGATGACAACACCTGGTATGTCCTCAGCGATCTCACTAGGACAATCTGTGCAGAGCTGGATGTCATGCACTGCCCATGCGTCTCTGAGAAGGAGAACCGATGCATACCGAATACAAATGCCTGCTTTATGAAAGGTATCAATCAGCTCTTTGCTGCGGGTAAGACCATGTAAAGTCATGCTCAAGTTGATTGAAGTTGTTGTTGGACGACCAGTGATGTAATGCGTGAGAATGGATGATAGTGCACATGCCAAAGTGTCGTCAGGCACTTGCTTACCAGGGTGTTTCAATGACATGACTAGTTGAACCAACAGAGGTGCCAGTTCTTCCTTCTGCTCTAATTCTACAACCTGTGGGGGCCATGTTACTGTTTTAGTGTTTTTGACCTCATTTCGTACCCGACCAGCCATATTCTGGACTAGCAACTGATTGCTAACCCCAAGTGAGGAGAGAGCGGCCTCTACGTATGAATCACAGCCCCCGGTATCGTATACAACCTCGCTCTGATTTTTCTGAGGACGAGTATGAAAACCTATGCCCACCCCGAACTCCCGCACTAGCAACTCCTTAATATAACTGGATTTGGTACCGGATGTTGGGAAACCATAATGACCTACAATGTTTTGATAATCACGTAACAAACTCTGCACTGTTCTGATCTCGTGTTCAACAAAAATGACTTCACGAGCATGGTCTATGAACATTGTCTGTGCCTCGCGAAATGTCACATCATGTAGGAGAGGAAGGGCTTCTTCAACTGACATCTTCTCGAACGGAACAACATATTTAAGCCAGCACTTGTGATGATACCGTATCTCTACTGAATACGGGTCAGTAGTTGCATCGATGAGTTTGTTGATTCTGTCCCTCATGGTGTCGTCTTCTAGTGTCACTGTGTGTCTACGAAATAAATTCCATGCATTGTCATATGAAATGAGACAAAACCTGCCTTGTCGCTCAGGATGTTTATGGTCTTTAGGTTTCATGCACCACACACATAGATTTTTATCATGTACGATTCCTATGTCAGATCGTAGACGCTTAGGTGCTGACGATGGCAGATCCTCATTACGAAGACCTGTCGGATCCATGCCGTGAGATGTTTCTTCAATGTCACGTTTTTGCTGCCTCTTCTTTGATTTAGTCAACTTGACCGTGCTTCTTATATCAATTCGACAGTTATTGTGTGCATGCTTGCCTCTGGGTCCCGTTTCCCAGTCCACCGAATCGTACACATTTCCAAACCTATCAAGGCCTCTCCAGTTCAACGCATTTGATTTAAGACTGTTCCATCCTTCTTCACGTGTTTTATCTAGGGAATCTGAAGGCTCACACGGTTTTCCACACTGGAAAATGCAGTCAAATTGTGAAGACGCCATTCATATGCTTCGGAGGTCACGTGTCACATCCGGTTACCATGGCACAACACGCTCATGGAGTCTGAAACAATAAAATCATGGTTATGGAAAGTGACAAAATATTTATAACCTTTGCAAAATGTTTAGAACCTGGTCAACTGGGTACCATTGTCAAGAATATGTTTCGTGGCTGATGGTTGTAATGTATAGTATCTAGAGACACAATACAACCCCAACATGAACTCGCATTGGAGTGGTGTCAATGATATGTCTAATCGTAGACTTGACATCAGAAATGGGTTCCGCACCCTGAAATCAGTCAAAAATGACATATTATGGGGCTTTCTAACCCATTTGTATAAAAAGTTATAGTTTCAATATGGCCGCCGCCGGCCATCTTGGATTTGAATGTCCATGTAATTGACTTCTAAACAGACAGCCAATATCAGAAATGGATTTCTCACCTTCAGATGAGTAAAAAATGACATATTGTGGACGTTTCTGGACATTTTCGGTAAAAAAATTGGCATTTTCAAAATGGCCA
>JBEVXV010000685.1:0-5570 GCA_040505915.1 Sedimenticola sp. | reverse complement strand
AACTGAAATGTAAACAGGAATTTCAAATGGCCTCCATCAATCCTCTTTGGGGAATATGTTTTAAATGAATGAACTTTCTAGAGATCACTCTGTCATTTTCGATAATACAACATATGTGCATAGGAACGAATGTTATGTTATGTCGTAAAAGTTCACTTAGCTTTTTGAAATCCAAGATGAAGCTACACTAATTAGTACCGTATTCATAATACAGGTTGTCCCAAAAAGAGCCTTACACTTTCAATCGAGCACCATAGACTTGATTATTAACACAATTAAAGGAAATTGCGTGCACAAGCTCAGCAACTGTACTGTGAGTATGTGATATTATGATTGATGACGTAATTATGGACACAAAATTATCATCTGTCCTTGTTAGAGGGGTACTCTCATGTTTTGTGCATAACATAATTATTATTTCAACAAAGTGGGGACATTGGCACGATGACAATGTCGAAGACCGCTTGTCGGTCCGATTATCGTTTCCAAAAATAGTTTAGATGGTGTAATGCAACAACGGTAATTGACGCGCGTCACTGTCAGGTAACAACGCATGGGGTGGAATAGTAACACAATTATATGCTTATTTGTTTCAGCTAATACTAATTTAACGCACCAAACATGAGAGTACCCCTTTAACTAGAAGCACATTAGTTCATGATTGTCTATTTACTGTAATATAAGAACATGAAAGAGTAAAGTTCTTTCTGAGAAACCATGTACCATATACCCCCATCGTTAGACATGCGAAATATATTTCACAACATGCCTAATGCATGGTCATCACATGCATCGTCATCTATCACGGGTTCAGTGTTACGGCACGATTCTCCTCTGCAACCAGGACAAGCTGTTACACACTTTAGTCCATTTTTCTGACATGAACACAGATTGGTTCCACATGGATTTCTTCCAGTTGGGCTGCACTTGCATCGTATATAGTTCAGAACCTTTGATGGTGCAGCATCAAGATCTGTCATAATTGGGTGGAGAGATCCAGATTCTTCTTTCCAACCCCACTCGTCATCCATCAAAGCATCGTTGTTCAGCTCGACCCACCTCACGACCTGCACGTGTACACGTAGACTATGATAGTGAGCTGCCCGCTCAGTGGGTGGCAGCCGCTGCGGCTCCACTCTGTTGCTCTTGGCCATCATTGCCATATACTTGGCATATCTGAGGGTAATGAGCGTGTCATCTTTCTTGGCACCATAGAGCACGGAGAAAAGACGAATTCCAGCATCACCAATTTCGGTAGCGGTATTCCCCCGCATACTGATCGTGTCTGACAGCATTTTCACCTCTGTGGACTTCTTCATGTGTTTCAACAGGAATGTCTTTCCATGACCGTATGTTGCTGACGTTGTATCACATCCGCTCCATGCATGGATGAATAAGATATGCTTTCTAATATCATCCGGTATACTGTCATACGCTTCCATCAAACTGTATACTTGTCCCGTCTTTGAACGGCTGCTTTCTTTCCGAATAACAATATCAGCCATATCAATGGTCCAATGATGCAACAGCATAATGAAGATATCAGTATCCTCTGCAACGACAACGACATACTGTCCATTACGGGCATAGTTCAATGCGGTCGACACAATTAATGTATCAGCATCTCCACTGCTTACTTTAACGACATGGCCCTGGGCTTGAAGATGTTTCGCAATGCGTTCAATTAGCTGCGTCTTGTTCCGTTTATTAGACAGGAATGCCTCTTGGTCTTTGTATGCCTTGACCGAATCTGTTACTAGAATATCACAGGAGACTTTTCCAGCATGGCGACGTTGATGTTCATGGTCTTTAGTTGATGGTTTATTGTATCCATCAAATACGATGCAGCACATCCCAAACCGATTCCGGATAAATGAACTGTACTGCTCGATGATTTGCGCATATGTCGTATTCCTGTTCCATCGCACACAGTGTAACAGCCAGCCACCATCAACCACGTGCATGCCATGCGGTGACTGTGGAGTCGCAGCATTGTCAATCTGGTTCGTCAGGTCTACTTTGATTGTTCTAGCCAGTTCGGATTTGTCTATCTTTCTCATAAAGTTGTCCTTGAATAGAGACGTGGGAGTTGATGTCATCTCGTGAGCAAAGTACGGTGTAATATCGTCATCTTCTCTCTGTGCTAATGCGGTACATCGCATGAATAAAACTGACGAATCGATTTGGACCACCTTCTTGTCGAGCTTTATTCCCGGCTTCAACTCATCCAATGTGTGTATCGTCTTACTTCTCTTGATGCTTGCATTAGTCACATATTGGTTGTCCATACTGCGCTGTAACTGACCACCCACATTCTCTGTGTCATCGCAGTTTATTCCGTCGCCTTCACTTGCTGTCAAACCACTAGCCAGCGATCGCAGTTGTGTCACCTCACAGTCGAACGGATCATGGACCTGAAACCACTCCATTATTTTCACCATGTCTTTCCAGTCGTGTTCACGTCTTGCTTTGCCAAAGTCCACGTGTTGCTCGCTGGTAGTATGCTGCTTACCCGTCAGAGATGACATGGCATCATGCACAGCTGCGCATGCATGCAAGCTGTAGACCCATTGCTGACGAACACTCTCTGTCATACCTCTACCTCTGGTCAGGCCACCACGGCTTTTCAAGCTTCGCATCATTACTTGTTCAATCACAAGGTCAGTCCACAGTCCTGCCCAAAGCCTGTCACTCCTTCGTACTGTATGATAACCTTCCTCGCTAAATCTGTTATAAAGCCATGTGTGGCTCTGAGGCAGCTCCCGCATTGTTTGGAGATATAATCGAGCACTTTTAGCATAATGCATATGCCCGGTTGCAGCGAAGAGATTGAGGAACTTTCCGACAGCGATTAAATGGCCTTCCCATATACCCAGTCTCTCACAGCTGATAAACTCCTTTATCACTTCGATGTACTGTAAACAGTGTATCCATAACTTTGCTGTGCGCGACTTGGTACTGAGTACCGTCTTGGTGCTTTCCACAGCTTCATTCAGTGCAGTAAGATCTGGAGAATCGGCAATGGCATCTGGTGGAATGCTTTGATCTAGAACATCGTCAATGAGTTTCTGTACTCCATTCACTTGTTCTTCAGTGAGAACGCTGATTTCATCTTCGATATCACTATGGTTCTGAAGTTCGATGACCATCGACCGAGTACTTCCAGAAATGCTTTGACTGATACCAGTTTCATTGTCGGAGGACTGGCATGGAAGTACAGTAGCCAACAGTTTCGTCGTGAGAGCCATATCTATCAGATAGAGACCCCGGAGTGCACGAGCAATGGATTTGCCAGTCATCATGTGAACAATTGCGTTTGAGCCGTATACTTCTTCCAATGCTTCTTCAATTCCTGAACCCTTCATCATGCGAAAGACACTTCCACAGGCACTCATTAGAAGATGGAACCCACCAAGCCGAACTACGATATTGTCCAATCGTTTAGAAGTTACTATCTCCATTGCTTTTAGCCATAACGGTTGGTCAAATGTGACACACGCGGTTGGCATGTTGAGGCGATGTGCCTGTTTTTCAATGTACAGCAAGGTGGAATAGATGCACGTGTCATCATTTGGATTGAGGTCAATGATGGGCAGGATAAGCACTTCCGATTTCGTGACAGTTTGTCCATTATTTCCTCCAAACACATGCTGCATGAAGCCCGACCAGTTTGGTGTATGAGTTGATGACCTATTGAGGAGTCCGGCTGATTGCCAAAGCACATTTGAATAGAACACGGATGGTAGTCCTGTATATGGTACTTGCAATGTTAGCACTGGTTTCAATACTGTTTCTGACAGTGCGCGTATTGAACGGCCATTATATTGGATAATGGGTATCCCTTTACCCGCAACAAGTTCATCTACACTAACTTTTTGCTCGTCGCTTGATGTGCTCATCATCGGCATGTAACTGATTTTAGGTGAACATTGCTATCAATCCCATACCATGGAAAGTGCCCTCACCAGTCAGTGTCCGTATATTGTGATCAACATTATCAGCTGACCATTGTGTGAATACTTGATCAGGTGGTGGCGACAAAGTTTCCAAACTCTCCTCCTGCATAACCGATTGTTTGAATAAACGAACTTCGTCGTAGGAAATCGAAAATCCAAGTTGGTATAATTCATCTACGAGCCATCTCGATTCTACAATATGGTCAACTTCTGTGCCAAGTCCAAACATAATCGGCGCCATGACAGATCTCGGCTTCACCGCCTGTAGGATAGCTTGTCCGATGCTAACTTGTTTGAGTTTATTCGTAGGTATCAATTTTTCAACAAATGTACGAAGACAGGAACCTAAATACTGTCGCCCTCTGTCTAGGTTTTTGATGTCCTCCTTTGACGGGTACTCGTCCAATGTATATGTTGATTCCCTGGCCTCTTCTCGAATAATCTTAGCTGCAGCACGAACTATCCTCTCGGCATCGTCCTTTGGAGTTTTCCTGCTCTCAGAATACCACTCATTGATTATCAAATGTGCCATGTTTCGAAAGCATACCACGTTCTTCCTACCACATATTTCAGAGAAAACGATATGGTCACCGTAATGATCTTCTAGCTTCTGCTTTAGTCTCTTCTGACTGTATACTTCGTTATCGCCGGCTAGCGTATCCATACTCGCATGCAGTTCTTCTAAGGTATATAGTTCTACATCACAATCATTTTCAATCCAGTTACACAACGCGTCAAACCAGTCATTCATGTCTCCATCATTGGGTCGACCGGTATACTTTGGTGTTGAAGTATACATGAATGCAGAGTAGCATCTGAGATGATATCTAGCCTCTGCAGCCACCATATCTATACAATTCTCCACTCGTGTTTGAACGGTTGTGGCCCATGAATCTGCCCGAATGTCGCATTGCTTCAGGAGAGTATCTCGAATTGGGAGCGTTTCTACAGTAATTACACGATCACGGTCAGGGTGCTTGGTGTCAAAACGGGCCGGATCTCCACAAAGTACACAATGTTCCGTCCAGTTAAACATATCATCTAGTATGGACGACCGTAATCGCTTTTGAGATGGCCCGGCCTCGTCATGTATGTCCGTGATCTTCCTGCGAATATCTGTATATTTCTTTCTGCAGGCGGCGTGCACGAGTACCTTGCCGATCGGTGTGGTGTTAGCCTTGTCCAAAAGGTAACTGTGTAGACCTTCATCTCCACGACTCTGGCTAAATTTAAGAAGTGCGTCCAAACCTTTTTTACCGACTAGTATTGAATCGACATCATCGCAAATGTCATCACAAATGACACAATGTACATCTGCCACTTCACCGACACCAGCACCACAAGAAGATGAATGTTCTTACTACGGTTTACTCATGATGTTGACATGTCGTTCTGCGTGTCACCAGTGAGATTCGCTGCCATGATTTCCACAGTCTGCAAAAAATGTAAACAACCAATAATATAATACATTAAATCTGAATCGCATAAGTAAATGTCGACGATTTGTGAAACTATCACAACTTCTTCATCGGACGCACACATCCATGCCCACATTGATAGACGTGCCAAACACTATGTCACCCGTCTTTACAGACATGACATGGCATGAACACA
>JBEVXV010000684.1:0-4104 GCA_040505915.1 Sedimenticola sp. | reverse complement strand
GTGCACTATATGTCGAGTGGTATATAGTTTTCGTATTTCCCTCAATTTGCATTAAGATCAAATTCAAATTGCTTGGAAATTAGTGCAAAGAAATACTTGTGTTAAAAGTATTTTAAGTATCCAATTATTTCTGTAACTTACGTCTAAGCGAATAAACATTGCATATACCTGTACTTCTAGTTATCACTAGTTTCATTAACCCGTTCAACCCTAGAGCCCTATTAGTGAGGGACGGTATTGTCATAGAAGACCATAAATTATCACATCTGGCTAAATCTTCCAAATTTTGCTCAGTTGACCTTGGGACCATGCTGTTCAAGATTTTTGATGGAAGCAAGTTTAAATTTCAACATGGCCGCCATTTTTGACAAATTCAAGATGGCCGCCAGCCAAAACCTGTTCGCAGCATATCTCAGCAACTAGAAGTGTTATTTCCATAAAATAAGTGGTGATTCCATTGTGTCTGAAGGCACAGCATTTGGTTGTGTATATTTTGAAATGAAATGATGTCACTGTCTCACTGTGGAGGTCAATGTCAAGGTCATATGGCCCATCAAATCGCCAAAATAACCATTATGTTAGCTAACAATGCATCAAATGCGTTGGCTATGGCTCCATATGTATGACTTTCAATTTCATGTCAACTGATGATACTGATGAGCAGTTGGCCTCAATGTCATGTATTTAAGTTCAAGGTCAATGCCATGTTGGCTCAATAAAAGACTCAAATCTACTTAAAAATCAGTATTTGCATTAATTTCGTTAGTTGTTATATTGCATATGGACTGAATACAGTTTATTTCCCAACATGTAAACACTTTAATCAGACAAACTGCAATGAACATGTATCTTACAATTTTGTCTGCTACTTGAACAACAAGAGGCGCATCGTTAACACTAAGCTAATCCCCTCGCCGGGCCTTGAGCGCAGGAGCCCGGGTACATCTGTGACACTCCATTGTGTTCAGGTATACACTGATGCCAAGTATTATTGAAATCCATCAAGCGGTTTCAAAGAAACGCAGTTAAACGCATTTGCTAAACGCAAGTGCTAAACGTAAAGCTAACAGTCACCCAGCGACCTTGACCTTGGACCTGGGATCTTGACGTGTCCACGCGAGACAACGGTATGTTCAGATACACATGGCTGCCAAATATTATTGGAATCCGGTAAACGGTTGTTATTGCGATAACAAAAGTGTTACGGACGAACGGACATGGACTAACGCTATATCCCCTTTTCGCTATGCGAGGGGATAATAAAATGGAAAGCTTATATTAGAAGTGACCCGACAATAATTCGGACGTTTACTGCGTAATAGTTTTTCAGGTTAATACTCTTAGGCTTTTCTGATGCGATACCACCAGAAAACACTCAAAACTAATAGAACAAAATTTAATGCTTCCTTAGAACATTTGTATTAAACCAGTTCAGCTTCTAGTCATAGCAGTAATGTTCTAATACATGTAGCTGGTATGACTCTAGCATGCTCGCAAATGTCATAACCTTTTTGTCTGTCGCATGCCTGTAATATCTAATTGAAGTTGTCATTCAATGGATTATATTATTGTTGGTACTAGACAACTGCTACAATATACATACTAGTAATAATTCAGTCTTCCTTGAACCTCAGTCATACAATAGCACTTGTTCCATTAGGGCTGCCTGTGTTTTTGGGATGGGTTTGTTTGTATGAGCACCCTGTGAAAATAGCGTCTGTCTTGCATTATTGACTTGAGCCCACCAACCGCCCTTAGTGTACCTGACCACAGTCCACCGCTCCAGTGGACGGAATCGATCGTCAGCAAACATGGTTCATCAGTCTTCATCCCTATTCCTAGAAATTCAGATGTCGGTCACAACCACAAAAAGCAAGGAAGAGAAGTACGCCACTATTTTGTGGGCCAAATTTAGCTCTGGATGATATCTTTGATAGGAATGTTTGTGGCATGCTTAATAACGCCTTGCTGTGGTACTCCACCTAAAAGATACAGGAAAGCCGACTACCTGTCTCTTGGTGGTTGCATGTGGTGATATTTCTCATACTGGCTATGCTGCTGTAAGATATTATTGTGCCACAATTAGTTTCATACACAACCACGTTGGCGAAGAAGGTAGAGGCGGTTTTGACTACGGAGCAGTTTTTTTACTACAACATTCGTGAGAAACTGGCATAGTTGCACCTTGTAGTTTCTTCCAGTCTTTGGAAATGGGCATAAAACCTGCATCGATATCCGCTGCAGCTGGTATACTTCTCTTTTCCTGGGTCTGCACTTTGAGGTTATTCTCTGGGTATGTATCAAACATGATATCTAGTCTTGTAGTGGATGGATGCGCAGATGGTATGCTTAATGAATGGTATGAAGTGGTGATGGGCATAATGCTCAATATCAGTGGCATTGGTTGACCTCACCATATGCACCAGGACCTTTACAAGGAAGTCTTGTGGGCCCTTAGAGATGCCCAGAAACATGAGAATGTCTCAATTTTGCTGTTGTACATGGTTAGAAAGTGATGGGGGTTCTCTTTGGTTTTCAAATCGAAAAGAGTATTTCATGTCAAAATCTGGGCATGATCGGATTGAAAGTATTAGTTTGGAGATGATGAAATATATGTCTCGCGCACCTTACTGCCCCTCGTGATAGTCTTTCCCATAGTAGGACGTTCACTGTGTTGTTTTCAAATGATTAGCTGGGCTAAAGTATTGGCTGCTTTTGATCGTTGCTGGTTCGGGTAGTCGAAATCGCTATCTGGGTTGAAGTCTCTCGGGCCGTGAAGAACACTGTTCAGGAATGTTAGCAATGATTGGTGGCTATTTGCTTGTTGGGAGCGTGTATTAAATAGTGGATGAACAGTAGAAATGATGCATTGACAAATTCATAGTGCCGTTTCAAGTTGCATTCATGTTAGCTAGCCGCAGCACGCTTCTCAAGCTCAGAATTGAGAGCTGCTTCTACTACTGCGCAATAAAATTACCTTCGCCAAGGACCCTGGCCATCTATGACAAGACAACCTGGGACCATTCTTATCAAAATATTCGGCAAACCTCAAATGGTGGATGTTGAATTGACATGGCTAGCGCATTTTGCTCATTTTGGTAAGATACAAACATACAAGCCCATTTACTGGCAACACAGGTTTTGACTCAACAATATTAACAGATAAGCGGGCCATCACCAGCCCACAAAAGTTTCATGATAACGCACACCGACATTACTAGATTACATTTTAGCCTGATCAGTAAATTGAGCGCTATAAGTTTGAGTTTCAACTAGCAAGAGGTATGATAATATACACCCCAGCATGTGCATCTAACTTTGTGAGTACTATATCAATATACTGTATCATCAAAGTTCAAGAAGAAGAAGAAAACAACAGAAAAATACTAAAAAAAATTGCTGAGATAAGAATATTTTCGCTTTTAGTTATCCACAGACCAAAAAGGTTCATGGGATATACCGATCGCCCTGGCATCTGTCTGTTCGCCTGCCTGTAGATGCAACCGTCTGTTTTGACATGGAGTTTCGTGTCCGCTCCAAATCTCTAATACTACTGGTATATGGAATATATCCATGAAACTTCACAAATGGATAGATATGACCCAGGGCATGGTGGAACGACAACTCTGACACCGCTATAATTTTAAGTATCTCCTCTTGTATTTTACATGGGTTTACACTGCTTAATTTGAATAATGTATAGAATATTTCCATGTAACTTCACACATTAGTAGATAAAGGCTCAATGGTGTGTCGTGTAAAGAGTGATAACTTAGACCTTATTATTTTTTAGTTAGAATCCCTTGTACACCTTTTGACATGGCATTTCGTGTCTGCTCCATGATTCAAATTGTTTGAAATAATTCCATGAAGCTTCACACATGGATAGGTAGTGGCCCCCGCCCCCCCCCCCCACCCCTCGAATATTTTAACATGGTATTTCACTTCTGCTGAATAACTTGAATTCTGGTCTATAACTTTTAATACCGTACAGACTATTTACATGTAATTTGAAACATGGGTAGATACCAGCCCAAGCGCGTGCCATGCGAAAGAATGACTACTCTCACATCACTAACTTTTGAGTTATCTCCTGTTGATGTT
>JBEVXV010000683.1:0-9017 GCA_040505915.1 Sedimenticola sp. | reverse complement strand
CAATAGTGAATTCCCCAAGAAAATGCCCCAAACATTGAAATGGTGTTTAAAGGTTCATCGAGCAGAGCTGCCCAATTGCAAATATATAACACTGCCTCCCCCTAGACTTTTACGCCCTCGTAAAATGATTCTGTTCATAATAGAACGTATTAAAAATAAGCAGTGTTATAAGTTTCTGTAGTACAAAGGCCCATTAGCAAGTCTATGGAACACAGTAAAGGATCAGCTGTTAAGTCTAAAAATAGCACACCTTATAGAAATGACCCCAATTTGCAGGTCACTGCCAGCAGATACAAACAATTACTGCATTCCTTTCATAGTAATAGTATACTACACAGATTTATGAATGAAATGCAAATAGGAGAATTGTATACAGTAAATAATAATGTTTACCTGAATGTGTAGATTCCAATAATATTAGAATACGAAATTGCTAATGTAAGGCAACATCAACATACATTGCTGGAGCAAAGATTTTCTTTTAATACCGAAAATAAAGTTGGTAAACCAACAAATATAAACAATTCCAATCAAATTTCACTGTAATGATAATGAAAAAAAATAAAATAAAATAATAAAATGTGCTAATTTATCAAGCTCCAGAAATTTATGAAAATGTGCTTACACATCCATGTATATCCACACTATAATAATTCCAGATTGTCCCAAAATACACATCGTCCCATCTTCAAGTAACAGTATTTTAATAGAGTTCAAAATTAAATCCTAACCATGACTTAATGATGTCCTTCTTAAAAATGTCACTTCCTAGCCGGAACATTATTAAATGACATAACATATAAAACGCATTAAAACAGAACATGTATCAGTAATGGTAGAAACAATGGCTTTTTCAAATGTTCTGGTAATATACATCTTGGTTGAAGAATCCTCGTTGTGCTTGCATTTCAAGGCCAGTGATACTGGTTGGAGAAACAGTGCTATTCCTCCATCTTTCTCTCATATGCCAAGAAAAGCAGCAGAATTGTCCCGTTATGTTCACAATGGTCCTCGTTGTGCTTGCATTTCAAGGCCAGTGATACTGGTTGGAGAAACAGTGCTATTCCTCCATCTTTCTCTCATATGCCAAGAAAAGCAGCAGAATTGTCCCGTTATGTTCACAATGGTCTGTCCGTTCGCATCTTGCTACATACATGTAGTAGACAAAGTCAACATGATCAGGAACCCGGGCATTCGACAAATTAGTAAATTTGAATCCAAAATGAATATAACACAATTTTTTTTATCCGGTAATCTTGAAACACAACCACATCTTAGCACATAATTATTTTGAAAATTGCCTAAATGATTAAACACTGTAATCCAACAACACAGAATAATATGTACACGAGACCTAGTATAAGGCTTATAACAATTTTGAAAATGGCCTGAATTACAGCACATGACACACATAAGAAAATGTGCTCACTTGTTACACTTCCCAATGGCGTTCGTCACCGCCATGTTCAGCGTTACCACACTGTTTAGGAAATCCTCCTGGAATACATTTCCAGTTACAGACGACGCCAGCTTCTCTAGCCGCTCGCTAACCGCGCGCACATCTCGATGTATAACGGCTACAACGTCGCTGATGTGTTGTTGCTGAATTACTGATACGTCATCCAGGACGTCTCTGATACCGGGTGTCAAGCGCTGAATGGCCCCCATCAGCTCCTGGTGGTTTGTCTCCATCTTACTGCTGAGGTCGTCGACCATGGTCCGCAGGTCTCGACCATCAACAGCTAGTTTTGACGGCAACTTTTGTGGAGGTGGATAGTCGATATCAACAGGCAGCTTCCGCTTTCTGACACACATGTTATAGACGGAACTGACACAACCTGGCGATATCGGGGCATATAGCGACGATAAACCTTCACTTTCGGTGGTGCGACTGGTCGTTAGTGCCGAGGGCAAGGCAGCTGTCGCTTCTGTACTTGACTCACCAGCTATTGTTGAAACAGGTGGCTGGCTGCACGTCGCCGTGCACGACTCGACGCCTGATGTCGTACCACCAACCACTGATGAACACTGGAAATCGGACACATAAACATCCATTAACGAAGATACACCACCTAGTGTAAAGTCCAAATTCTCGTCGCGAGTTGGCGTGCTCACCCCGTTCTCGACCAAGAAAACATCCATTGTCATTTGCAAATGATGGACATATGTATTTAAATTTACAAATTTACATCCACAAAAACTACAAGTAATATGACCAGGCACACAACTTTCTTTATGGGTCTTGAAATGCCTGCTCAATGATTGTCTATGTGAAAATGACTTGCAACACTTGTTACATATGAACTCACTTGGCATAATGTGCCCACAGTGGGGCGGAGTTGGGTTTTATACTCCCAGATCCCAGACGAAGCTTGGATGTTTGGGACCACATTTCCATATTTGGTCAGGTCATGGTGATGGGGTGTGTGTGAGTCAACTGCTGACAATGCTTTGAGTCCTTGTTCCTGCATGACTGTTGGGTCATGTGACACAGTGTTGCTGTATTTTAATTGAAAGAATAAATTGGATGTCATTTCAAATCATGTCACTGCTTTGGCACATATACTGCGTATAATTTAATTAGACACATCCATGTAGACTCACTATAGAGACTTCACTGTATGCCTAACCTCTGTGGCTGATTTCTCTGTCTCTTACTACGCCGACCTTGCAAATCAACATCACCAATATGTTGCTTTGGGGCAATTATACTAGTCTTCTTTCTCACAGTCACAGGGTTTCGAGTTTGAGTCTGTGTTGTAGAATCAGATTTTAAGCTCTGTTGTACTGACACAATCCACTGGGGAATTGATTCCCCATGAAAAGCTTTCAATCTGTCATGATGTAGGATCTTTGTCAGTGCCCTAGGCGCACCTTTTACTTCAAATAACAAGTCACTAATCTTTCGTAGCACCACCATGGGTCCTTTCCAAACATGACGCTTGAGCTTGGGACTCAGGCCAACCTTCCTTGTTGTATCCAAACAGTAAACAATATCACCAACCTTGTAATTATTAGTAGATATCCGGGTATCGTAATTCTGCTTCTGTCTTTCTGCGTTTGCTTTCAGTTTGGAACGCACAAAGCGATACACTTTTGTCATTTTCTCCTCTAATGTCACAACATAACTATTGTATGTCTGGCTGGTTAAGTTCCTATGTGGTACATTGCCCGCAAGGAAATGGATTGGCAAGTTTACCTGCCTGCCGAACATCAACTTATTTGGTGTTTCCCCTGTTGAAGGATGCACACATGATCTGTATGCTGAGGTGATGAGAGGCAAGTAAACATCCCAGTTAGTCTGTTCCTCATTTACATATGTTGTGATCATATTTACCAAACTCTGGTTAAACCGTTCGACCATACCATTGGCGGACGGTCGGAAAGCACTGGTCCGCGTCTGGTTAACTTCAAGCAAGACACACATTTGCCTAAATAGCTCGGACTGGTAATTTCTACCCTGGTCAGACAAAATATCCAGTGGTAACCCCAGACGAGAAAAGAACTCAAGGACTAGTTTATTCGCTACTGTATGTGAAGTTTGGTCTGGAATGGCAAATGCCTCGACATATTTGGTGAAGTTACACATTGCCACAAGAATGTACTTGTTACCTGCTTCACTCACTGGGAACGGTCCGAGGATATCAGTCGACACCCTGTCCATGGGATAACCAACGGTATACTGTTGTAATGGTGCTTTTGCAACCTTATTTGGCTTCTTTCTTTGACCACAAAAGTCACACTGCATAATCCAACGCCGCACACTTTCACTCATTCTACACCAATAGAAACTGAGCCTCAGTTTATCAACCGTCTTATTTATCCCAAGATGTGCAGATGGCAATGCGTTATGAACAAGCTTCATTACATCCTTCTGCAATATTGTGGGCAACACTAACTGGTCATAATTTTCCTCAGAATTGGTTGACACCCACGTTTTATACAATACTCCACGTTTGACGAATAGCTGCGACCAATATAGCCACAGGTTTCTAGTCACAGGGCTTGCACCAGCAACTATGTCTCTGGACGGTCTGTTGTCTGACTCCGACCTCCATTTTAGCACAGGACCTATATCAGGGTCATCCAGTTGCAACTTGGCCATGTCCGTACTTGAATAGGATCCACTCCAATTAGAAAACGGCTCGTCACTTTCATCGGTCCCAGTATTATGCCCATTTGGAAATAGTCCACCAGTGTGCGTTGATAATCCAAAGTCCTTTTCCAGCGTGCCACTCCCCAGATCTGTACGATTATTTGACGCAGACGTAGTCGACTCCTGGTTAATTCGCAGATGCTTGACTTTACCCCACTGAATATTTCTGGGGAAAGTGCACACACTCTGCCCCAGTAGTGCAACAAATACGCACATATAATCCAGCCCACGCACTAGAATGCTGCCTAATACACTTAGATACATCACTATGTAATGGTAAAAAGCCACTGAACATGTATGAACACTAATGCGCTTTGCAATCAAAGGCACCACATCATCTATCTCCTGCAAAACTGACCATTCTTTATGCTTCTTGGTGCAACTCTTGCACCCACCACATGGCAGTAACTGCAGAAGTGTTTTTCCATCATAACATGAACAGCTTGCTGGATCACACTGTAATCGTGACAAAGCATCAGCGTTAACATGCTTTGTCCCTTTTCTGTGCTCGATCACAAAATCAAACTGGGAAAGCACTTCAATCCATCTAGCCATTTGATTTTCGGGGTTCTTAAAGGACATGACCCACCTCAGGGAACTATGGTCAGTCCTTACTATGAACTTCCTACCTAGCAAGTATTGACGGAATTCCTGTAGGTAAACCACAACAGCTAGCATCTCGCGTCGTGTAACACAGTAAGCCCTCTGTGATTTTGTCAAAGACTTACTGGCATAACAAATTGGACGTTCTTCCATTTGTTGCGACGTCTCACTCCACTGCATTTGTGACAGAACTGATCCGATTGCATAATCAGATGCGTCACAGTCTAAAATAAACATTCCTGCATCATCACGAGGGAATGCAAGCACCTCCTCGCCCGTCAATGCACATTTGAAATCACAAAAGCTACTTTGACACTCTCCACTCCACACAAACGGTTGTCCGGCCTCTAACAACCTATGCAGGGGTTTAGCACGTGCGGCGAACCCCATGATGAACCGCCTGTAGTATGAACAAAATCCAATGAACGACCTCACATCTGTTGTATTCCTCGGGACAGGCCACTCCTTGATTGCTTTCACTTTACTTAAAAGCGGTTTCACCCCGTCTTCAGTAACAAGGTGTCCCAGAAATGACACTTCCTTTTGGAACAAAACACATTTTGGAGCCTTGAGTTTTATTCCTGCTCCAGATAATCTGGTGAACACAACTTCCAGTCTATGTAAGTGCTCCTGAAACGTTTTCGCGTGAACTATTATGTCGTCCAGATATATGAGAAGAATGTGCCACTGTAATCCACGCATTATTAATTCCATACACCTTTGAAAAGTAGATGTTGCGTTACACAATCCCATCGGCATGACATTATACTCATATAAACCTTGCTTACACACAAACGCGGTCTTGGGTCGATCTTCCTCATCAACCTCGATTTGGTAGTATGCAGACAAAATATCCAGGCAAGAAAAGTAGGTAGAACCGCCCAGATGATCTAGGCAGTCATTCAAACTGGGTATTGGATATGCGTCTTTCTTTGTCGCTGCATTCAGTAGCCGATAGTCGACACAGGGCCGCGTGGTTCCATCCCTCTTCCGGACATAAACAATGGGAGAAGCCCATTCGGATGAGCTTTCACGAATAATATTGGTTTTCAACTGATTCCGAATTATTTTTGATTCTTCCTGTGCGAAGGCGAATGGTGGACGTCGTGGTCGTTGCTTAACGGGTGGATTATCACCTGTGTCAATCCGATGTTTAACTACATATGTATGACCTAAGTCATCTGCAGACTTAGCAAAAACATCACTATGCTTAATCAATAACAACCTTAATTGCTCCTTTTCATGGTGATTTAACCGTTTACTAGAACACTCAAACAAATCACTAAGATGCTGAGGTAACTTCATATCAGCACATGACTTGCTACTTTCACTATTATCACACTGTGCAGTCTGCTCCGCAAAATCAGGCCCACTTTTCACTTCGTCGACCTCATTGAGAACTGCAACTTTTTCGCCTTCATGGAGAATAACGTCTGATGACGACGGGTTCAAGACACGGATCGGAATTCCCATGTCGCTCCTATGTGGATCAACTAGTGTATGACCCACCATGATATCCTGGTCACATCCATATAATGGCGACACTAAACCATATTTTGTATCCATTTTCAATGCACTCTCACCCTCAATTATTACTTCACTGAATGCTGGAACCGTAACACTACCATTACACTTCACTTTAATTGCCCGTAAATTAACTTTTTGAATAATTGTAGGATATTTTCTGTTATTTAACTTTAGACCATTTTCCGCACTTAACACATATTTGTGAGCTTGCAGAAAATCAAGCCCTAATAAACCATCTTCGCGTATTGGTGCTACAAAACACTGCCACTGGAAATAATCCTTCTTAATCTTAAAATCCAGTGTTACTGTACCCAGGACAGGAAGTAACTCATCATTCGCAACTTCCAATTTCAGAGATGGATTCACTTTCTGAAGCTCTGGACGTACACTCTGTGGTAGCTTGTTATATATGTTGGAAGACACCACAGTAACTGCCGCCCCTGTATCCAAAACTAAATTGGCACTAACAGTATTAACATTCACAGGAAGTAGAATAGATAATCCACTATTTACCTCACGGCATGACACTTTTATAACATCATTGACATTAAAATCACTATTCACACTAGCACATTCCTGGACCAAGACAGGGCCGTTTGACTTGGTCCCGCCTAGTTTTCCTGCTTCTTGGCAACCCCGCCATCTGCACCGTCAGCCTGCCTAGTTGGGCAATCGGAAGCATAGTGCCCAATTTCATGACACTTGAAGCACTCCACTGTTGACATGTTTCTTCTCTTGAAGGTGCGGTTTGGAGCTTGGTAACGTTGATTTTCTCCGATTCTACTTTTCAACATGGATGTTATTTCACTAAACTTCTTATCCATACTATCCTTTATTTCATGTTTGAATACCTCAAATGTTTCACGTTTGAGAAATTCTGCTTCACCATTTGCACTTTTCACTACCTTCATTCTGACAGCACCGGTTGAAGGTTTACCAAATGGCTCTTCTTTCAGGCTTTTGTACATTTCCAAGATTTCACATGCTTCTTCAATAGACTGTGGGTTTTTCATTCCAACAGCCAAAACCATTTGTTGATCGCCTATTCCTTTCAGAAAGTGTCGGAGTCCGATTGTGTCCAACGTAACAGCGTCAGCTGTCGGATAACTGTTCCGCACTAAATATCTAACATCTGTGACATATTCCACCAACTTTTCTTTTTGGCCTAACTTTCGGTTTTCTAACTCGGCAAGAAATGAAGCACTAGAACGACGTTCTTTGAACCTCATAGACAGCGCATGTTGTAAGTTGTAAAACGAGGATCGCACATTCACATCTAGCTGATTAAACACAAAATCTGCCGCTTCACCTCTCAAGCTGTTGGTGAGCCGGAACAACTTTTCTTCCGTACCCCATTTACACACTTTCCCCATGTCGATAAATGGGCGAATAAAAGCTTCATAAGACTCCTTTCCATCGTATAGCATTTGCCGTGGAAGTGGGACCTGGTACCTCCCATGCTGTACATCAGGCATATGCGTCGTTTGCCCGCCGTCTGGATTGGAGGGTCCATGTCGGATTCGTGCAGAGACAGGTGACTGCGCCGATTGACGATTCAGCGGCGATGCCCATGGGTCTGACCCGAAAAGTTGTTGCTCAGGCGTCCTAACATGGCGTTCTTCTTGCAGAGCCGGCTGGGCCCTGGTTTCACGCAGCTCCTGAAGCGCCCTCTCGTGGTCTCTTTGCATGTCCTCCCCCTGCTCGTGTAGTCGACGTCTCATTGCTTGAATTTCTTTGTCCGCCTCTGTCCGTGTGTCTTCGAGCATGCTGTCGAGACGTCTGTTTTCACGTTCTAACTCAGAAACAGCACTTTTAACTTTCAAATTTTCATCTGAAGTGATCTGGAGGTTTTCTCTCAAGCTTTCTATTTCTCTATTCATTTCTGTTTCCTCCATGTCCCCAGAATCGTCTTTTTGTGTATTTCTTTTAGGTGCCATTATAACGATTACATGTAACACTATTTTTATGTGTGTACCCCAGGTAATTCGTCGTCTGAGGATGCTAAGGCTCTTTTGAGCTTTGAATTTTCTAACTCGAGCACAAGAATACGCTTTTGTTGTGTTTTAATTAAAACTTCGACCATATCATTGTAACTATGTACTGTAGCAGTGTAATTATCTGTTTGTAGTTTCAAATGTTCTGTTAAATTCTGAATTTCTACAGATAAAATATTCAATGTTTTGAATGTGTCTGTCAATTCAGAAACATCCATGTGAGACAATTTTACTTACTCTGTCAAGATACAGAAATATACACTGCTAGCAAGTCTAATCTTCAATTAATTTAGGTAAACAATGCCACATATTCCAGCATCACAGGTCAGTGCTGTGACTCACATATATTACTAGACACAATTCACGAGAAATACAACATCCATGATTCTTCAGCGTGTGCAAGTCCAAATCCAACCGCTTGCCACCAGTGTTAAATTATTCGCCGGGATGGACTGCAGTGCCTGCGGGCCTAGAATCCCACATGTCAAGTGTATACACACAGGTAAATGGAGTTGTAATCTCGCTTTGGGTAGAACAGAAACAAAACACCTTTCTTTACGGTTACACTTTAATACTAAACTAAACTAATAATATTTGGTAGCATGACTAAAATTTCTTTCTAAAACTTTGTAATAACTGAACACAGTACGTGTAATAATTTCACTTCCATTCTAGGAGCCTTGAATGCAGTATTTGTTTCACTTAATAATGTACAAATTACAATGCCAAAACATCAC
>JBEVXV010000682.1:0-2303 GCA_040505915.1 Sedimenticola sp. | reverse complement strand
GCCACGCCCATTTTTGACCCCAGGGTCACCATTTGAACAACTTTGAAAGACCATCTTACAAGGATCGTTCCTGCAAAATTTCATCAAAATCCGCCAATCGGTTCATGAGGAGATGTCGTTCGAAGGATTTGACCTACTTTTCCACAGCGGCCATCTTGGATTTGGTAGCAACTTTATTTTAACAACTTTGGAAGGGCTTCACCTAAGGACCATGTTGGTGATGTTTGGTGACAACCGGCCCAGTGGTTCGGGAGAAGACGTTTGAACATGTGAACGGACGCCGACGACGGACGACGACGGACGAAAAGCGGTAACAATGCCTCACATGAGCTTTGCTCAGGTGAGCTAAAATTTTATTTGTGTGTTTTTTTTGTTTTGTTTTTTCCAAATCATGACCAGTACGGTACACAGAAGATGATAAGAAAAAAAAATCCGTCCAAGTCTTTTGCAGTTATCCACCTTTTTTTATCCCTGTAGTATTTCCCCATTTATGCCCCTTTCTTAGTTTGGACAACCATGCACATTAGGTCTTTTGTAACACTTGATTTGTCTCCCGTCGGGGGATTATCTGCCACTCTCTGATGGCTATTTTTTTTCAAAAAATGGGTATAAATACTCATAATTTTCCATCAATGAAATCTTGTCATTTTTAGCCAATCTATATATAGTCATTGTCACACTCTCTTGCGGAAAGTGCGATATAGTCGGCACTTTGGCGTCCGTCCTTGTGTCCGGTTAAAGTTTTTGGTTAAAGTTTTTCGGTATATCAAATGCCTCAGTGGGCACGGGCCACGGCCATCTAGTTTTGCATGTAACCAGTTGTTCTACTGTGTGTTTCAGGCAGGTTTTGCCGCGGAAGTTTATCAAGCCCCTGGGGGTTAACAATAGTATAGACCAGCAGATGCTATTGGGCGAAGGGGCGTCGAGTCATCATCAAAAGGGCATAAAGAAGGCGTATGGTACCCTTCACCGCAGCCCACTGTCTGGTAAGAGGCTGTTTAACTCTTTGCATTCTGGGAAAAATTATGGCTATAAATAGTTCAAATATATCAGCAGACGACAATACAGTAATATTGTTTCCTTATTGCTCGATCACTGTTTGCCTTTGTTTGCCGCGGGCGCGTGTATTCAATTGATGTCAATTACGCTATTCCTTTATCCTCCTACAAAATAAAACGAGTGTCATATGTGAGTTATGACGTCATGAATATCAATCGGCTGTTTCGTAGCTTTTATTGAATCATTCTGGTGTTCTCAGTGGAGAAGTTATAGGCCTACATTGTATTTTCAAAAGGTAAGTCCGTTTCGTCACCGGTCACTGTTTTCTACCGGCAGTGGCATTACGCCTGTGTCAATGGCAGCGATCACCATGACCACACCAGCAACAACAATTACAACTAGCACTGCGAGCACCGTTCCCCATCAAATTACAGGACCTCCGTTTCGTCACCGGTCACCGTTTTCTACCGGCAGTGGTATTACGCCTGCGTCAACGGCAGCGATCACCATGACCATACCAGCAAGACCCACGCACACTGCCAGAGCTATAAATATGCAATAAGCAATCGTGCCAGCGATGAAAGCGCTTGAAGAAATGTTGATGCAGAAGCTGAATGAACACACCAACTTGTTAATTGGTCAAGGAAGACAGATAGATGGCATTGCAGATAACATGTGGTTTCGACAAATATTTCGCACATTCGGGGTCGTCTAGATGCCGTCGAAGCACGCCAATCTGCGGCGGCGCCAGTAGACATAGAGGTGCTGGAGGCGATAACGACCGACACCGTCATCATCCCGGAGAGGTACCAGATTTCGGCCGAGGACCGAAACAGATGGGTGGACAGTGGGATTTTTCCCGGGAACTTCTGTCTGCGACTTACAGAGCGACTGTTCCCTGAACTATTCGGCCCAGAGGCGCTGAGGCAGGGATACAATTATAATGGTGCGAGTAATTCGAAGTATCCAAAAAAACAACTGGACCCAATCAGGAAACAGGCCATTGTCCATTACGTGCAAAGCCACTACCGTATTTATCTATATATAGCGCGCTCCCATGCATTGCGCGCAGAGCAAATTTTGACAAAAAAATGGGGAAAAAACCTTGTTCTGGTGTATAACGCGCATCCCAAAAAATTCTTAAAAATAACTGGTCCGTAAAAATATCAAAATCTGTTTTGTTGTTGTTTCGTTTCAGAGAATTTCCGGCCTGGTTTGACTGGTCGTCTATCGATCGTTTTATTAAGTCAAAGCGTCCCCTTTACAAGACGTACTAATTCAAAACGTCCCCATTGATTTACTTT
>JBEVXV010000681.1:0-4012 GCA_040505915.1 Sedimenticola sp. | reverse complement strand
CTAGGTATGTATATTCATGTACAATGTCGAAACAGCGATCATTCCACATAAAGCGTATGTTTGTGCAAGGTGCAGACTGACTTCTAAAATGCATTACTTTGGACTTATCTAAATTAACAGTAAGCTTATTTTGTAAACACCAGGCGTATAAAGCATCAAGTAACACTTGTAAGTCTCTCTCTGTTTCTGCAAGGAGAACTATATCATCCGCATAAATCAACATACACACTCGTTCATTATTAATGATCACGCCAATACCCAATGTTTTAGCTAATGTAATAAAATCGTTAATATACAAGCTGAACAATAATCCAGACAACAGACAGCCCTGTTTTACACCGACATTAACATCGAAAAAGCTAGTTTGCATACCATTTATCCTTACACAACACTGAACGTCCGTATAGATTGATGTTAGACTACTTAGCATTTTTCCAGAAATTCCAAGTTTACAAAGTTTTTGCCACAAAATTGGTCTATTTATTGAATCAAACGCTTTTCTGAAGTCTATGAATGCGCAAAATGTTGGCTGTTTCTTCACTTTTCTACTTTCAAGTATTGAGGTCAATGATATGAGGTGATCAACAGTTGATCTGTTTTTCCTGAAACCATTTTGCTCATCGTGTATTACACTGTTTGATTCAACCCATGTTGTAAGTCGTTCATTTAAAACCCGACAATATAGTTTGTATGCTGCTGGAGCAAGTGTGATGCCACGATACTGTAATGGGTCTCTTGGATCAGTGGTTGAACTTTTAGGTAATGGATTTATGATTCCCTTTGACCATATTTTTGGAACAATACCAGTGTCAAAACATACATTAAATAATCTATGTAATATAGTCAGTGATGTAGGGTTTTGCAGCACCTCAGATTTTATGTCATCGATACCCGCAGCTTTGCCATGTTTGGCCATATTTAGACTTCTTAACACTTCATCAATCGATATTGGATCATCCAGGTTGCAAGGATAAGAAAATATATTACTGCATATGTTATAATGTGAGTCCACTTGACAGCAATTTGCGTCTGCAGGATTATATAACTCGTGAAATTTAGATTTCCATGTATTTAATACAATATCGGTGTCCCTGCTTACTTCCCCCGACTCGAGAACTACCTCCATAGGAATAGATTTTTGCCGTTCATTGCCAATTCCGATTTGTCCTATCGTTTTCCAGAATTGTTTCGAGTCTGAGGAGTAAGCAGTTACTAGATTATTCTGTAATTCAGTTCTATATTTGCGTTTTGCCTTCTGTACTAATCGAGAAAATGCTTTCCGTTTTGAATGAAAAGCGAGACGAAAATGTCTACAAGTGGAATCATTCACTTTCCTGGACACAATAAATTGCTTTTCAGAAGTACACGTTTGATTCCATGCAGTTGTTAAGTCAGTGTTCCACCAAGGTTTTTTGTATCTACGCTTCTTATTGTCATTACCGCTTGATAAATTTGTAGTATAAGTACGTACCTGTAATTTGGCATTTATCTCAGTATCAATTTCATTTGTAAAAATACGGTACATATCATCGATGTCAGACTGTGTCTTTTCAGAATTCTCTAAACTATCAATCGCATGACACAGAGATGCATAAATGCTAGAGTCAGTCAAAAAGTCTGGTGGAACACTACTCACATCATATTTAGTACATGTTATCTGTTGTGGTATGGTGGACTGCCCAATAACATCTCTGACGTTAGCAAAAGTATCATTAATTACCATATGCCAGCTGATACATGAATGATCAGGCAATACTTTAAGATCTAATTTACCAACGCAACCAGCTTGCTCTGCCAGATCACTTGCCCTGGTTACGGTGAAATCAGTAAATATATTTAGTCGCTCATATGGTACCAGGCAATAATCTACTACTGACAAACCCCTGGATGATACAAATGTGAAATCGTTATGTTTACAATTCCTACCATTTAGTATACATAGATTAGCATCAATTAAAAAATCACACAATAAACTACCGTAGCTGTTAGCGTTAAAATCTATGACATTTCGATCTGGAATAAAATCAATTCCTCTAATAAAATCATCGGAGTCGGAACATCTACTATTAAAATCTCCACATATGTAAAATAAATCACTTCCAGGGACAGTATGTATATCAGATAACAGAGTATCAAAAAATTGGGGAGCATTTACAGCCCGTGTAGACCCATCAGGTGGTAGATAACACACGCATACGTAAAATACATTGCCACCGGTATATTTAGGATCGAATTTCACCCATAATATACCCTCATTCGAATCATCTACAATATCTACATGATACAAATCTGCCATTTCATTTTTAACAAATACACCTACACCACCCGATCCTGATCGTGCTCTCACATGTAAATGTTTTCTGTTATTACCATACCAGGTATAGTTATCGATATATAAACGTTGCCCCTGCTTCAAGTGTGTCTCAGCCACTCCTATAATGTCAAAGTCTGTTTGATCGATACACATCTTACGTAATAAAAAGTTATCCGATTGTTTATCTAAACACCAGCTATTTATGTTCCAAAACCCACAAGAAACCTATCTTCTGCCCCCGTAGTTTCCACCCCGGTTGCCACCGCGACCTCGACCTCGACCTCTGCGTCCGGCTCCAGCGACCTGCCACCCATCGTTATCACGCGGATTATTGGTGTGTGGTCCGTTGACAGTGTCCCGTGTTCCATTATGTACAATGTGGCGCGAGTCACTGGCCGTGTTGGGTAAATCATTAGATTCACGGCGGTATTCGGTGTTCCTTGTGTTCGTGTTACGTGGAGGTGTACTTTTCTTAACCACGAACGATCCTCTCATTTCCAGCTGGTTCCTCCCTACGGCGTTCAGTAGTGTTCGCATATTTTGGTTATGAACCCGGTCAGTATATGGGATGTCTTGAGCAATATATACGCTTGAATGTTGGTCACTATTTCTCAGTAGCTTCTTTTTTGACAGCAAAATGTTCACTTCTTCCTTGGTCTTAAACTTTGCAATTACTACACCAGGTTTGCCATTTCTACTTAACTTCCTTTCTGCTGAAACAACGGTTATGTCGTTAACTTTCAGGCCATCTTTAATGAGAGTGTCTACTTTGCGCGCAACATTTTCGACCACGTGATCTTTTAAATTTCGTATAACGAGATTGCGACTAATTTCAGACTGGCTTGGAGTAGCGTCTACAGCACAAGGTATACTGGTTTGTTCCACGTTGGTTAACCTATCCGAGAGCTGTCTTATCTGGTCACTGAAAGTGTCGCGGATGTCTTTAATTTCGGCCATTACACACTCCTTCAGACGATCCATCAGTCTGTCTTCCAAACCCGACATCCTGCTAACAAGAGATGATTCCAGTTTGCTGATTTGACTGGCTATTTCAGACATATTGGGTTGTGATTGTCGTGGCTTCTTGGACAACACTTGATCTGCTAGCTCAGTACACTCCGAGCGGCATGTAGGCGATAACGGCCTCTTACGCGATGGAGTAACGTCTACATCTACCCTACGTGGAGTTATATTGGACATGACGGCGTCCACATAGTCTGCATCATCATTCGTACCGCCCAAGTTGCATGTCGATGTCGATGTCGATGGTATCTGACTGCTGTGCACTCTACTAGTATTGTGCGTATCACCCATTGTACACTAATGTTACTAGAGTTTATAAATCGAATACACCAAACGCCAGTAAGTCTATTGTTACTGTGCTCACTCAAGCGTGACGATTCGCGCGTCAGTATTCGTCTTTATACAATAGCAAAATGGACTTAGGCAAAATGCATGTATCTATATATAGAATGGACTTCAATACACAGCCGTCACTTTTCAGATTTGCCAATAAAATGACAAATAAACAACAACATCACAGTTCAAAGTTTTAGAATAATATCACAGTACCTTTATAATCACAGTCCATGTATAATATCGATAAAACACTTTCCAAAACACATTAAAACACGATAAAATGTCAAAATTTGTGGCGAGCAGAAAAATCAACAACATTTCATTCGGATACCTTTTCAC
>JBEVXV010000680.1:0-3368 GCA_040505915.1 Sedimenticola sp. | reverse complement strand
TGGCTTATCAAATTTCATTACAGTGACAATTGGGCAGTGAAATCGAATGAGATCTGGGATGAATGGGTCGGCAACGAAGCTTGTAATTACATGATTAGTATGTCTAATAAACATCAGATCAATCAATGAACAGGAGGTTTCTGTAAAGTGTGTTGCTGAAGTTATGAGTTGTTCGGCGTTGTAGGATGAAATAAGTCTACTAATCCTGTTGGAAGTGGAATTTTGAACATTAATATTAAAGTCTCCAGTAACTAGAATATTATGGCAGTTTTGGCTGAAAGCTCGATCTATACTGTCTTCGAGTAGGTTCCAATATGTATTGTTCGAATCTGGTGGTCTATAAATACCGCCTATTACAAATTTGCGTTGACTGACTTGCAATTCTATCCATAGTGCTTCTAAGTTATTCACTGATAAGTCTTTTAGCTCCTTAGCGCATAAGGTATTTCGAACATAAATAGCTACCCCTCTGCCAATTGTGTTAGTCTTGTCGCACCGGAATGGGGACTGAAGTTAGGAATGAGTAAGGTTTCGTTTGGGGTATCAGGAGACAGCCAAGTTTCAGTGAAAACAAGAACATCATAGGGTTGGGCTTCTATTTCAAGGATTTCCAGTTTAGGTTTGATACTCTGTATATTGAGATGCATTACACTGAGCCCGCTATTTATTATGTTTATATAAGAAGTTGATGAATCCACCGATGAGTCAGACAGTGAGGAAGGTCCGGGATTTGGGTGGATATCTCCAGCAACGAGAAGCAACGTGGTCAGAAACCAGCGGTTATTAGGCAAATGCATATTACCATATGGGTGTTTGTTGTTTGGAATGTTACATTCACTTGATCTGTCATGATTTGATTCGGCTAGAACACAGTGCTCGAAGGCAGTTTGGTTGGTTGTGGTTCGCTTGAGGACGGAAACGGTACTAATGTATATGCTTGTTTCACCAAATAATTGAGAAGCCAATACGGAACAGAAGGATACTGCTGTTATAAGTATTGCTAATGCTAGCATAGTTTGTGTAAACTGTTGGTTTCTCAAAAGAAGTAAATTGTTTGGGGTTACCTTTTTTGTTAGAAGAGAGCACTTTCGACAGTTGGTTTGAGTAACAGTAAGTGATGTATTCAAGGAGTATGCAAAAACTATTTCATCGTTGGTGGTGTAACAAATTATTGTTAGACATATTATCGTAATGAGTTGTCGAAGACTATGATGGTAACGTCGGTATTTATGTTTTGTAGCACCTATGCGTAGATTTAATAAAATATCACACATGCGACCAACTTGCTCGGAACAATCATCTATTACGCTGTTCTCGTCTAACACCGTATCGTATGTGCGATACTTAGTTTTCATGTTATTTTGTTAAGGCCAATCATGAAACGGGTGATAGCCGAGAGCGTATCATACTCCAAAGGAGAGGCGAGTCGAGGCATATCTAAAAATACGTTGCTTGCTTACAAAAATATTCTAACTTACAAAATTAATTAGATTTACTTAGATACGTAAAGAAGAATTATATACAAAGAATGCCGGGTATGGCAGTGAATGAAGAAAAACGAAGAGAAAATATGAAATGCACACGCGGATGCAATATAATTGCATACACCAGTATGTTAGAAGTAATGACTTTCCGGGAATATTGGTAACGTGGCTGGAATGCACAACCCAAGTGTAATGCACGGACGACTAAAGCACAAACATGGTCAGTAGAAAAATGGCATTTGCAAATTATTAAAAAAACTAAATATGCAAATAGTATTTCAAAGAATTGTCTGCAGATATGTTTAGCATTAAAAGCACAAATCTCTGACATTAACAAAAATAATTGAGTGTTTTGTTTTGTTTACATTGCTTTCACAACACGAAGAGATTACAAAAATGTATATATAGATTTAACTTATCACTCAATCATCTTTAAAATAACAAGAATATAACAATTGCATATATCTATATATTTTTCCTACTAATTATATGTGTACATGTATATAACATTTATTTTTAATTTTCGCCAACATTTGCCTTATACGCTTTTATTTTTGTGTAAAGATTTTGTATTATCATACAAATACATGCACGTGTATATTACATGTATGGTCACCTGTGCACTCTGGTCAGGTTAATTTGCATATTCATGTAACATTACTGAATATAGTCTGTTACATAATAGTATAAGTTGGTACATCTAATTAGAGAAAGAAAAAAACAAAAAAAACTTGGATGTGACGCGGACCATATGTCACAAATTAGTACTTTTTTAGCCAAAAATCATTACAGAGCCGAAATTTGATTTATCACTTCCAAATGTATATAACTACTCTTCCACGGACCCCGCCTGTACTCTAGTGTGCCTTAATTCCAAGGTTGGCATGGGAGATCTACAATATTTGATAAACAGTATTTATGTGATTAGCAAGCTCATCTTCGCGATCAAGGGCACACACACAATAAAGAAAGAAACTACGGTTAGTACCACCCCATGAAGACACATAGTCTAACGGTATACCTGTAGCACACATTAGCATATACACATGAAGAAAAGAAGAAGAGGCTGGAATCCAGAAACTAGCGTACGACGGGGTCAACATGCACAGTTCTTCAAGGCAATCCGGCGTTACGCTGTTTGCCATCGCCTTCTCAGAATTGGGGAAATGACATATTGGAAATGGATTATTAATAGAAATTAAAGTGTAAAAGTTTGCTGATATATACCTGCGTGTAAGGATACAAATGAAAGAATATATAGATGTTAGGGAATATCTTGCTTTGCGACGCACTGATCACATTTTAACAGATTAAGCATTACTGGATTTGAGAAGCATGTTACCTGTTACGTAGCAAGATACCTGAATGAACAGTTAGGAGAAAAAGAAAACAGACGCGCTGGATGATCTGGGCCCACACCGCACGTGCATGCGAATAGCAGACGATCGGCCCAATGGCTATCAATGTAGTGCTCAATAAGACTGCATGGGGATTACGCTGCTCGCAAGTGCGATACTGGACAACTGGCACGTGAGCTCTAGGTACAATGCAGTCCCTGACCAGACTTAATCGATTAACCGCTGTTCCCCATCTACTCGCACCTCAGCATAATGCAGAGGAGGGAGCCTAGGGTTAGCAGTCATGTGTAGCACAGTTTTGTCAAACGTCCTCATACCAGGGGTCGAAAACTGAAAGTGTACGAGGACGCGTGACAATATTGGAGGTGTTACACTTTGTACGGCGTGGTGCCATGCCAGACCGCACAGTCGAGAAGGACCATGATGCACATGCCTGTACAGTGTAGTCCCAGGCCAATCCACGCAGATGTACAGACTGTTCCATATCCAAGCTGCAAGCTCCAATATCTAATCCGCTTATTGATTT
>JBEVXV010000679.1:2812-6600 GCA_040505915.1 Sedimenticola sp. | reverse complement strand
ATCCGTAGATTTTAAAGTTGATCCGTAGATCCGTTTTATGAGTGAATATCCGCAGAAAACGGATAAATCCGCAGATTTGGTCACCCTGCAGAATCAGTTACAAAACAGCACATAGTCCGATGTACGAGTTTTGTCGGCGAACGCACATTACATGGTTCTTCCGTTTAATCTCTAGCATGAAAATGGCAACTATGTGAAGGCCAATATGTAGGTACGCTAGTTAACTTTGAAATAGTGACGGTACATTTTACTATTTTTGACAATACTCAAGAATAGGCAAATATCCGTAGATCCGTAGAACTGTTAGAAAATCCGCAGAAAAAAATAACAGCACATTTGGCCCGGTTACCATATTCAAGCCTGGCAAATGCCATAATTTAGCAACAGGTGCCTGTGAGTGAAAACAAGTTAGTTTTTTCACCAACCATTCTATAATAGTTGTACTCGCGCAGGCGAAAGTGTGTCATTTTGGCATTTTGAACCAGTGTAAAAATACATATTAAACAAGTCCACACTCGGAACGTAACTCGGATTCACGTGTCATAAAATGGCGATCTCTACAAATTCACCTCCATACAGGTTTTTATAAATTATTACAATATTCAAAACGGGAATTGTTGATGTATATATCCCAGTTTCGCCTAGTAACCAATTATAACAAATAGTAAATAAATATATGTGTATCTAAACACCACGTACGTGTTTCACTCATCTTTTTCTTTATAACGCGCAACCATGCAACCTCACGTCGACTTAGTTCCCACCGCTACGCTGGGTATGTACTGAAAGGCCAAAGATTTGTTAACATATTGGTTCTCATATTTCCGAATAAAATAGCAGCAGTGAAAAACTGTTCAAGAAAGATCAAACATTAAGTAACATTATCATTTCCGTCGAATTTTACTGAGAATATCAGTTGAGTAATACAATTTAAATAATGTTAACTTGAACATGTTTTGGTAATGTATCCGGTCACAAACAACAGTATTTTAACATATTGATTATTTCAATAGTTTTTTTTTGCATTTGACAAAAATCACGAAGGATGGTCTGAGAAAGGGAAAATCAAATAAAACTTAAATAAAAATAGTTTTCACATGTGCAGCATTTACAACGTGCAAACATTGAAACTATTTGTTTATATTATAATTATGTGGTAATTATGGGCTTATTGGCATCTGACGTGCCGATACTAAAAATTCACTATTGTTGGGAGCCAAGACCATCGACTGTCTACACTGCACGGTGTTCGTGCAGATACCGTTGTATGACCCGAAACTTGACCCCGATCAGCTGACGTGAGGAAAACAGCACTCTGAGAATAACCACCGAACTGAATGGACGACCTTTGCGATTGTTGCTGTTTAGTATTGTCATATGCCGAGACAGTATCTGGAAAACTGCCCCAATGCAAGTGAGTACCTACTTGGCCGTGATATGCCTTTGTAAATAGCTAAAATTGCTACAATTATTAAAATTATGTACATGAACCGAATCGTTTTTTTATATGCAGCACGATACTTGAAGATCTACAGTAATACATTAAAGCTACATGTGCACACATTTATAGTATAGTCCGGTATTATTGTAGTATTATAAAGATAATACATACAGTCCATAATTATAACGGTTACAATGCACACACTAGCTTCCTAATCTATCCACATAAATATTCACGTCGGCACAAGACCTGCGACCACAAGACATTCACTTAGAAATATTAATCATTAGTTGTTTTCAGGTAAATTACTACATTATTAAATTATGTACCAATGGTGAAGAAAATTCCAGAGTAAATTCACAATTGCATTTGCTAAAAACTCGCCATCTTTCGACATCATTTAAGAAAAATATCGCTGTTTCTCAAAGTGCATTTCTGACAAATAGGGTAATGGTGAATTTCGCAAGTTGAGGTCAGTATGTAAATGTGCATAGACAGTCATCAAGTGGGATTGACCCGGCCATTCCTACATGTAGTAAACTGACCAACTCCAATGGAATGCTATAACACAATAATGCTGTTTTCAATTTATAATCCAATTACAAATGATTTCATTTGGCATTGGATTTATAGCACTGTGCAGCGCACACGTGAATCATTAGCCCAACGGGGCAACCATTGACTGAGCAAACCGTTCAAGAATCACTGTGTAAATTGACCGGAACGCATAGTATTCAGTCTCTGTTATAAAGATAATTGTACAGCAAACGTTGCGCCAGAGATCATTCCGCTGCTAGATGTTAGTCTGGCACCGTACATCTCATGGCGCACTGAGCTGAAGTGTGCATGTACCCTCGCCACTAAGCCACTGATATGTGGCCGTGACTGGATACTTTATTGGGGGTTATGGGTTATGCGACCAGTGTAGCCCCAGATCAGCCTGCGCATTCACGCAGACTGATCAAGGCATACACTGTTCGCCATTCAGTCAGTGAAATATCTACCGTGATTCCAACAAACGGTTATATATCCTAGCAGACCAGGAGCTAGAATGGTCACAAATCACATAAGCCAAATTAAAAAATCCCATAAACACCATTTCTCCAGTCACAGCCACATATAATATAATGTTCTGTCGATGAATATTATTCTGGGAATGTTCATTGTAATATAAAGGAGATAATGTCCCCCTCCCATGGTAACATGAGACAACGACGTGACATTCCGACACGGACCGTGATCGATCACTAATTAACTACCTGTATCTGTAACCACAATTGGTGACATGTTAATTAATCCAGTGTACGATGAAGTATATAACTTGACATTTGCTGACAGCCTAAGCAGAGCATCGCACACGAGATTTGCAACTCTTTCTGTTATGTCCGCATACATGTTGAACGAGTCCTTTCGAAATGTCTAGATATGCCTTTTCGGTATAAAATAACATTACGCGTAATGTGTTTGACGGACAAAGCCGACCTCGCTGATCTGTGGTTATAATGTGTAACGAAATTATTATTATATGCAGCAGCATTGCCCATCGTTGTCTCAGGTTGCTACCGCAAAATTGTCGCGTCATTTTGTATTTCACATACCTCTGGAACCACTTCCGGGGTGTTCACGTAACTGCTGTTGGCGTAATTTCGTGTTTTAACGTCAGCTTGCTTCGTTTTACGTTGCCTTTGCATCAACACAAGAAACGACACCAAATATAATGTCGTGAACGCCCCAGAAGTGGTCCAAAGGGAAGAAACTAGTCAAATTCCCAGGTAACCTAGTTGTAAGAAAGGTATGTGTTATGTTGTTGAAAACAGACTATACTTTGTATCCAGTGACAGTTACTCCGCCTCTGGACCAATGAGAGCCATTGTTACATTTACTATGAGTAATACTATTCCCTGCAGCCCCATCACTGGGAGTATTACATAATGCCTACACCGTGGTACATGTATGTCTGTCTGAGTATCTGGATGTACGATTAAATGTATAAGAGTATAATTAATATTCTTATTTGATTTGTGTTCAAGACATTGATACAACACAACACAACAGTATGTATTCTCAAACAAACAGGGTAGACGCATATCAGCATGCATGCTTAATTAAACGTAACATGTTTACAAAGGCAATGCCTTATTAACTCATTAATTATTATATAATTATAACTATTCAATACTGACGTATCAGAAAATCAAACGCAGGGTGACCAAAAATTTCAAAATACAAATCCGCAGATTTATCTTTTTGTCTTATTTCTCCACAAAAAGTATACATATATCGCGACCCTTTGGGGGTCGCAATATATACATTTTTGCGGAGAAATAAGAAAACATGTCGTAGATGT
>JBEVXV010000679.1:0-2802 GCA_040505915.1 Sedimenticola sp. | reverse complement strand
AAAATCCGTAGATTGTAAAGTTGATCCGTAGATCCGTTTTAAGAGTGAATATCCGCAGAAAACGGATAAATCCGCAGATTTGGTCACTGAAAACGCAGCATCACGGGGAGTATCGAACAAAGGGATCACCTGTCGGCGAGTCGGCGATGGGCTAATTGTCAGTTTGCTACTGTGTTCCGGTGATGATGGGTCATTGTGGTTGCAGATCCAAGTTGCAGATTCAGTAACCATGGTAACCAGGACTCGTACTGCACACATGTTCCAAGTTGATACAATCGGTATCAATGGTAACCAGAGCGCATAAATCACACAAGTTCCAAGTCGGCACCATCGGTAACTATGGTAACCAGGGGGCGGAACTCAAAACTGTACACACTGTCCTTCAGTAACACCAATAGTCCTCTCATCTGATGTATCAATTTGTTTCACGTGATCACCTTTATATTCCATGTCACCCAGACGCTTCTTACTACAACTGGCTTGGTGATCATTGTCATCTGGGAGTTTTCTACACGAGTCCTTGTCATAAGGGTGTTTCCGCCATGTTTTAGAGATGTCCTCGATGGTTCTATTCTTCGTCTCCGGCACGTATCGCATCGTGAACAACCAAAACAAGGCGAGTAGACCAGTAAACGGCAGGAACGAGTAGTCGCCCAGGCCTTTCTGCAAACAAAATGTATATATGTGGCCATGACTGGAGAAATGGGGCTTGTGGGATTTTTTAGATGGGGCTTATGGATTTGTGACCATCCTAGCTCCTGGTCCGCAGGGATAATAATGCTTGTTAGAAGCATGGCGGATGTTTCACTGACTGAATGGCGAACAGTGTAGGCCCTGATCAGACTGCGCGAATGCGCAGGCTGATCTGGGGCTACACTGGTCGCATAGCCCATAAGCCCCATTTCTCCAGTCACGGCCACATATGAACACGTTGTCAGAGACTATAACGAATTCCTAATTCGGCGCTTCACACCATGCACGTCACGATGGGCATTTCCTGGATAGAATCGGACATCATGCACTGGCTGTCCTGGGGAGTACCAGTTACTGTAGTAGCAGATCAGATTGGATGAACAGAACTACTACCGGTATAAAGAAGACTTGACATGTTTAGACAATTATTAGACTAATAGCTTTTAAGTTAGTAACTACAACGACCAGAGCCGCATTGTATCCCTCTCCTGGGGCCGGGTCCCAAAACAAACAAAATAGATAACTCCAATACACCAATACATGTACGAAATATATTAGGGATACAAGAGTTGTGTCCCGAGACACACATTGGACCCGATTTGTATTCATTCGAGAAGTGTCGTTATAATGTTTCGTACAGTACTGTAATTCGAGTAGAAAGACCTATGCTCCGGACACGAATGTGTCTGCGGACGAGGTGACGGAGGCGTGACAACGGCGTGTTTATCCGGGGATACAATGACGTGATGTTATACCTGCATGTATGGGAACGAATATCCGACGGCGAAGTTGGCGAGCCAGTTGACAAGGACGGACACACTGATGGCCGCCGGTCTCGGTCCCTGGGGGAACAACTCGGACACGATCAGTATAATACCTTACTACGTAGACGTTATACCTGCATGTAGGGGAACGAATATCCGACGGCGAAGTTGGCGAGCCAGTTGACGAGGACGGACACACTGATGGCCGCCGGTCTCGGTCCCTGGGGGAACAACTCGGACACGATCAGCCAGGGCACCGAACCTGCGATCACACGGAAACAAATGCACCTGTCTCAATTGACAATTTGTTTGCCTTAATGGGTGGGCCATGAGAAAAGCATTAGTCGTATATACCCGTTGGGCGATGTGAAAGGTGGCCGACCGATCTTGGGTAATAAAAACACAAGATACACGCAGGTACATGCAATGGAGATGACGCATTTATACAAAGAGAGGCCAGTGATATGACGTACGTGACAGGCCGCAGGTGCGCGTTTTAAAATCAATATACGGATCATGTACATGACTAAGTCAGAACAAAGAGGTGACACATGTGGCGGGTGGCGGAATACATGTACATGTGATTCATCGGAAATCAATACAAGCAGGAGCACACCAAAATTATATGCATTTTCCGTTCACTATACTACTACTAGTCTAATACCCACCTGGTCCGGTGGCGAAAAAGACGACAAACATCAATGAGGCGACGATGTTTGCGATCTTCAGCCAGTCCGCCAAGTGCTGCAATATTGGTTGGAAATAGTAATTTCGTAGCGACAGGTCACTTGCCACAGTAAAACATGCTTTTTAGTAGCGAATTCATTGGGGACCATGAAAATATAAGTACATTTGGTTATATTCTTGTTTCCTTACACCATATGCTCGATATATCCAATCAACACTAGTTACATCAAAGTCCAGTTGACGATATAAATGCTTTGAGGTAACGAAAGTTTGAGTTAACGAGAGTTATTGTATAAGAAACTACACACTTGATACCAACATTTGAGGATATGAGTTATCATAGATTCGCGTTTCATGGTTTGAGTTAATGAATGCACGTAAACTGTATCATTTATTATAACCGATATTTCTGGAAGTTCTAATTGTCATATGTTGCTTATAACATATGATCCCATCATGTGTTCGTTATACTGACCGTGATAGCGAAGGTGAAGGCAATCACAATTCATCATGAGTCGACTATACTAACGACCACCGATGGCCTGAAGTATACTGTACTGTATAGAAGCTGGATATTGCGCCTTTTTCCACCAACTCACTTGCTCCAACATCATTGCCAATACTTGTCAGGAAAATTCAATTGAAATTAGTAGAGCAG
>JBEVXV010000678.1:0-4576 GCA_040505915.1 Sedimenticola sp. | reverse complement strand
GTCCAATGAGACGCGTCGTTCAGTCGATGCGTATCCGGACTTTCAGTCCGTAACTCGAACCCACCGGCTTTAGCCGGTGAGTTGTTCAGTTATGGAGGGAATATATTCTTATGGATTGATTCTGTACCTGCTGTCACTGCTGTCCCGTTAACTTTGTAGTATGTTGCAGTAACTCCTTTGGTGGAGGTATTTTTTAGGGCGCATATATCAACAGCAACATGACATACTGCAATAGAACACTCCCTCTCCCTATGAGGGAGAGGGTGAGGGTGAATTAAATCAACGACTTATCTATAGATCCCCCTCACCCCAACCCTCACCCCAAAGGGGAGAGGGAGTTAACGGGACAAGCAGTGGCCTGCTGTACAGGTGCACAACAAGGGCGGCAAGAGGCCGAACCAGCCCGGCTCAACTCTCTACTGCTTGAGCGCCCATACAGCAGCCTCTACTCGTGAGTGCAGTCCCAGCTTTTTGAGTAGATGCTTTACATGCACTTTTACTGTGCCTTCGGTGATTTGCAGTGTCTGTGCTATCAGTTTATTACTCATGCCAACAGCGATAAGATCAAGGATCTCTCTCTCCCGCTCCGTCAGTTCAGCGTAGCCGATACGCTGCCCATGCTGCTTATCATCCCTGAGAGAGTGGGCCAACAGTTGCGTCAGGCGCTCATTGATAACAATGGTACCCTCTGCTGCTTTATTTAGGCAGCTAAGAATATCCTCAGGCTCCATATCTTTTAACAGGTAGCCGTCGGCTCCGTTTCGCAGGGCGGTGATAACATCCTCTTCATTATCTGAGACCGTCAACATCAAAACTCTTGACTCGACCCCCGACTCTTTGATCGCCTTCAAGGTCTCCAGGCCACCCATACCCTTCATGTTAATATCCAATAGAATAAAATCAGGTTTAAGCTCTTTCGCCAGCCGGAGACCTTCCTGTCCAGATGCCGCTTCACCTACCAGCTCAATGGTATCTTCCATATCAATAAGGTCGGCCACCCCTTTACGAAAAAGAGGGTGATCATCAATAGCTAGTAGAGTGAGGGGTAGCGGTTTATTCATCTGGATTTCTCAGCAGCTTGTTTACACTTCAGCCGCTTGATCAGCGTGTGCAGCTGAAACAGAAAAGGCGAGTTTAACGCTTGTGCCACCCGATGGCGACTCACTAATGGTTAACGTGCCACCAAGCCGCTCCGCCCGCTCTTTCATTATCGGCATACCATAGTGCAGCATCACATCGTGCTCGTCATCTATACCTACGCCGTCATCTTCTACCAGCAGCGTCACCTCGCCTTCCTGATCACACACTACGGATACCTGAGCGTGGGTGGCGTTAGCATGGCGTATGACATTGGAGAGTGCTTCACGGATAATCTGAATCAGATGGATTTCAGAGTTGGGATCAAATTTGCAGTTGGCGATTCTGTCCACCAGCACAATCTCAATCTCACTACGCTCCTGGAACTCCCTTACGGTGGCTTCCAGTGCGGCGCCCAGGCCCGCTTCACTGATCCGCAGCCTAAAGGTTGCCAGTAGTTCACGTAGTTGCCGATAGGCACCATTGAGCGCACTTCTGAGTTTAGCGGTGATCAGCAAGTTGTCGGCTGTACTGCTTTCGTTAGTGAGGCTCTTCTCCAACCGGCTCACCTGTATTTTCAGATAGGAGAGTGACTGGGCAATGGAGTCATGCAGCTCACGAGCGATGACACTGCGCTCCTCCAAAAGTGAAAGCAGACGGCTCTGAGAAGCCTTTTTGGTGGTATTGATTGCCAGTGCGATATGACTTGCAACGGTTTCCAGCAGTGGCTTCTGCCAATCTTCCAGCTCTGCTGCACAACCGTTCGAGAGCTCCACCAGAAGTACACCAAACTGATTCTCCTGATCACGAATGGGTATGGAGTAGAGGGTGCGACATGCATTTTCTCCAACAGCCGGTATCTCAATCTGCCGGGAGGTACCATCACCCAAGCAGAGAGAGCAGTCTCCGCCCATGGTTTCCGGGTTTAGATTGATTGTCGAGGCCAGCCTATACGCCTGCCGATCACCAGGACTGCCAAGGCAGATGGTGCCGCCACGGACACCGGTGAGTCGTTCAATATCGTGAATAAGCCCCTTCAGCACCTCTTCATCAAGAGGCGAGTCACTCAACCGCTTGGTCGTGCTGTAGAGCAGTTCAAGGGAGTGGTTGCTCCGCTCCAGGTCGGCAGTCTTCTCATGCACACGTTCAGCCAGATCGGTATAGAGTTTTGACAGATCCTCAGCCATCAGGTTAAACGCATAGCCCAACTGCCCCAGCTCATCCTCACTGACATAGTGACTCCTTACCGACAGATCACCGTGGCGCGCAGCACCGGCACACAACAGCAGCTCTTTTAGTGGCGCCAGGATATTGCGCTGAGTCAGATAGAGGGTAAAGGCTGCGACCAGCAGAGTGATGATAATGGAGGCGATTTGAATCAGCCGCAGCTGTTTGTTTCGCTGGTCTTCATCAACCTCCAGCGCCTTCACCAGAGCATGTATCTTCTCGACAAAGCCATCAACACTGGAGAGATAGTAGATCTGCTCACTGGATATCTCTGATGGCTTACCGACCATCTGCGAACTGCTGTTAAGAGCCAGATACCGCTCCAGATGAGGGCGTATCTCACCTAACCACGCCCGCTCCACCGTTTGGTAGGCGTCAACAACCTCCTGAGCCGCCCCTTTGCCGAGAACATTGTGAATTCTCGGGCTTCGCAGACGCTCTTCAAACTCCACCACCAATCTACGGGTCTGCTCACCTGCGCCGTCGGCATCTACGCTATGGCCATGAACCAGACTACTGGCAATCCGATAAGACTGCATACGCAAAGTACCGGCGTGGTTGATTGCGGCGGCAAAACCCGCCGAGTTATCCGCCACGAAGATAGTGCTGAGCATACCAACCATTGCCAGAATAATTATCGCCCCCATGGAGATACCCAGGCGCAGCTGTAATGATTTCTTCAGCAACCAGGAAGTCTCCCGGACAACATTGCTCACATCGATCTCCATTGAATCTCACGCCGCGTAAAAATCGCGAATATTGAAATATTAACTGATTACCTCACAATGATATTCAATTTGTATTGATTACTTTCAGACTCACCAACGGGTATGAGAAAATCCACCCTCCCAACTGGAATAATCGTAGTCCATGACCAACAGTAGTAATAGTCGCCGCGAGCAACCACTGGCAGACCCACTAAGCCCCCCTGCCCTCAAGCACTAATGAGCGACTGGCCTGGGGGCGCCTCTATGGTATGAGTGACCGCGTTGCCATTGCCGCAGCGGCAGAACAGTTTGATGGTTTGCTGCTGGTTTTGGCGGATGATGCCCAGGAGGCAGATCACTTAAGCAGCACTAATCACCAGCTGCCATCAACTGAAAAGCCAGAGTCAAATCACGGTTTCCATGACAACTACCGGCAGGTACATCCTCATCATGGAGAACCTATGATGAACGCGCCGAAGAGCTCAATCATAGGCAAATACCCACCGTATTTTAGGACCCATTACTTCGGGCAATGACCCGCCTCGCGCTATCAATTAGTTGACTATTTGGCAACATTGACCTAAAGTTGTCAATAAGTCAACCGGAGCATCTATGCATGTAATATCAAAGCACCCGTTTAATGAGGCGGTGAAGGAGTATCCCAATAAAAGACAGGCGCTAGATGACTTGTATCATGTGCTCAGGAAGGGGAAGTTTTCCTCCCCTGACGAAATGCGAAGGGTCTTCCCTTCATTAGACAACTTTAAGTACAAGGACAAATGGTGGATCATTGATGTAGGCGGAAACAATCTACGACTCATTGCATTTAGCCAGTTTGTCCAAAACCGGATGTATGTGAAACACATCGTGACACATGCTGAGTATGACAAAATTTGTAAACGATATGCCAAAGGAGAGTTGAAATGACCGCTGCCGCTTTTAAAGATGCTTGCCACAGCTTTGCTCAAGTTGCCACTCCTTACCTGCATATCAAGGACGAGCACCATTACGAAGAAGCGCTTGAACTTATAGAGGGCTTCCTTGAGGAAGCTGAAGATTCGTTCGGTGACCCACTTAATGATGTTATCGAGTTGCTTAGCCGAGCCATTGAAGCTTACGAGAACAAGGACGTAGAGCTAGCTGCTTTTTCAAAACGCTCTCTGGATCAGCCAGCTGATCTTGCTACCCTAAGAATATTGATAGATCAATATAATCTTGGGATTGCCGACTTGCCAGAAATTGGCTCTAAGTCGATGGTGTCACGTGTACTGTCTGGAGAGAGAAACCTAAACAAAAAACATATTAAAGCCTTATCTGATCGCTTCCAGATTAGTCCTGACCTCTTTTTTTAAGGATAGCAAAAACGAAGATCATGCGTAGGATGCGGGTGAGGAACGAACCGCATCAAACCCAATTGATGCGGTTCGCAAGCTTGCCCCGACATCCTACAATCATGCGATTTGTGGTGGAGCTGTATAGAGCCTGCGCATAAACTAAATTTCCAGCACCTAATGAGTCAATAAAATAACCAACTAATATACTAAGGAATAGCCTGCGAGGATGAA
>JBEVXV010000677.1:7228-13575 GCA_040505915.1 Sedimenticola sp. | reverse complement strand
CTGCGGCGATAAATTGAAGTTCGAAGGGGTCTCAGGCCGCTATAAACGCATATTGTGGATTGTCATCGTGATTAACGCTTTGATGTTCCTGGTTGAGACGGCAGGCAGTATGGTTGCCAACTCCATGGCCCTGCGTGCCGATGCTCTGGACTTTCTTGGTGACAGCCTTACTTACGGCATCACCCTGGTAGCTATCGGCCACTCGTTGCGCTGGCGCGCCTCGGCGGCTCTGTTCAAGGGGATATCTCTGGCACTGATGGGGCTGTGGGTGGCCGGTTCCACCCTGTATAGGGTATTTATTCTTGGTATACCCAATGAAACGATTATGGGCAGCCTGGCTCTAATGGCCTTTGCGGCCAATGCGACCAGCGTGTTACTGCTATTAGGTTACCGTGAAGGCGATGCCAATATTCGGTCGGTGTGGCTTTGCAGTCGCAATGACGCAATAGGTAATCTGGCAGTGCTGTTGGCAGCAGGGACAATCTACTACACCCAGTCCCCCTGGCCGGACCTGCTGGTCGCCGCACTGATGGCCCTGTTGTTTCTCCACTCATCGACTCTCATCATCCGGCAGGCCAGGGCGGAGTTGCAGCAAGCCAAAACGACACAGCGGAGTGTGTCGTCCTGCTCCCTTGGTTAGAAAGCAGTTAGGCTACCTGGGCTATTTCACCTTCTGGCTACTGGAGATCTTCCCTTGGCAGGAAAAACTGGGATAATCCAACAGCACACACTCACCCATATGAAAACTACCTGACTGAATCTACTATGACCCAATCCACTCAATATGATCAGCGCGACTGGATGCTGATCTTTCTAAGCTGGCTGCTAGCCACCTCTGGCATGCTGGGTAGCCTCTTCTTCAGCGAGGTAATGGATCTAGCCCCCTGCGTTCTCTGCTGGTGGCAGCGTATCTTCATGTACCCCCTGGTAGTAATCCTCCTGCTTGGGCTTTACCCTCTGGATCGCAAAGTGGTCCGCTACTCACTTCCACTGGCAGTGATCGGTTTGGGTTTTGGCATCTATCACTACCTGCTCTATTCGGGCTATATCCCTAAGAATCTGGCACCCTGTGGCGAAGGCCCCTCATGTACCGAGGTCAACCTGGAACTATTTGGGGTTATCACAATTCCAATGCTCGCTATCATCGCTTACAGTGTGATCATTGCACTTCTATCAACCGTTCTATACAGGCCCAACCGATGAAGAAGTACCTTGCCCCTTTAGTTGGAGTGACACTGCTGTCCATCTTCGCCCTTGGCGCTTTTCTCTACGACGCACAGAAAACAGCCGAACTAAATCAGGTTGCGCAAAAGAAAGCTAACTTCCTGGAGCGTGACTATGCACCCACCAAGGGTGACCCCAACGCCAAAGTCACCATCGTTGAATTTTTTGATCCTGCCTGTGGGACCTGCCGCGCCTTCCACCCCTTTATTAATGAATTTCTCAAGGAGTACCCAGGTAAGATTCGCGTCGTAATGCGCTATGCGCCGCTCCATAAAGGGTCAGATTACGTGGTTAGCGCACTGGAAGCTGCCCGGCTTCAAGTGGATTTCTGGAAAGCACTGGATGAGCTCTACGAGGCCCAACCTGTATGGGCCAGCCATGGAAGACCGGATCTCAAGCAGATTTGGCCCGCTTTAGCGTTGGCCGGCGTTGATACCAAGAAAGCGCAAGAAGATATGAAAAGAGCGGACATTGCAGCCCGCATTGAGCAGGATATCGCTGATATGCAAGAAATGCAGGTGACTAAAACCCCTAGTTTCTTTGTAAATGGCAAACCCTTGGTCAAGTTCGGGCGACAAGAGTTGAGTAACCTTGTCGCCCAGGCGATCCTGGACAATTACTATTCAAAATAACCAGAGCTAATCTAGTTATTAACTCTAGGGGGCTAAACAAGCGCCCTCTTGGCAAGAGGTTGTGCAATACACCATGCCCCGTTGCGGCAGTTGCGTAAGGTTCGGATTGTGCCTATATAGCAGACCTCCGTGATTTCGATAAGGATGGCCAGCGTTAGTTGACAGAAGTAGTCATGCCAGTATTCCTGCTATGTGGTTTAAACGCGAGACAAAAGGGGGCTATTCTACTTGAAAACGCAATAACGCAAGTCTGCCCCCGATACTGACAAGCCTGACCCCGATAATCGATGGTCAGTAAATCCATTACCCATGAAACTGACCCTGAATTTGGGACGGCACTGGTGGACTTTGTAGATGCAGCGTCACCTCGACCGGATTGACAGCTACCTCCTTCCTTAACAGAACACTCCCATCGTTTGGTTCTTTTTCGTTGCTGCCACCGCAGAGTCACAAGTTCCACCAAGCACTTGGGCACTTTTCGGTCAGTCTCTAATGTGTGTGCAAGTATACTTGAACAGTAAACCTTGTTATGTGCTAATATACTTGAACATATTGTGAGATTATGTGTAGGTATAGGTGTGCATATGGGCATGAGAGAAAGTATTAAGTTCATCTACGGTCACAGATTAGACGGTGCGCTCAAGGCTGCGGGTAACCTTCGCACACCATCAGAAGGTTGGATTCGCACGGCACGAAAGGCACTTGGCATGTCTGGCACTCAGCTTGCCCAGCGTCTCGGCGTAAGCAGGGGTGCTGTCCTTGCCGCCGAAAGGGCCGAACCGAACGGCAATGTCACCATCGCTAAGATGCAGCACATGGCGGCGGCGATGGGTTGCCGATTCGTCTATGCCGTTGTACCAGAAAAACCGGTCGAAGAGATGATCGAGCAACGTGCCAAAGAGAAGGCACTGAAAATCGCAAACAAAGCCAGTGGTCACATGGCACTTGAGATGCAATCCCTTCAGGATGATCGTTTTCAGTTCGAAGTCGATAATCTGAAACAGGACATCTTGAAAAAACCATCCAAGCTGTGGAGCGATGATTGATGTTCGATTATCCAGATGGAGCAACCCCTTTCGACCCTGATGCCGCTATAGGGTTGAAGGTTCCCGTAGAGACCAGAGAGGAACTTGACCAAGTGGAACAGAGGAACATTCATACAGGTATGATCTGGTTGTCCGGTGAGAAAGATTCCGACATTCTAACTACCTTTTTCGCCACTACGTTGCACATGAAGTTATTTGGTGATGTGTGGAATTGGGCAGGACAGGTTCGTAACAGAGAACTGAGTATCGGTATCGATCCACTCCAGATACGGGAACAGCTGCCGCAGTTAATCGGTATGGCAGGGTATTGGGTTGAGCATGATACATACTCACCTCTTGAAGCTGCCACAAGGTTTCACCATCGTTTGGCACAGATACACCCTTTCTACAATGGCAACGGGCGACATGCTCGTATTTACGCTGATGCGCTGCTTGAGAAGGTTTACGGTGTACCCTCAATTGATTGGGCGAAAGGTGCGAACTTGCAACAGGACAATGTAGTACGGAGGGCATATATAGGGGCTTTGCAAGCAGCAGATGCTGGTAATTTTGGACCACTACTCGATTTCACTGGTGATGGATACACCGCTTGAGCCGGTTATCTATCGGCTAAACCACCAGGCACAAGCCCCATCTCTGTTGATGTCCGCTTTGTGGTGTTATCTGCCTTAAGTCGTTTCCTACCCTAAAGCAGACCATAGGTTTTACGCATCAGAAGCCTGCTATGCGAGATGAATGCGAACCATCTTGACTGAATACGCAATAACGCAAGCCTAACCCTGATACCAGATACCTCCCACTATTATTTATGCGCTCTATTTACTCCTGATCAAGCTGCTTTTTTTTCGCTTGGAGAATCCGATCAAACTCAGCAGACCAGCACCGAAGAGCCAGACTGCAGCAGGTAGCGGAACAGCGGAGACAACCCCCAGACTGACTGAGTCGGAGCCATAGATCAGCTTCCACTCCGTCTGACCAGCCAGGTCAGGCAGGATCAGATAGTCAAATGTATCGAGGATCGTCGCCGCAGTAAGAAAAGTGAACAGATCGCCCTCTTCGGGTAGATAATCATCAAGCAAGGTGACCTCCAACGTGCCGCTCAGATTAGCAACGCCGCTGATGTTCAACAGGTCGAACTCCCCTTCTGCAAGACCTGCCAGTTCGATCTCCAGTATGCCGTCCGCATCTTGGGTATAGTGTCCAGTGATAGTAGTGACGGCGGGAGAGTGGCCGGGGCGGAAGGTGCCGCCCTGGATCCGAAGGTCACCAAGTACATCGGCGGTCATCAGGGTGCCGCCATCCATACTGAAAAGGCCCTCCCGAATGTCCAAGGTGCCCACTTCGAGGCTGCCACTCATCATATCTACACTGCCGCCGCTCCAGAGCTTTAGGGTGCCGTCGACATTTACATTGCCGCCGGTTTCTACAACGGCACTGCTATAGGGGTTGTCTCCGATGCGAAGGGTGCCCATACCGCCGTCAGCGCTGGCGCTACCGCCGATGTAGATGTTTTCGCTGTGGAAGCTGCTTTCGGTGCCGGCGTTGTCACCAGCGACAATCACGGTACCGGCGGCGTTACTGCTTACGCTGCCCAGAAAGAGATCCTGGCCATCTCCCTGGAGTTCGCTGCCACTGGTTATCAGAACCTTTGCAGAGTCGTGGCTACCGATGTAGGCCTTCCCGCCCAGTCGCCAGATAGCACTGTCGATCATGGTGAGAGAAGCGTCATCACCGGGTGTGGAGGCCATGTAGACATCGGTGCTGTCGAGAACAGCTCCCTCTGTGACCAACATACTGGATGTGCCGCCGCTGTCTCCGCCGCCGAATAACAGAGCCCCATTGGAGTCCCAGAGCGTACCTGAGTCACCCAGATGGACAGTTGCATCGCCCCCATCGGCCCCCAGCAGCACGAAACCAGATGTGTTGAGCACGCCCCCCTCAAAGAGCTGCATACCGATCTTGCCGCCCCGGCCAAGATTGAAGGTAGAGGTGATGTTGACGGTAGCGGCGCTGTCGTCGCCACTGTCGAGGCCACCGATGCTAAAGGAATTAAAGGAATCCATTGCGCCGCTGCTGAGTGACACCCCACTCACTGCGTTTACCACGGCGCCGTCGCGTACGGCAAAGTCGGCGCTGCCGTCACCAAATTCGAGACCGTCGTACAACGTCCAGGTGGTGCCGCTACCTTCGAGGCGGACATTGCCTGTCGAACCGCTCTGGACGGCGAGCAGAACAGTGCCTGACACAATATCGGCACCACCGGTGACGGCGAGGTTGACTGTACCGGCGTCACCCAGGGTCATGTCGCCCCGGGTGTAGCTAAGATCGTCTTCGTAGCCCTGCAGCTTCCATTTGGTGCCGTGCCCATCAAGGGTGGCTGTGACGTTGCTATCAGCCCCTCCACCGAGAGAGGCGTGGTGGGTGTGAAGCAGCGAACCGCTGGATACGGTGAGGTTGACATCCACTCCGCCATTGAGAGTGTACTCATCGGCATACCACTTGCTGTTGTTGAGCATTGTCAGGGTAACGGGTTTTGCCCAGCTGCGCTCTGCAGTATAGAAGGAGGTGTCGGAGAAATAGGTGTAGCTGGGGTCATTGTCGCCGATGGTGCCATTGTCGAGGGTGAGGGTGACGGAGCTGGTGTTGCCGTGAGTGATATTGCCCGTAGCACGCAACTGCCCTCCCGCATTGATGTTGATGATGCCGTGGCCATTAGAGTGCGCCATAGTCACTTTACCGTCGACGGTCCAGACATCATTGAGATGAATCGTGGCCTCGGAATAGGTGCCCATGGCGATGTTGGCCGTATTCGAGGTGAGGTCGGCGTTGACGGTAAAAGTGGTTTTGTTTTTGGTGCCGGTGGCAATGTTGACCTCGTCATAAACTGCGCCGGGGGTATCGTGAATCCAAGTGCCACTCCCTCTGCCGAGATTGTTGGCGGCGTGGGCCGGGTAGCTCAAGAGGACGAGTAGAGCGATGGCGAGAAGGCGGGCATGGCGGGTGGGTAGGATGACTGTTGATTTCATAACAAACACGCTGTTCTGATATTGGAAGAGATGTCATCCAGTGACTTTTGCTTTTTCCTGATCGTGCTACCTGACTATCTATTGGCCACCAGATAGCTTTATTCAATCTATCCGGGGGTGGGTTGGTCGATTGGATTGGGTGGGTATGCTATCACATCCACAAAAGTTAGGAAGCGTCATGGGGAGAATTCACATTTTCTCCTCATTCTGGTCAAAAAAGGGGGTATATCCGGGTTTCGCAAAGAGTATTTTGCACTTTACGCGGTAAAAAATTAGTATTTTTTTGCAAGACACGCAAGACACGCAAGACACGCAAGACACGCAAGCGAAGACACGCAAGCGAAGACACGCAAGCGAAGACACGCAAGCGAAGACACGCAAGCGAAGACACGCAAGCGAAGACACGCAAGCGAAGACAC
>JBEVXV010000677.1:0-7128 GCA_040505915.1 Sedimenticola sp. | reverse complement strand
GGGGTCAGGTCTTTCATTTTTGCATAGTCCGTTTTTGGCGGTACTCGGCTTACCTACCCAGAATCCGTGATGCCCGCTTTGTGGTGACAGCAGACTAAAATCATCCTCTACACCAACTTCCGCCTATGGCCGAAAACTGCCTGTTTTCAACAGATAACGGGGACAGAGCCCTATAAAAACGTTATTGGGTTGCGCTGGGCTAATCCGACCTACCCGTAAAAGTGATCAGATTCATTCAGCGGCTTCTATGGGTTTCGCAGCATTTCAATAACGGTATGGGTTAGTGGTCGGACCCCTCGCCATAGGTAGAACGACTCTGCCGCCTGCTCCACCAGCATACCGAGGCCGTCAAGGGCTTTGGTGGCACCCCGTTCGTTACTCCAGCGCACAAAGGCGGTGGGCTCGCTGCTGTACATCATGTCGTAGGTCCAGCCTCCTGTTGCCAGTAGGTTATCGGGGATTGGCGGTACATCGCCCTGCAGCCCTGCTGCGGTGCCGTTGATGATCAGATCAAACACTTGCCCTGCCAGCTGCTCCAGCCCACACCCTTTGACCTCGCCCAAATGTGTCAGGTTGTTGGCAAGGTCGACCGCTTTGGCGGCGGTGCGGTTGGCAATAACCAGCAGTGAGGGGCTGCTGTCGAGAATAGGTCGCACCACGCCTTTGGAGGCACCACCTGCGCCCAGCAGTAGAATGCGGCGACCACTGAGCGGATAGCCATGGTTGATGGTGAGGTCGCGTACCAGACCTGCGCCGTCGGTGTTGTCGCCCCGGATACGTCCATCGGCGAGCAGTATCAGGGTGTTGACGGCACCTGCGGTTTCGGCCCGCTCGCTACGCTCGTCCGCCAGCTGCCACGCCTCCTCCTTGAAGGGGACGGTGATGTTGAGCCCCAGTCCACCCTGGTCAAAGAAGGAGCGCACGTTCTCCTCAAAGTGGCCGGGCTCTCCCAGTAGACGGTGGTAATCAAGGGTTTCACCGGTCTGTTCGGCAAATGCAGTATGGATCAGCGGTGACTTACTGTGCTCGATGGGGTTGCCGATAACGGCATATCGGTCTCTCATCACTCACTCAGCCACTGGGAGGCTTGTTTGGCAAAGTAGGTGAGAATGCCATCTGCCCCCGCCCGCTTGAAGCTGAGCAGAGATTCCAGTACCACTGCGCGCTCGTCGAGCCAGCCGTTTTGAGCGGCGGCCATCAGCATGGCGTACTCACCGCTCACCTGATAGGCGAAGGTGGGGACGCCGAAGGTCTCTTTTACCCGGCGGACAATATCGAGGTAGGGCATGCCGGGTTTTACCATTACCATATCGGCACCCTCGTTGAGATCCAGCTCGACTTCACGTAGGGCTTCGTCTGAGTTGGCCGGATCCATCTGGTAGGTGTACTTGTTACCAGCACCCAGGTTGGCGGCAGAGCCGACGGCATCACGGAATGGGCCGTAGAAGCTGGAGGCGTATTTGGCTGAGTAGGCGAGGATGCGGGTGTGGATATGGCCCTCCCGCTCCAGGATCTCGCGTACTTCACCAATGCGGCCATCCATCATATCCGAGGGGGCGACAATATCAGCCCCCGCTGCGGCGTGGGATGCCGCCTGTTTTACCAGCACCTCCACCGTCTCATCGTTCATCACGTAGCCAGCGGCATCTATCAGGCCATCCTGTCCGTGGGTGGTGAAGGGGTCGAGGGCGACATCGGTAATGACCCCCAGCTCAGGTACCGCCGCTTTGACCGCACGCACCGCCCGCTGGGCCAGCCCATCGGGATTGAATGCTTCCCTGGCATCATCTGATTTGGCCGACTGCGGGGTGACTGGAAACAGTGCCATGGCGGGAATCCCTAGGGCGTGGCTCTCTTTTGCCTCCTGAACCAGCAGATCGATGCTCAGGCGTTCGACGCCGGGCATGGAGGTGACTGCCTGCCGTTGCCCCTCTCCCTCCAGTACAAACACCGGGTAGATAAAGTCAGCGGGAGTGAGATTGCTTTCGCGCATCATCCGACGGGAGAAGTCGTCCCGGCGCATACGACGCATACGGGTGGCGGGGTAACGGCTGGAAAGTGATGATTTGCTCTGCATGTCTGGGCCTCCGATTTATCTGGGGCATAAGATACCCTAGGAGCCTGTCCGAGAATAGGAGACCTACTGCGGAAAGCCCATTTTGGCCCTTTTTTACGCTCATTTTCGTTGAATAAAAGTAACTATTCACCTCAAATGACTCAAAATGACTTCCCTCGCTACGGTGCCTATTCTCGGACAGGTTCCTACATGGTGGTTAAGCGTCGGGCTCGTAGGCGAGGTTGGGTGATAACCACTTCTCGGTTTCGGCCAGTGATACCCCTTTGCGCTCGGCATAGGCTTCCACCTGGTCTTTGGCAATTTTCCCAACAGCGAAGTAGCTTGCCTGGGGGTGAGCGAAGAAGAGGCCGCTGACGGCGGCGGTGGGTACCATCGCCTTCGACTCGGTGAGCCAGATACCGGTGGCCTTCTCGGCGGCGAGCAGCTCCCATAGCTGATCTTTTTCGCTGTGGTCGGGGCTGGCCGGGTAGCCCATGGCGGGACGGATGCCCTGGTATGCCTCATCGATCAGCTCACTCTTCTCCAGCTGTTCATCGACGGCATAACCCCACTGCTCCCTGCGTACCTTGGCGTGAAGCCACTCGGTTACTGCTTCGGCGAGACGGTCGGCCAGCGTCTTCAGCATCAGGCTGGAGTAGTCATCGTGCGCGTTCTCAAACTCGGTAATCTTTTTCTCGATGCCGATACCGGCAGTACAGGCGAAGCCGCCGATGGCATCATTTTTGCCGCTCTCTTTGGGTGCTATAAAGTCTGCCAGACAGTCATTTGACCTGCCCTCGGGTTGCTTGCCCTGCTTACGAAGGAAGTGCAGTGAAGTAAGCACTTCCTTACCCCCAAGCTCCTTGTATATCTCGACATCATCACCAGTAGCATTGGCAGGGAAGAGGCCGATCACCGCGTTGGCCTGGAGCCACTTCTGATCGATGATCTGTTGTAGCATCGTCTGGGCATCAGCAAATAGCTTGCTTGCCTCTTCGCCCTTGGTGGCATCATCCAGGATTGCAGGGTAGCGCCCTTTTAGTTGCCAGGCGTGGAAGAAGAAGGTCCAGTCGATGTAGGGGGTGACCTCTGCCAGGGGAATGTCACTGAGGGTCTCTACCCCGTACTCTTTCGGCAGTGGCGGCGTGTAGTCACTCCAGTCGATCGCCACCGGGTTGGCCTGGGCCGCTTCGATAGTGATCAGGCTGCGAGCTGCATTTTTGCTTGCACGACGCTGACGCACCTCTTCGTGCTCGTCACGAATTTTTTTCGCAAACTCCTCGCGCAGCTCAGCAGAGAGTAGTTTAGAGGCAACACCGACAGCGCGGGAGGCGTCCGGTACATAGACTACCGGTGTGCTGATGTTGGGTTCGATTTTTACCGCCGTATGGGCAATGGAGGTAGTGGCTCCGCCGATCAGTAGGGGCTGAGTCATGCCGAGACGGGTCATCTCCTTGGCGATATGTACCATCTCATCCAGGGAGGGAGTGATAAGGCCGGAGAGGCCGATGATATCTACCTGCTCCTCCTGTGCCATCTTAAGGATGGTGTCGGCAGATACCATAACGCCAGCGTCTATCACCTCGTAGTTGTTACACTGCAACACCACACCGACGATGTTCTTGCCGATGTCGTGGACATCTCCTTTGACGGTCGCCAGCAGAATTTTCCCTCTGGCCTGGGCACCGCCTTCAGCTTTTTCCGCTTCCAGGTAGGGCTCCAGGTGGGCTACCGCACGCTTCATCACTCGTGCCGACTTTACCACCTGGGGCAGGAACATCTTGCCAGCACCAAACAGATCGCCGACCCGGTTCATGCCATCCATCAGTGGGCCTTCGATCACCTCCAGCGTCTTGGTCGCCTGTTGTCTCGCCTCTTCAGTATCTTCGATGATGTATTCGGTGATGCCCTTCACCATGGCGTGTGTCAGTCGCTTGCCCACCGGCCAGCTACGCCACTCCTGATCCTCAACTTTAGCGCTAGCCGTGCCGTCGCCCAGGTAGTTGGGGGCGATATCCACCAGCCGTTCCCCCGCTTCCGGGTCGCGGTTGAGCACTACATCCTCTACGGCATTGCGCAGCGCCTTGGGGAGATTGTCATAGACCGCCAACTGGGCGGCGTTGACTATACCCATATCCATACCCGACTGGATGGCGTGGTAGAGGAATACCGCATGAATAGCCTCGCGCACCGGGTTGTTACCACGGAATGAGAAGGAGACGTTGGAGACGCCGCCGGAGATGAGGGCGTGGGGGCAGTTGGCTTTGATCTCACGGGTCGCTTCAATAAAGTCGACACCGTAGTTGTTGTGCTCCTCAATGCCGGTGGCGACAGCAAAGATATTGGGATCGAAGATGATATCTTCAGGCGGAAAGCCGACCTCTTCAGTGAGGAGTTGATAGGCCCGGGAGCAGATCTCCACCTTGCGCGCCTGAGTGTCGGCCTGGCCCTGCTCGTCGAAGGCCATGACGATGATGGCTGCACCATATTGACGGCATAGCTTGGCATGACGGATAAAGTTCTCCTCACCCTCCTTCATGGAGATGGAGTTGACCACCGCCTTGCCCTGAACACACTTCAGCCCCGCCTCAATAATCTCCCACTTGGAGGAGTCGATCATCATCGGCGCTTTGGAGATGTCGGGCTCACCGGCACAGAGGTTGAGGAAGCGTTGCATTGCGGCGACGCCGTCGAGCATCGCCTCATCCATATTAACGTCAACGATCTGGGCACCGTTCTCCACCTGAGTCTGGCAGATCTCCAGTGCCTCGTCATACTCTTCGTTGAGAATTAACCGTTTGAACTTGGCGGAGCCGGTGACATTGGCGCGCTCACCCACGTTAACAAATAGCGACTCCTTACTGATATTGAGGGGCTCAAGACCCGAGAGACGGCACTGGGGTTCAAGGCTTGGAAGTCTACGCGGTGCTTTGCCTGCCACTGAATCGGCCAGCGCCTTAATATGGGCAGGCGAGGTGCCGCAGCAGCCGCCGACAATATTGAGAAAACCGCTATCGGCCCACTCACCGATGTACTCGGCCATATGCAGGGCATCCAGGTCATACTCACCGAACTCATTGGGCAGACCGGCGTTGGGGTAGACCGAGACATAGGTCTCGGAGACCCGGCACATCTCCTCCAGATACTGGCGCAGCAGATCCGGCCCAAGGGCGCAGTTGAGGCCAATGGCCAGGGGCTTGGCGTGGCGCAGACTGTTGTAGAAGGCCTCGGTGGTCTGACCCGAGAGGGTACGGCCCGACTGGTCGGTGATGGTGCCTGAGATGATGATCGGCAGTCGTATGCCATCTTCTTCAAATACCTGCTCGCAGGCGAATATCGCAGCCTTGGCGTTGAGGGTGTCGAAGATGGTTTCAATCAGCAACAGATCCACACCACCCTCGATCAGCCCACGGGTTGACTCTTTATAGGCCGCTACCAGCTGGTCAAAGGTGATATTGCGGACGCTGGCATCATTGACATCCGGTGACAGGGAGGCGGTACGGTTGGTGGGGCCAAGGCCACCGGCAACAAAGCGTGGTTTATCTTCGCTGGAGTATTTATCGACAGCGCTACGCACCAGACGGGCTGCCGCCACGTTCATCTCATAGGCCAGCGCTTCCATACCGTAGTCGGCCATGGAGACGCGGTTGGCACCGAAGGTGTTGGTCTCGATGATATCGGCACCGGCTGCCAGGTACTCCTCATGGATGCCCTGGATGATCTCGGGCTGTGAGAGCACCAGCAGGTCATTGTTACCCTTCAGGTCAGATGGCCAGTCGGCAAAACGTGCGCCACGGTAGGCCGCCTCGTCGAGCTTGTGGCGCTGAATCATGGTGCCCATGGCGCCATCGAGAATAAGGATACGCTCTTGCAGTAGGGCCTTGAGTTGCTTGGTGCGGTCGATGGTGGTCATGGACAGGGATCCAGTCTGGAAAAAAGCCAGCAATTATAGAGCGTTGTGGAGAAGAGGGGAAATCATGACAAGGTGTCACCCTCAATTCCGTCCAGCGCGTTTGAAAAAAGAGGGGGATGCAGAGGGGCTTTGCCGAAGCGCGATGGAGTTTTGATTACAACTCGAGAGAGCGTTTTTGTGAGGGTAATATAGGTATAGGGCAGCTACTGCCGGTGACAGTAGCTGCCGTCCTTTGGATTAAGCGGCGTTAGCCTTAGTCTCAATCAGTCTCTCACTGCCACTGTTGATCTTGATGCGGCGTGGTTTCATCGCTTCGGGAATCTCGCGCACCAGATCGATGTGGAGCAGGCCGTTTTGCAGCTCGGCATTCTCAACGCGGACATGGTCTGCCAGCTGGTAGCTGCGTTCGAAGCTGCGATTGGCGATGCCTCGGTGGAGAAAGGTGCGACCGTTGCTCTCATCTTTCTTGCCGCTAGCCACTTTCAGGATGTTCTGCTTGATCTCGATATCGAGATCGTCGTCGGTAAAGCCTGCTACAGCCATGGTGATGCGGTAAGCATCTTCCCCGGTCAGCTCAATGTTGTAGGGGGGGTAGCCGTTAGACTCGTAACGGTTTGCTGTCTCCAGGGCGTTGGCCAGGCGATCAAAACCGATAGCGGAACGGAATAGGGGTGAAAAATCAAAAGTAGTCATGCTCATATCCTCGCAATTAAGCAATATGGTGTTGTTAAATGCACGCTCGTTGAGCCGCGCGTTTTGCCGGTCTTCGAGAGAAGCCCCTGCATGACAGAAGGTGGGGATAGGGTGGTTTATTTCAAGAGTTTGATGGATTGAATCCCTGGAGCAGGGAGCTTTGAGCTACAATTTCTGCAATGGTGATGTGGAGTGATGAGTGATGAAACGATACTGTCGATGGCCTCTATCCTGCCTGATTGCAGGTGTCATGCTGTTGTCGGGCGCCGTGGTGGCGGGGCAGGCTGATGTGCTCAAGGTCACGGCAGAAAAAACTGCTGCTCATCGCTATCGAATAGTTGTCACCATGCGCCATGGGGATAGCGGCTGGAGTCACTATGCCGACCGCTGGGAGGTGCTTGGCCCAAAAGATAAGATTCTCGCTACCCGGATACTGCACCACCCCCACGTAGATGAGCAACCCTTT
>JBEVXV010000676.1:0-4482 GCA_040505915.1 Sedimenticola sp. | reverse complement strand
GCTAGCTGATACAATATATTATACACGCACACAGAGACGGTTCACTGCAATCCAGATGACGCAGTGATCGGACCAATATGCTTCAATTGTTCCCGAGTCAATTATCCGAGGGTCTATATTTGTATAGATGTGGTCAATGCTGGTATTAGAGTTGGTAGTTGGACATTTTATATATTGCCGGAATGTCCCAGGTAGTTTGAGAGCAGCTTGTTTCTGAAGGTCAATATTGAAGTCTCCCAAAATTATCACATCATCAGTCATTGTGGACAGAATTGATTGGATTGCCATTTCAAGATTCTTTCTAGATGTATGCGGTGGTTTATAAACAGCCATAATACAGAGATTTGGCAATGTGGTTGTCTTTATTAGGGTGATTTCAACACCATTTGTATTGCTAACAATAGGATAGTTGTGTTCATACTGGTGTTGCGAGTAAGTGACTGTTCCATGTGGCGGCCGTGTGTTGTCAAATTGTGTTTGATCATTTCTGAAAATGGCAAAGTCCGGTATTTGATAGTCCTGATCATTATCAGCAGCAGTCAAGCGACTTTCAGAAAATATCATAATGTCTGCTGCTCTAAGGTTTTGATCGCTGTAGCAGTCCTGAAAATGTTTATGAAAGGACCTTGCATTATTATATGTAATTATGAAATTTGTGTCATCGAGATTGTATATAGGATTGAATGTTACTTGGTATGCCGCCGTGGTTCGTAATCTTTGCATTTCAGTTGCTACATCACTGTTTATACATATTTTTTCTGTGTTCAGTTGTACTATATGTAGACCATCAAGTGACGTAACGCGACTAAGTCCAACATAATGAGCATGTTGAAAGAATGGCTTTCGGATTTTTTGATTTGTAACTGAAAAGTCAACTACAATGCGTTGCAGTGTTTCACCTTGAGCACGGTGTATAGTTTTAGCTGCACATGGTCGTAGGGGGAACTGTGTTCTTAGTACCTCTCCTTGTTTATTTCTGCCAACTCTGAATTGTCTACTGATTGGAATGATTGGTGTCCATGTTTGGTCAATATGGTTCCTGTAAAAGTTCTTATTTTCACTGCGGGTGTTGCGTCCAACCATTGGGTCTTCAAACTGAATCCACACTACTCCTGCTGCTTGTCTGGATGTGTGTGATATTTGTAGCAATTTCACTGTTCCATTTGCTCCATTAGTTAATCCGTCAGGTACATTTATGTTGAGACATATTTCATAGTTCAAACCAACTGCTAGTTTCAGATCTGAATTGAGCTGCATGGTCTTTGAGGGGTCAACAGGTATTTGAGATCGAATTTTTTCTGCCAATTCATGGGAGACATTACCGACTATTATATCATGTGCTTTCGATACCCATTTGATCCCTATAGCTGTGTCATATATTGTGTTATTCCATGCATTCACTCTGGCGTTTTCCAAGAAGAGGTGGGGAGCAGTGGAAGGATAATCAGGTTGTAGGGATGAGCATGTTCGTGTCAGTAACATATCTATGTCCTCCCTGGTTTGCTTATTTTCTCGGAGCCTGTTGAGAAGTTGAGCTAGAATGAGGCTGTCACGTTGCCTCATTATCTCTATCAGTTCATACATACAAAAATGTTTAACCCACAAATTTGTTGCAAGAGCAGCTGCTCCACAGGAACTGTTTGAAAACAAGTAGCAGTCAAAGACAGGTTTCAATTGAAATAAGTCCCCAAAACACAATAGTGAAACACCACCGAAGTCCAATGAGGAGCCTTTGATATCTTGTAAGCGTTTATGTATTAAATTGAACATTCTAAAGCCCACCATAGAGATCTCATCTATAATCACTAGCTTAACCTCTCCCAGCTCTGTACGTAGTGTATTAAGTTTATCTGATGGGGGAGTGTCCATATTGATTGTTTGGCTTGGTGGAACGCGAAATGCTGATTGTATAGTATTTCCCGCGACATTATAAGCAGCCTTTCCTGTTGGTGCTATGACCATGACATGCCGGGTGTTGTAGTCTGTACCAGGAATAGAGTTATAATATTTCATTGCAGCCTGATAAATAGCTGTCAAAACTCTGCTTTTGCCAACTCCAGCTCCACCACTAAGAAATGCATAGAATGGTGTATCGGTACGTTTGATATTTGTCAGAATGTCTGTGAAGAATTCTCTTTGTTTGGAATTGAGAGATCTGATAAGGCTCCTATAGTCAGAATCATTCATTTCATGGAATGGAATTTGATCACTTTTTTTTGCGGCAGCTGGTATGCCCATATCAATTCCAATGTCAGATTGTGGCATGTTATCAGGAGGGAACAATGACGCATCATGAATAACTTCGGGAATGGATAGATCTTGCATATTGGCATGATCTGCATTTGGTGCGATGTTATCCAACTCCTCATTAGCTAAATCCTCAATTGCCTGCGCTTCTGCTGAAGCAACAACTGCAGCGTTTGGTTCATAGTGTTCAGATTGAGTTTGTATATCGGCTTCTAATTGTGCATATCTCTCCTGGTATGTTTCACATTGTCCTTTCAATGACTGTTCATCTCTCCAATTAGTATAGAGCATTATCTTCTCTCTGTAGAAGTCTTCAGGCTGATGTTGCTTATTGTACCTGACAGACCGCAGGATCCTGGCAGTTTTTCGTTTTTGTTTATGCTTGTTTGCTGGCATTACCTCAGCAACTGGATCATCGGCGTCTGTGTCTGGGTGTTCAATCTGATCAACATTCTGCTCACATTGTTTGTTCCGATTTGGTCCATCATACCATGCTGCCCAGTCTGCAAGACTGACATTTTCAAGTGAGTGTCGACGATTTGTATATCTGGTTATAATACTACCCGATGCCACTTGCTCATCATCGTCTTCCAATGTCTCAATTACTTCCAATGACTTCAGTAGGCACGTTCGATTTTCTGGTTCTGATGTAGGGATAAAGACGACCTGCCTTGATGATTTACGAAGTGGTGTTTGAAGACATATATCTACAGCCTCTTGAGCAGACATCTCTACATTGTTTGTGAATTTATTACCAATATCACGAACTTTCTCTTTGATGTTGCTACCTTTCTCTGCTGCCTCCTTGCATGCAGTGTCTAATAACAAACTCATTCCTCTCTGACTTTTTGAGATGTATGCTACCACATACATAGCACACTGGTATATATCTAGAATGAACTGTCCATCCATGTTGGCTCTCCATGCAGACAAACAAACTGACAAATATGAATTCACTCGAATTTCCTTTGAAAGTCGTTTCAGAAATATTGTAGGCGAATTGATCGAAGATCTGATAGCCATGATATATTCTTCCTCTGATAATTTGATATTGTCAAGAAATTGTTGGTGTGTGATGTCTGCCCCCATGACCATTTCTTCCAGTGTTGATTTAACAGTCTTATAGTGTTGGCAGTGTAGTTCCTTATCATCAGTCTCATCCAATGGTGTAAGAATCTGTGTTTGTGTCATGGGTGGTTTGGGATAGTGAAATCGACACTGTTTTGTGTGGCCCTTTTTACATGTCCTAGAATGTCTATGCATTTGGTATTTGGCGAAAGGATGATCTACAGAGCAGGAGACAACTTTATCTATATATGCAATAACATCCTCGTCAGAATCTTCACCATACCGCGGGGCACCATCCACCCAAGTCAACATGTGAATGTGTGGTGACCCTCTATGTTGGTACTCTACCCTGTAGAAGTAGTCATTCATCTTGCCACCTAATGGGTTAAGATCACTATGCATGAACTTTATCAATTCTTGTACTGAATAATGAAACTGTCTGGAACAAGTTACAGGGTCACTTTGGATGAGGCGAGATTTTTCTTGCCATGTCAAGTTATTCAGCTCTTCATCCGTACGAATGGTGTTATCCACAACCTTTGATAGAATACCGAGTAAGTGCAGCCATTGTGTTTCAGCTGCTGAGAAGCTCATAAACAAGGTAGCTGCCCCAAGTTGACGAATAAGAGCAAACAGGTCTTTTTTGGCTTGTTCGAAATATGGTGGTGAGCCGCGTATTGTACGTAATACTCTATAGCCCTCATCGAGGTGTATTAAGTTTGCCACTGCCCCAGTTTTCTTCAAAGCACCTGCTGTCAAATTTCCATGTCCAGGTTTAAACTTTCTAAGCGCAATTTGAGATTTACCATAGATCTGCTGCATTTGGAGTTTCTTAACCTTAAAGAATAAATTGTCTGCACAGCGAGCAACTCTCCGGTCTTTTCTCCTGATTTCTGATTTAACAATATCACTGTAATGAACCTTAACTGGTCTAACATTGTTTTCAACTCTTGCTTCCCCAGCAAATATACCAGGAAATGACAGTTCTTCACAATTAGTGTCTCTGAATATAGATGTTGGAATATTTCCCTCTCCAGGCGCAAATGACCAAATGTTATCCTTTTCCTCTTCTTCTATGAAATCTGGAGATGTAAACATTGTGTCAGTAGTGCCACCATGAATTTCAGCTTCATCAATTTCATTCCACCCATCGTCATGAGTAGTCGA
>JBEVXV010000675.1:0-10607 GCA_040505915.1 Sedimenticola sp. | reverse complement strand
TACTCAGACAGACTGAACAAATCAACCCCACCGGCTTTAGCCGGTGGGGTTTTTTAATGGGAAATGGAAATTACGGAATTATACGAAATTGGGGTCAACTTTCCCTATACAACCGGACACTCTAACAAATACTGACCTCTTTTAGGAACCTCATGAGTAAACAGATTAAGTTGTGGGGCTTGATTGCTTTGCTGATTCTATCGGCCACGCTTTGGCAGACCGCCCGATTGAGTAGAGAGAGTGGTCTGGCCGCACTCGAGCAAGAGGGGCGCCATCAGCTGGGTCTCTATATTTCCCATCTTCAGGGGCGGTTGGAGAAGTTTGAGTCCCTTCCTGAATTGCTGGCAACAGATGAGCGTCTTGTTTATCAACTCGAACATCCTCAAGACCTGCAGGGTGCAGAAGCTCTGAGTCGTGAACTGGAGAAGATTAACCGGATCAACGGTGCTGCGGACACCTATCTAATGGATAGTCGCGGGCTTACTCTCGCTGCATCCAACTGGCGGTCTGAGCGCCCCTTTGTAGGGCGCAATTTCTCCTATCGTCCCTATTTCATAGAAGCAATGGAGGGGCATCTCGGTCGCTACTTTGCCCTGGGCTCCACCTCCCACCAGCGCGGGTACTACTTTGCCTACCCTGTGCGCCGGAATCAGCAGATACTTGGCGTCGTTGTCGTCAAGCTGGATGTCTCCGAGATTGAGCAGCACTGGAGTCTTTCCGATGATCGCTTTCTGGTAACTGATCCAGATGGAGTGATCTTTATCACCACAGAGCAACACTGGCGCTTTAAATCCCTCCATCCCCTGCCAGCTAAGGTGAAGGCCCGGATAAGGGAGAGTCGCCGATACGTCAATACAGAGATTGAGCATCTTGCTATCTCAACATCAGAGACCATCGGCCCTGGGGCCGGGATTGTGGATCTTGGCACAGAAGAGGGCGGTCATTTTTTGATGCTTGAGCATGAGATGCCCGAGGCGGGTTGGACGGTTCATATTCTTACCTCCTACGAGCCTGTCTCAAAGCAATTGCAGCGTAATTTGCTGGTTGTTCTGGTCCTGTTTGCCGTACTTCTACTGCTTGCGCTCTACATAAATCAACGCAGAAAGCGCCTGCTGGAGCGTGCAGAATTTACCCGGCGTGTAAAGCATGATCTGGAGCTGCGTGTCCGTGAGAGAACAGGGGAGCTGACAGCATCGAATATCCGTCTGAGTTCGGAGATTGAGGAGCACCATAGGACGGGGGAGGCGCTGCAGCAAGCCCAGGATGAGCTGATTCAGGCGGCAAAGATGGCCGTAGTCGGGCAGATGGCTACGGGCATCAGCCACGAGCTGAATCAGCCACTGGCCGCCATTCGCTCCTATGCGGATAATGCCCGCGCCTTGTTAGCGCGTGAGCGTAAGGAGGAGGCCTGCTGGAATCTGCAACAGATTTCAGAGTTGACCAAGCGCATGGCGACTATTAGCTCTCAGCTTAAGCTGTTTGCCCGCAAGACCTCAGGGCAGCGGGTCTGCGTCTCCCTGCCTGCCGCGATAGACTACTCGCTGAACATTCTTGTGACGAGAATAAAAGAGGTTTCTGCGGATGTACGGCTGGAATTGCCCCGGCAGGAGGTATTTCTTCTCGCCGATATGGTGCAGTTGGAGCAGGTATTCGTTAACTTGATAAGTAACGCACTGCATGCGGTAGAGGAGGGTGATGAGCGCCTAATTGATATCAGTGGATCACAAAAGGGAACCCTTTTTCGTGTGGAGATACGTGACAGCGGTAGCGGTATAGATGAGGCTCACTTGAAGTATATATTTGATCCTTTTTTTACCACCAAGCCGGAGAGCAGTGGACTCGGGCTTGGCCTCTCAATCTCCCAGAGGATTGTGGAGGGAATGGGTGGTACTCTGAAGGCGGAAAACCATCCGGCTGGCGGGGCGGTCTTCATCCTGGAGATGCCGCAGGCTCCGGTCCCGTTGGAGGATTGAAGGGGGATTGATAATTGAGTGCTGAATCAAAAGTCATCTTCATTGATGATGAAAAACATATTCGAATAGCCAATCAGCAGACGCTGGATTTAGCCGGATTTAATGTAGAGGCCTTCAGCCGTGCTGATAAGGTGCTACCCATGCTTTCGCTGGAGTGGCGGGGGGTGGTGGTGTGCGACATCAAAATGCCGGGGATGGATGGACTCACATTTTTGCAGAGGGTTAAGGAGGTTGATAGAGATCTGCCGGTGATTCTGGTGAGTGGCCATGGCGATATCTCTATGGCGGTGGGGGCCATCCGTGACGGTGCCTATGATTTTCTGGAGAAGCCATTTGCCGCCGAGGAGTTGATAGAAACAGTGCGTCGGGCACTGGAGAAGCGATTATTGACACTTGAGAATCGCCGTCTGCGCCAGGAGTTGGAAGCGCAGAGTGCCCCAGGGCCAAGGATTATAGGGCTTACGCCTGCAATACAGCGCCTGAGAGAGACCATTGCGCGTATCGCAACAGCGGGTGTCGATGCGCTTATTATCGGCGAGACCGGCACAGGTAAGGAGTTGGTCGCACGTTCACTGCACGAACACTCTTCGCGACATAGTAGAAATTTTGTTGCAATAAACTGTGGTGCGGTGCCAGAAAGCCTTATCGAGAGTGAGCTCTTTGGCCATGAAGCGGGGGCCTTTACCGGCGCCCGGGAGCGGCGTGTTGGCAAGTTTGAGCACGCCAACGGCGGTACACTCTTTCTCGATGAGATTGAGAGCATGCCGATGCTTGTGCAGGTGCATCTACTCCGTGTGCTACAGGAGCGGGTGGTCGAGCCCGTGGGCTCTAACCGCCAGATCCCGCTGGAGTTGTGTGTGGTGGCGGCGTCTAAAGTGGATCTCAAAGAGGCCGTTGCCGCCGGTAAGTTTCGTGAAGACCTCTACTACCGGCTCAATGTGGTGATTATCGATATCCCCCCTTTAAGTCAGCGCCGTGAGGATATCCCGCTGCTGTTTCAGCACTTTTTATTGGTTGCAAACGCCCGCTATCAGCAGGAGGCGGCCCCTCCAGACGGTGATCAGCTGCGCACCCTGCTGACCCACGACTGGCCAGGGAATATTCGCGAATTGCGCAATGTGGCAGAGCGCTATGTACTGCTGGGGGAGAGTTGTGGTTATGACCTGGAGCAGCTGATGCACGGCAATACGGGGGAAGCGGTTCTTACACTGCCGCAACAGGTGGATTGTTTTGAGAAGAGCCTTATAGCGCAATCTTTGAAGTGCCACGGCGGTAATATCAAGGCGACTATGGAGGCGTTGGGGGTTCCTCGTAAGACGCTTTACGACAAGATGCAAAAATTTTGCCTCGATAAAAGTCACTATAAATAGTCGAAAACAGGTCAGATTACCTCTACTCCGTACCATGTAAAGGGTGGATTTCCACGCATTTTCACCTTTTACTGATTCACGAACTAGCCCTTGTAGCGCGAAATAGTGCAGATATCCTATTTGGCGTACAACTTGCTCACATATCGGTACATCAGGTTTTTTGATAAGTGCTTTTTAGCCCCTCTGTTGCTACGGGTTTGTAACAGAGGGGTGATCTTCATCAATTGACACCCCCCCCGCCGGTGGGCGTAGTTTTGTTCCTGATCGGCTATACAAATAACAACTCATAATCCGTGGAGGATATTCATATGAAAAGAAGGACTGTATTAGCGGCATCACTCTGTATGACCATGGCAATGGCGATGATTCCCGCCAGCCAGGCATTGGCTAAGGAGCGCATCGTTTTCGGCGGTGGCCCGGCAGGTGGCACCTTCCAAGTGGTGGCTAATGCCATCCAAACCTATAAGCCGGTGAAGGCGATTGAAGATTTCACCGTCAAAGCGCAATCTTCAGCTGGCTCAGTTGAGAACCTGCGCAAGGTTAACTCCGGTCGCTCCGACTTTGGTGTGGTCTATTCGGGCCATGTCTATCTGGGCCGCAACGGTAAGATGAAGAATGATCCCAAGAAGTATGACAAGGTGTTGGCGGTCAGCTTTCTCTACGGTGCACCGGCGCAGCTGGTGACCCGCAAAGATTCGGGCATCAAATCGGTAAAGGATCTGGTGGGTAAGAAAGTGGGTGTAGGTAACGCAGGTTCTGGTGCGTTTGCCAACTGCGAGATGTTCTTTACCCACATGGGTGTTTGGGACAAGATCGAACGTAATGCCATGGGCTATAACGATGCTGCAGCCGCTTTTGGCAACAACCAGCTCGATGCCTTTTGGCTCTTTACCGCCTACCCCTCAGGTGCTGTGATTCAGGCCGCCCAGACCAATGATATCGCCATGGTGAATGTGGATGCGGACGCCAAGGCCACTGGCTTTTATGACAAGTATCCTTACTTCGGACAGCTGACTGTCCCTGCTGGTACCTACAAGGGTGTGGATACTGACACCGGTTCCTTCCAGGATTCGGCGCTTTGGGTTGCCAATGCCGATGTTTCTGCCGATGTTGTCTATACGCTGCTCTCCACCATCTACACCGATGAAGGTCTGGCTCACATGGTCAGCCAGAAGAAGACTTTCAAGGCGATGAGTGTGGCAAAGGGCGCGGATGGTATTGTTACTCCACTCCACCCGGGTGCTGAGAAGTTCTGGCGTGAGAAAGGCGTGCTGAAATAACCACCACTATGCCGTAAGAGGCTACCAGCTACTCTGACCGAAAGCCGGTTTGGGGTGGCTGGTCTCTCTCTTTTTCACTCGCCATGACGTTTATAGAGTGACATTGGGTTAGATATGATGGAGATAGTGTAACTATTTAGTATCGGGCACCGGTACTATTGGTGAGTGGTTTCTCGGGCCGCGATACGGCAAGGGTCGGAGTCGATTGCGGCGAAATAGTGCATTTACCCACAATCTCACCGCAATCGACTCCGACCCCGAGCACCAGGCTCCTGGGTACAAATATCCATCGCGCTTCGAGAAAGCGCTCCTACAGGGAGGTGTGCCAAAAAATGTTGCTCGATTGGAAGCCGGTCTGCACCGGGGTGATATAGTTCACCTAAGCGCTTGTCCTAGGAGCCTGTCCGAGAATAGGACACCTACTGCGGAAAGCCCATTTAGGCCCTTTTTTCCGCTCATTTTCGTTGAATAAGAGTAACTATTCGCCTCAAATGACCGGAAAAAATGACTCAAAATGGACTTCCCTCGCTACGGTGCCTATTCTCGGACAGGCTCCTAGAGGGTGTGCATCCAGGTACAGGCTGATAATAAAAGAGAGATCCTCATCAACCAGCCGGAATTGGCGCAATTGAACTTGCGTTTGTACTCTTTTCTCCGAGCTATTTTAATGCTATAGGGAATCCACTATGTACGAAAAACTACATAAATTCGAGCAGCTCCTCTTTGATATCAGTGCCGTTTCCCTACTGCTCTTCTACTCCTATTCTGCTGTGGTGGCACCTGCGGCCACCCAGTTCCATCGCGGTATCTATGTCATCGCCACCTATGTGTTGGTGTTTCTGATCTACCGCTCAAAATCGACCATCATGCGGGTGGTGGACTATCTTCTGATTCTTCTCTCCACTCTCACCATCGGCTACTGGATGTACAATTTCGAGGTGATTAACTATCGCACCGGTGCCGAGACCGACCTTGATATGGCTGTCGCGGTGGTAGGTGTGTTGTTGGGCATTGAGCTGGCGCGACGGGTTGTTGGTATCATTTTCGTAATTATTGGCGTAGTGATGCTCCTCTATGGTGTCTATGGTGACGTGATGCCGGATCTTATCTCTCATGCAGGGGATACCTTTCCACAACTCTGTACTTCAATTTTCTATAAGAGTGATGGTGTCTTTGGCATTATGGCCAATGTACTGGCCACCTATATTTTACTGTTTGTCTTTTTCGGCGCCTTCCTCAACAAGTGCGGCGCCCAGAAGTTTTTTGTCGACTTCCCGCTTGCTGCGGTGGGTCACAAAATAGGTGGTCCCGGTAAAGTTGCGGTAATTGCCTCCGGTCTGTTTGGCTCCATCTCCGGCAGTGCCATTGCCAATGTAGTCTCCACCGGTTCATTCACCATCCCGATGATGAAGAAAGCGGGCTTTAAGCCTCATATTGCCGGTGGCATCGAGCCTGCGGCCTCTATTGGCGGTATGTTTATGCCGCCAATCATGGGTGCCGGTGGCTTTATCATGGCCGAACTCACCGGTGTGCCCTATTCCCAGATTATGCTGGTGGCTATCTTCCCGGCGATGATGTACTTCTTTAGCGTCTATGTCATGGTTCATTACGAAGCGAAGAAAAATAACCTCGTGGGTGAGAGGTCTGAGCAGAGTGCCATGGAGATCTTCAAGCGTGAGTGGTACTACATATTGCCGCTGGTGGTTATCACCATCTTTATGCTTTACGGCTACTCGCCAGGTTACTCGGCAATTCTTGGAATTGTCGCCTGTATTGCCGTCAGTTGGGTGCGTAAAGAGACACAGATTGGTCCGAAAGAGTTCCTGGAAGCGGCCCGTGGCGGTGCCGAGAGCAGTTTGAAGATCGGTGCCACGGTGGGTGTAATCGGTATCATTATCGGTGTGCTGACATTTAGCGGCCTGGTGCTCACCTTTGCCGATATCGTTATTGAATTGGCAGACGGCTCCTTGATCCTGACCATCTTCTTTATCGCCCTCGCCTCCCTGATTCTCGGCATGGGGGTACCCGTTACGGCCGCCTATCTGGTTACGGCTGTAGTAGCGGTGCCTGCGCTTACCCACTTGGGTGTCAATATGATCGCCGCCCATATGATCGTCTATTGGCTCTCTCAGGATTCCAATATCACGCCACCGGTCTGTATTGCCGCCTTTGCCGGGGCCACCATCGCCAAGGCGAATATGTGGAAGACCGCCTTCTCCGCTTTCAAGTTCGCCAAGTTCCTCTATCTTGGCCCGTTCCTCTTCGGTTATGTACCGGCCTTCTCCCTCGACGGTTCGTCCATGGATATAGTCAAGGCGTTCATCTTGATTATTCTCGGCACCTGGGCCTACTCCTGGATGTTGAGTGGCATCTGGTGGGGCAGCCTGAAAAATCTATTCAGCGGTAAAGCGTCTGCATGAGATAGCTTATCTCATCCCATTCAAGGAGCGGCGCCTCGCCACGATGAGTGTTGCACACACTCTGCAACATCCCATCAGGGATCGGAGTCAAAATTGGCTAAGCTATTGATATTGTATGATTAGGCCCAGTAAGGTATCGGAGTCGCTTCCGTACGGTAGGGGTCGGAGTCAAACCGTGATACAAAGGTAGGTAAAATTGATGTGGTAGGACGGTTTGACTCCGCCCCGAGGATGACGGCCCCCTATGGCACGGACTTTCTGAGAAGTTACTCGTTTGCGATACAATTATGGGAATATCCACATATTTTTGATGCAAACGACTTCGACCCAAGCACCCATTCTTTTAGGCGATGATCTCTGCCCCCTGCATTCTCTAGATCGTCCACGGTAGGGTTCAAATTAAGTTGCAGTAGTGGCTGTTTATTGCGAGGTTTTTCGCATTAAATAACTCTATGCAAGCCACCTATAATATTTATAGAATACCCTGTTTTTAAAGGCCTTCAAGCTTTCTCTCTCCAGTAAAAGGTGAAATGTCCATGTCCGAGGACCTGAAAAAAAGTGCCCTCCATTATCACTCTCATCCCCGTCCAGGGAAGCTGGAGATAAAGGCGACCAAACCCCTGGCTAACTCCCATGACCTGGCCCTCGCATACTCCCCTGGAGTGGCCTACGCCTGTAGCGCAATCGAAGAGAATCCACTGACCGCAGCGGACTATACCGCTCGTGGAAACCTTGTGGCAGTGATTACCAATGGCACCGCAGTTTTGGGCCTTGGGGCGATCGGTAGCCTCGCCTCCAAGCCGGTGATGGAGGGTAAGGCCGTCTTATTCAAGGAGTTCGCTGATATCGATGTCTTTGACATCGAGGTGGATGAACTGGATCCGCAAAAATTCATCGATACAGTAGCGCGGCTGGAACCCACTTTTGGCGGTATCAACCTGGAGGATATTAAGGCACCTGAGTGCTTCATTATTGAAAAAGGGCTGAAAGAGCGGATGAATATTCCGGTCTTTCACGATGATCAGCACGGCACGGCTATTGTTGTTGCGGCGGCGATCTACAATGGTCTGCGGGTGGTCGGTAAGAAGATGGATGAGGTCAGGCTGGTCGCCTCTGGTGCCGGTGCGGCGGCACTTGCCTGCCTCGATCTGTTGGTTGAGCTGGGCCTTAAAAAGGAAAATATTATCGTCACTGATATCGCCGGTGTGGTCTACCAGGGGCGTAGTGAGGAGATGGATCCCTACAAGGCTCGCTATGCGGTGGTTACCGATAAGCGCCGCCTCCAAGAGGTACTGCCCGGTGCCGATATCTTTCTTGGATTATCTGCCGGCGGTGTGTTGAAGCCCGAGTACCTCAAGGAGATGGCACCACGACCACTGATCATGGCCCTGGCCAACCCCACACCCGAGATTATGCCCGACCTGGTAAAGGAGGTGCGCCCGGATGCAGTGATCGGCACAGGTCGATCAGATTTCCCCAATCAGGTAAACAATGTCCTCTGTTTTCCCTTCCTCTTTCGTGGAGCCCTGGATGTAGGTGCTACGGAGATCAACGAGGCGATGAAGAAAGCTGCGGTGCGTGCTATTGCAGATTTGGCCATGGCCCAGACCTCGGATATTGTGCGTTCCGCCTATGGTGGTGACCAGTTGCGCTTTGGCCCTGAGTATTTGATACCCAAGCCTTTCGATCCCCGCCTGATGGGCTGTGTAGCACCGGCGGTGGCTCGGGCGGCGATGAAGAGTGGTGTTGCCCTGCGGCCGATTACCGACTTGGATGGTTATCAGCAGCAGTTGCACCAGTCGGTATTTCGCAGCGGTATGACGATGCGGCCGATCTTTGATAAGGCGCGGGAGAAGGCGCCTCGTGTGGTCTACGCCGAGGGGGAGGATGATAAGGTGCTGCAGGTGGTGCAGCAGGTTTTGGAGCAGGGTATTGCCGAGCCCATATTAATTGGTCGGCGTGAGGTGGTGGAGCGGCATATCGAAGCACTGGGGCTGAAACTTGAGGTCGGCAGAGACTTTGAGCTGGTTGAGCCCCAGGACCACGAGCACTATTTTGCCTATAGCGATGCCTATTTCACCCGGGTCGCCCGCATGGGCTACTCCGCCATCGAGACACGCCACGCGCTACGCACTAACTCAACCGTACTGGCCGGTATGATGCTGCAGCAGGGTCAGGCTGATGCGATGATTTGTGGTACGCGTGGTCGCTATGTCTACCATCTTCAGCATATTGAGGAGGTCATTGGCAGAGCGGAGGGGGTCAATAAGCTCACCTCCATGAGTGTATTGGTGCTCCATACCGGTACACTCTTTATTACCGATACCTCGGTACAAGAGGAGCCAACGGCGGAGGATATTGCCGAGATCGTGGAGCTCTGTGTCGATGAAGTGCGTCGGTTCGGTATTGAGCCCCGGGCTGCGCTACTCTCACACTCCAACTTTGGTAGCCACAACTCCGCCTCAGCAAAGAAGATGCGTGCTGCATTGAAAACGGTGCGCGACCATCTGCCCGAGCTTGCGGTTGAAGGGGAGATGCATGCGGATATGGCGATTATTCCGGCGATGCAGGAGAAGTTTATTCCTGACTCGAACCTTAAAGAACCGGCTAATTTGCTGGTGATGCCGAATCAGGATGCCGCCAGTATCGCTTTCAATCTGATGAAGCGTCTGGGTAACGGCATCTCAATCGGACCTATCCTGCTGGGGGCGGCTAAATCTGCACATATCGTCAATCCCAATATCACCGTTCGTGGGTTGCTCAACATGACCGCCGTGGCTGCGGTGCGGGCAGTTGCAGAATAACGCCAAGACCACGGCTAACTGAGAGTGCTCTTGATGGTGTTCAGCTGAGGATTTCAGGATAATCGGTTCTGATTCGGCACTGCCTCCACAAATTGCTACAATACGCGGTCAAATTTCATATGAGCGTGATTGAGAGATCGCGGGAGCAGTTAAGCCAATGAGTAAAGAAGTGATCAAACCGGGAAAGTTTGTCTCCATTACCTACACTATAGCGGACGAAGATGACAATCTGCTGGAGCAGAATGATATCCCGGTCAGCTACGTGCATGGCGGTGAGACTGAGTTAATCGGCGGCATGGACCGGGCGGTTGCCGGCAAGAGCGTTGGTGCCACCGTTGAGGTGATGGTGTCGGCCGAGGATGGCTTTGGCCCTCACGATCCAGATCTCACCTTTACCGATGACCTGGATAATGTCCCCCCCGAGTTCCGCCACATCGGTGCCGAAGTACAGATGCAAGGCCCCGAGGGTGAGACCAAAAACTTCTATGTCACCAAGATTGAAGGTGGCAAGCTGACGGTCGATGGCAACCATCCCCTCGCTGGCAAGCGTCTCAAGGTTAGTGTCAAGGTGCTGGAGGTGCGTGACGCCACAGTAGAGGATATGCAGCCCGCATCGAGTAGTTGCAGCATTAACTGAGCGGGTTACCTCAATCCCAAGGCAATCAGCGCCCCCCTATGGAGAAAATGTCTCAATGGGGAGAGGAAAAAAGTAACAGAATGGAGTATCAGGAAAGCCTATGAAACTGGGAGTAGTCATTCT
>JBEVXV010000674.1:0-5327 GCA_040505915.1 Sedimenticola sp. | reverse complement strand
AGCGAGTACGACCGAGGAGCCCCGTGAGGGAAAACTTCATGCGGGGATCTGTGCGGGGGACGCTGAGTAATCAGTGTTCCTACCGCGTCTGTGTGAAAAATGAAATTTGACATGGCCGTCGGATTGCATTACATTATGTAATACGGAGGTGTTGATATGATCACATTAAGATTAGACCAAAAATTAGAACAACAAATTAATAATACTGCTAAAAATCTTGGGTTAAGTAAGTCTGAATTAATCAGAAAAAGCATTAGCGAATATCTTAGTAAACTTAAACAGCCTAATGCGTGGGATATCGGTGAAGATTTGTTTGGCAAATATTCAAGCGGTCTTGGCAATTTATCATCAGATAGAAAAGAACTGATAAAAAGTATAATTAAAGCCAAGATAATATGAAAAAAATCTTGATTGATTCCGGCCCGTTGATAGCCTTGTTTGATGCTTCTGACAAATACCACAATAAAGCTGTTATGTTCATAAAATCTAACAAATGTCCTTTAGTTACAACCATTGCATCGATCACTGAAACTCTTCATTTACTAAATTTCAATCGAAATGCTCAAATTGATTTTATTGAATGGATACATCAAGGGGCTGTTGAAATACAAAATATTGAAAACGATGATTTCGGAAGGATCAAATATTTAACTGAGAAATGTCGTGATTTACCTATGGATTTTGCTGATTCGTGTTTGGTGTACCTTGCAGAAAAACTCAGCCTAAATACAATTGCAACAATTGATCGAGATTTTTCTATTTATCGTATAAAAGGCAGAAGAAAATTCAAAGTTATACTCTCTTAAGTATATGTTATAAATAGATTAATCCGTAATAACTGGGGTCAGATACACATTAAACGCTATACTCAGCTTATTCGATCATCAGAGTTTACAAACCAATAATAAATGGCCCGTCTACCAAGAATATCTCCCATAGGGCTGCCCGTTCATCTAATCCAGCGTGGCAATAACCGGCGAAGTTGTTTTGCTGCGCAGGAAGATTATGTCGCTTAACTGGGTTGTCTAAGGGAGTATTCTGAGAAATTCTCGGTAGATATACATGCCTGGGTACTTATGACGAACCATGTTCATTTGCTGTGTACTCCCCAAAAGGCAGGAGCAGTGAGCTTGATGATGCAATCGGTGGGTCGTCGGTATGTTCAATATTTCAACTATCAATATCAACGAAGCGGTACTCTCTGGGAGGGGCGATACCGATAGTGTCTGGTTCAATCAGAAATCTACTTACTAGATGTCTATCGTTATATTGAGCTGAATCCGGTAAGAGCGAATATGGTTGATGATCCTGGAGCGTATGTCTGGTCCAGCTACCAGATCAATGCACTGGAAAAAGTATCGGGCTTGTGTAAACCGCACCCGGAATATATGAAATTTGGGAAGAGAAAAGACGTACGGATGGATCGATATCGGGCGTTGTTTGCGCATCATGTTGAGGATGAATTGCTCACTGAAATTAGAGAAAGGCTTAACAAGGGGATGGCACTGGGTAATGATCGGTTCAAGGAAGAGGTTGAAGAGTTAACCGGCAGGAGATTGAAGCCTAAAAAAGTGGGTCGGCCCATTGGATGGCGTAAGCAGAAGCCGGGTGATTAGTTTAATGTGACCCCAGTTATATGCGACCACTTGATCCCAAATCGGGATCAAACTATAGTTACCCAATGAGGGTGATTGCTAAACGGACCTTGCGGGTGTTCTGGGAACAACCCGATTATCAGGATAGTAAGGTGCCGCTGGAAGCCTGGCACTCTGAGGCAATAAAGGCCGAGTGGAACACACCCCATGAGATTAAGGTTCAAATTGCCAGCGCCAGTATAATCAGTGGCTCTCTTGTCGTATTTAACATTGGCGGAAACAAGTATCGACTTGTGGTAGATGTTGACTATCAGCGACAGGCAATGTTTGTATAATTTTTCGGCACTCACGAGGAATACGACAAACTTGATCTGAAGTCTGCTAAATAAGGGTATACCTGATGGACATTAAGCCGATCAAAACTGAACAGGACTATGATGCAGCACTTGCACAAGTAGAGGCGCTGTGGGGTGCCCCTGTGGATACATCAGAGGGAGATAGACTCGATGTGCTAATTACCCTTATCGAGGCATATGAATCCAAGCACCACCCAATCGACCCTCCTGATCCTATCGATGCAATCCTGTTCAGGATGGAGCAGGCTGGGCTAGAGCACAAAGACCTTGAGCCTTTCATTGGTGGGCGTGGGCGCGTGTCTGAGATTTTGAATCGCAAGCGCCCACTTACGCTTAATATGATCCGCAATCTCTGGAGGGGGCTGCACATCCCACTTGAGAGCTTAATCCAGGACGACCCTGACCATCATCAGCACGCTTAAATCCCTTGGAGTTTTATTCCCCACCCCTTGGGGCGTATAGATAAAAACTTACGGGCCAATACCCCGCTTTCGAGGAACGAGAAAGTCGAGCGAAAGCGAGAGGGCTTGCCCCGGGGATGTTTATTCACTCGGCTTACAAATTTAAAAGAGAGTAATTTCAACCCATAAAATCAACAATTTCGCTACGCCCGGCAATCTACCGTGACACCTCCACATGGATTTTGGCGAGCGCAAAGCACTTCATTCCCTGCCCTTTGCCGGTACAACGGGGACAGTTAGCAATCTGTGTGAATATCACGGTTGTTTAATTTAGCAGAACCGCCAAATCGATCGAGTCTAACTCTATCGTTTCTTGGAGAAGGGTCCTCAGGTAAACAGTAACTCAGTTCCGCCGCAACTTCTCAGAAAGTGCAATCGGCGTGGGGTAGCGCAAAACCACACGATAGGTGGAGATAAAAAAGGTCAATAGGGTTGCCAATTGGATTAGATAACCCGCTACCGTGCCAATCAGTTCCCGCCCCAGAGCAAGTACAGCGATCAACAATGAGAATTCACTCAGCTGCCCAAGGCGCACACCCACCTCCTGTGAACGCACCCCATCCTCTCCCTGTTTCCGTAGCAGCAGGCCGAATACCGGTGGTTTACCCAATACCGCCAGCAGAGCGAACAGCAGCGCCGGAAAAATAACGGAGGTGAGCATTCCCCGGACTCCCGTCTGCTCTCATGCAGCTCTTCGGCGCTTTCGTCTGGCGAGTGCTTTATATGTTCTCTATGATTAAGCCAAAGTCAACCGACAGGAACGACAGGGATGTCCGTCTGTGCGGCACAGCACCACCTGGAGAGCTGGCTGGCCCAGCAGCGTGTGCCCAGCAGCGTGAGGCGTTTCCAGATGACGATCCGGTTCCCGGGTATGTAGAACGGAATCTGAGAAAATACCTGGAGTGCGGCATCCTGGCGTATGGCTTTGCCTACATGGATGTAGGTACTTAGTGTGAGCAGGAGCGGAAGCTGCGCCCGTGCCTATTGCGATGAGTGCGGCGAAGATTTTCTGATCGCCTACTCCTGTAAGGGACGGGGCATCTGCCCCTCCTGCGGTAACCTCTTCGCCTCGGTCTGGGCGATGCTGCTGGCGAGGATCTATGAGATCAATTCGTTGGTCTGTCTAAGGTGCGGTGGTGAAATGAGGATCATCGCCTTGACGTACAGGGACGTACTAATGTTGCGGGAGGCATGCCTACAGGGATGTAGGTAGTAGAGTAACGCAGGAGCAGTTACCGAGGATGCCGGGAGCGACCCTTACCGAAAGTGAACCCGTTGGGCGAATCCTGCGGCATATCGGGGAGCCGGATGTTGCTCCGGTGATCACGTCCGCCCGTGGCCCGCCAGATTTCTGTTTGGAACTGGATCAGAGTCAGGCGTGGTCTGATAATGTGACAGAGCCAGTTCCGGAGTTCGAGTTTGACCAGACGGTGAGCGGGTAGCTGGCTTATCCGTCATGAGTATGCGAAATCTGCAGATCATTTTAGAACCTGTAGGGTATCTCTTGTGCTGCGTACCCCTGTCAGCGGAGTATTGAGGCGACCAGCCCCATGTTCTTGGTGTCTGTCAGTGTGTTTGGTGTGTTCGCAGCATTACTACCGCCGGAATTCGGTTTGTCAGGGCTGAATGCCCCTTCTTGCGACGAGGAACTTGGTTGACTTTGTGGGTTGAAATTCCTATCCTTTATGGGGGTAGGTCACGGCTAAAAGAAAACATGCTTTCCTTAGAAAGACGAATACACTTGCCCTGTTCAGCCTCGTCGATTTCTTTAGGTGTAATAGGCAGTCCATCGCTTAATAAAAACGGCTTTAACCCTTTCGCATCGAACAGATCAAAAACATCTTTAAAGCGATTCTTGCCAGCCAGACTATTGCCTTTATGCTCAGGCGCGGTAATTTCAATAATCCACTCTGCATCCGCTTCAAGGCACTGACCTGCCCCGCGAAGTACTAGATGCTCGGCACCTTCTACATCCATCAGAAATAGGCAACGGAGCCCTGTAAGTCGGTGAGCAAGTATAGAGTCGAGAGCATTAACCGGAATTAAAACACCGTCTTCTTTGACATCCCAGATGTTTACGATAGAAGCTCCTGTTCCTAGTCCAAAAAGTTCAAGGATTCCCACTCTATCAGCTAATGCAACAGGAAAGACCTCAATTAATTCATCAAATCCATTGATATGTATATTTTTATAGAGCAGGTTACAGTTTGCACTGTCAGGCTCAAACGCGATGACCTGTTTGCCCATGGCGGCAGCAATACAAGCGTAGTATCCGATATTAGAGCCAATATTAATAAACAAGTCGACCGTCTCAAGCTTGGACTGAATTTTTTTCACTTCCTCTTGTTCAAAATCTCCAGACTCCATTCCTTTGTTCCCACACAGATTGAATCCGTATGGAGTTTGAACCGGTGCACGAAATAAATTGCGGTTCCGACGGTGAACGGTATAAAGAAAATTTAGGCGAGGACTCACGCGTAATGGCACCTTAAACACGGCCTTAATGGCTTCTTTTATTCTATTAGTCATATTTTTTCCAGGGATCAGATGATGTTATTAGGGTGTAATTAAATGTTATTAGGACTCTCGTCAAAGTGACATATTAAAATGGCGAGCTACAACTACAGTGTTAAAGTGGTCCCCTAAGTCAAGACAATATTGTACTTAATTTAAGCTGTACACTCTAATTCATCTACAGCTGATTGGCGCTGCCCCAATTTAGGTTCATTATCTACTATGTTTTTCGGTTCCAGAGTCCACTCAGTAGCACTCTGACTAAACTTATCGACAATAACGGCACCCCCGTATTCACCGTTCTGATAGACCCCGTCTGGTGTTCTGAGCCACCAGGACACCCATCAATCAACACAACGGCTAGAACACCCGTCACTAAATCAAATATCAAATGATGGGTA
>JBEVXV010000673.1:0-16370 GCA_040505915.1 Sedimenticola sp. | reverse complement strand
AATCTGGAGAGGGTGATGCACGAGGGAATCACCGTCAAGGAATTGATTTCTACTTACAGAGATGAAGTCAGCTACCTACGTAAATTTGGTCACTCCAAGGATGCGTATCTAAAAACGCCTCCTGCTTTTGCCTGCATGGCAATCGGCAAGTAATCACGATAACTATTTTCTGCGGGGCTTTTGCGATGATCAGCCCTGCATAGTTACACCTGATCATACAAATTGAGCAACGGAGGCTGTAACTTCTCAATAGCCCAGTGCCGATGGATAACTTTCAGGTGGGTGCAGTGACACCTTTTCAGGAGGTACAGCAGCAGGGATGCTGCTGTGAGCGTACAGGGAAGTATTCACCGCGTCTCCTGAAAAGGTGTTCTGCACCCCTATGGCACGGACTTTTTGAGAAGTTACCGGAGGCTCTGGTAATGCCATGAAAGATAAGGGATTAATATTATTAGCCCCCACACTTAATAAACTGAAATGAAACCTGCCAAATAACTCGCCATAGATCGTGCTATTGCCATCGTTGAATGAATGTATCATTATGTATAGTATATGTTTTATTGATATTATATTCGGCCATTAAAGTAGCCATGAAAGCAGACAAAAAAGTTGTGATGGATAGAGGTGAGCATACGGCACAGATGGAACCTCTACTGTTGCCAATTACATCTCGACATCGGAGTGAACTCACAGAGCTATCATTTGAGCTAGCAGCCAGGTCAGCTGGGTTCAGGCGTAGTCTCCCGGTAGGTATTTTGGCTGCGCTCTCTGGTCTAGTCCGATCCATGAACTGCTACTACAGCAACTTAATCGAGGGGCATGACACGCATCCAGTCGATATTGAACGAGCGCTGAAGGGTGACTACAGCTCAAATCGTGAGCAGCGCAATCTCCAGCTTGAAGCTCAGGCGCACATTATTGTCCAGAAGTGGATAGATCAGGGTGCGTTGATTGGGTGTGCTACTAGGGTGGACAGCATCAAAGAGATCCACAAGCGCTTCTGTGCCCACCTCCCGCTGGAGTTGCTCGTGGTCGAAGATCCTGAGACGAAAGAGCAGATGGAGGTTTTTCCTGGGGAGCTGCGAACTCACGACGTCAAGGTTGGGCGGCACATCCCCGTCAGTCCTGGGGCGGTTGAGCGGTTTATGCTCAGATTCGAGGATGCCTATGCGACCCTCAATCGATCAGAAATGATTTTGGCAGCTGCGGCTGCTCATCACAGGTTGGCATGGATCCACCCCTTCATCGACGGCAATGGCCGTGTTGCTCGCTTGATGTCACACGCTATGTTACTTGATGCGCTTGATACTGGCGGCGTGTGGTCTGTTGCCAGGGGGTTTGCGAAAAATGTTGAGGACTACCGGCGGCACTTGGCTGCTTGCGATCAGCCCAGGCTCGGTGATCTAGATGGTCGTGGTAGCCTCAGTGAGCAGAGCCTTGCTGAGTTCACGCAATTCTTCTTGAAGATTTGTCTTGATCAAGTGGCATTCATGGAGGCTTTGGTTCAGCCAGATGCTCTACGGCGACGGATCTTGGTATGGACTAATAATTTGATCCAAGACGGCAGTTTACCTAAGAACACGGGGCGTATTCTTGAGAGCATTCTATTTCGTGGTGAACTGCCACGCAGTGAGGTACAGGCGTTGATTGGGGCCAGCACTCGCACGGCCAGTCGAGCGGTATCTGCACTTATAAGTCACGGTGCAGTCACTGCTGCCAGTAGTCGAGCGCCTCTGGAAATTGGGTTTACCGTAGAGCTTGCATCGCACTGGATGCCTGGGTTGTTTCCTCCTGATTGAGCGCAACTCATGGCGCGGTATTTGGGATAGTATTACTAGCTATCACAATACGGGTATTCTTCGTCGATTAGCCCTGAATAGTTATTAAAAAGGGCTCTTCGTAGAATAGTGTGAAATTACTGGATAAATAGCTGTTTAAGTACAGCAGGATGAGGGGTGTCAAGGAGGAACGCAGGCGCTTGCGCCGAGTAGTCCTTGACACCCCTCATCCTGCATTTACCCTATTAGGCAGGGGCGCATATGGCGCCCCTGCCTCCCGGCGAGGGCGGGGTAAGCCCTGTTGAACAATCTAAATTTACCACTCAAGAGGCCTGTTATAGGCTGGGTATGGCCTCATTGGCTTCACACAAATATTCGAAGAACCCAAATTTCTTGAAGACCTTTTTCTGGTTCATCCGGCTAAAGCATACTTGGTCTCATGGAGCCCTTTAATTTTTAGCTTGAGAAATTCCATATCCCTGAATCCGTAGGCTATGTTCTGAAGGGTCTTGATCTTGTTATTTGTTCCCTCCAGTGGGCCAGTAAAAAGCCCATCGATATCGTAGTAGGCAAGGATGCCAGAGCGATAGGATAGTAATTTCTTAGCTAGAAAGTTTAATTTGATCAAAAGTGTCCATTTATGGACGGACAGGCTCCTAGTGTGAGACTGGTCCGAACACCTTCTTAAAAGTAGTGTGCTTCACCTCGAACCAGGTTCGGGGCATATCGCCATTGATTTCTAGCGCTCCATAGATATCAATTACTAGCTGTTTGTCGATGTGCTTTCCACTAAGCATTTTGTGCAGTAGTTCGTGGCCATGCCAGACCGACTTTTCCAGATCAAACTCATTTGCCAGTTGATGCATGCTTAGGTCATCGGTTACGACGATAGCGGGACGGACTAGGCCAAAGGCGAGAATGTAACAGTCAGCGGGTGAGGGTGGGGTTTTGTAGTTGGCGGCGTTTTCGAGAACGTGCTTGCGAAGAATGCTCTGGCTGATGGTAAGCAGTTCTTTTTCGTCTTTTTTGAGTCGAACTTGTTTGGCGAGTCGTTCGGCAGCCAGATCTGGATTATCAAACCAGGGGTAGTTATGACGAAGTCTTGGATTTTTATGTACTTCATCTTCTGTGATTTTGAATATGGTGAGTACATACTCCTTCTGCCCGAACTTGACGCCGAGCATAGGACGGACACGCTTGGCTAACCTAAGGTAAGCATTGGTGTCGAGCAGGACGAGCGTCAATGAGTGAGTTCCTCGTGCAGCGCTTGTGCATCACCAATGGAGAGATCCAGTATCTGTTGTAGGTAACCCGCCTCGGTATCTTTTTCCAGAATCATCTGTTTGAGTGCATGGAAAAAAGTTGAGCGAAAGTTGTTTTCAGCATTGGCGATATATTGCTTTGGCGTTGGTGGCATGGGGTCAAATAGTGCTTCGCTGACCAGAGGGCCGGAAATGCTGTTGCGTACTTTGCGGATGGCGCGGTCATCCACACTTAAGCCAGGTAGCTGTGCATAAGCAGCATATTCTTTTACTCTCTGATAAACGGTATTAAGTGAAATACTGTGGGTGTGGGCGTGGTGCAACAATGCTTCAATCTCACCATTGGCGCTACGTTTGCGGCAGGTTTCTGCATAAGCCGCTTCGGCACAAGCTTTGGGGAATAGTAGCGAGCCAGCAAAGGCGTCGGCGTAGTCTTCACCTTCTGTGCTGCCTGCTAGGTCTGGCGTAAATACGTGTGCCAGCTCGTGAGCCATCCAGAATTTGAAATCCTCAACACGGGTATCCAGGTTTATGAAGATAAAGGTGACATCTTCGATGGGCAGCCGAATATGCATGGCATTTTCATGATTGCCTTTAGCGCCCAATAGAGTCGGTACCAGGATGGCGCCGCAGTCGGCAAACTCGCCTATTAGTTGTTCATAGCGCAACACGGCCTGATTACCCAGGCCAAGCCGGGCCCGGGTTTGCGACACGGCAGTCTGTAGCTTGATGTATTCGGTTGAGGGTGAGGTAATCAGCGTACGTAGCACCTGCATTTCTGGTAGATAGGGTACTAGTGGCTTGAGTAGCATGCCGATTTCAGAGGCTTTGTTGACATGGATATCGGTGGTTTTTGCGCTGCCCTTTTTGCGGAAGGCTACAATCGGTTGCTCGCTGGAGTCAGTTTGTACTAGCTGATCAAAATTCAGGCGTAGCAAAGTGGCAAGCTTAAGCAGGGTGGCGGGACGAGGGAATCCGTCGCCCTGCATCCAGTTGGTCACAGATTGAGCGGAAACTCCCACTTCTTTAGCCAGTTTTGATTGGGTCCAGCCTTGCTTTTCAAGGGCACGCTGGAGGGCGGCTTGATGGATAACCTTACGCATCGGCGTATTATATGGAGTCCAACTTTAAAATCAAGTTTCTTCAAGTATAGTCTAAGAAATGAAACATATATGTGTTGATAACGATTAATTTTCTAAGGCTGAGAAATATAGCGTGGAAATAGGGGCTGTCTGCCCTGCTTGACAACAAAATTTTACAGCGCTGCCTATTATAAGGCGGAATAATTTCAGTAAGGTACCGAGGTAGAAGCGACCTCTCTACCCCGTCCGGCCCCGAGGATGACGACCCCCATAGCACGGACTTTTTGAGAAGTTACGATGGCGCCGGTTAAGCTATTGATAATAAAAGACTAAATATTTTCAGTCTCCACTCTTAATCCATTGGTCGAAGATTTGAATCCTTCATGGCCTGCCTATGAAATAAAAGGCTTACATCATTCAGGTGTGAGCTTTTTTTGTAGGAGATTTGCGGGACTGTAGGTCTAAGCTAGGAGCCTGTCAGAGAATAGGACACCTACTCGGCAATTGCTCCTGCATTGCTCTAACTACCTACATCCATGTAGGCGTGCGGAAAGCCCATTGTGGCCCTTTTTTCCGCTCATTATTCGTTGAATAAGAGTAACTATTCGCCTCAAATGACCGGAAAAAATGACTCAAAATAGACTTCCCTCGCTACGGTGCCTATTCTCGGATAGGCTCCTAGGAATATTGGTGTGATAGTAACGGCAATATTGGTGGTCTGGCAGCTATGCTATAAGAGTAGTTGCTACGAAAATGCTACAAGCAGATTTTTTCATACGGCAACTAATTGAATTACAGAAAAATATATAATAGTCAGTCCAATCCAGCATTGGGGCAATGGCATGATAGTCGATCCAGTCATTGATTGGACCGATTTCAATAAAGTGTCCAACAAATAATCAATAAAAACAAACGGTAATAAAATTCTGTTTTGATGGGACATCGAAAATGGGTAAAAAATCACCAATAGTTGCTACGAAATGGCTTCAAAAAATAGTGTTGTAGCAACATGGGATCACATGTGTCGGAGTGAATCACTTTTTGAGTTTGTGAGTGTTTCTGCTATTCTTTATTCTAGATTCCAGAATAGAGAATAGTATTGATGATATTGAAGCCTCAGGATATCTATGTGCTGCTCAAGCTCGTTGCGTTGGGATCAGGCCGCTGGAGTTACAGCCAATTGGGTGTGGAGCTCGGCATGAGTCCTTCTCAGGTGCATAGTGCCGTCAAACGAGCGGTGAGGGCGGGGTTGGCGATTGATGGTGGTGGGCAGATTCGCCCTAATATTCGAAATCTCGGTGAATTTCTTCAACATGGCATCCAATATGTGTTTGTACCGGACAGGGGCGAGTTGATGCGAGGGTTTCCTACGGCCTATGCCGCTCCAGTTTTGTCGAATGGGTTGATTTTAGACGATGAACCGCCGCCGGTCTGGCCTTCTCCTGAGGGCAGTGTCAGAGGTATTGGATTTTCCCCGCTGCATAAGTCCGCTCCCAAGGCCATTCAACGCAATTCTGAATTTTACGACCTGCTTGCGCTGGTGGATGCAATACGTGGCGGTCGAGCGAGGGAAAGGGCAATAGCAATCAAAGAGCTGAAGAGCAGACTGGAAAAATATGTTGGTCCAAAATCCGAATATTGAAATTCTCGAACTGGCGGCATCACGGTTGGGAAACTTGGTCGATGACTTGGTATTTCTCGGTGGTTGTGCAACGGGGTTGCTGATCACGGATGCAGGCGCTTCACCAATCAGGATGACTCGTGATGTGGATGTGATTGCTGAGGTTTCGACTTTGTCGGATTACCATGGCTTGGCAGGACATCTACGAGAGAAGGGCTTTAAAGAGGATATGTCTGATGATGCTCCCATTTACCGTTGGGTGGCAGATCCTTTTCAAGACAAAGGTGAGCTGGCTGCAATTGAGTCGCGTCTGACTGAACTTGAAGCGGAGAAACAGAAGCTTCTGAAGCGACAGCGGGAACTGTTGCATCAACAATATGTTCAAGGTCTGGTTTCTCAGTTAAGCCCTGAACAGAAGGTGTCTCTGTTTGGCGATCTGTTCAAGGGACGAAGGGATGTTTTCGCCACTCGCTGGCAGAATACAAAAGGCCGAAGTGGTTATTCCGTCGCATGTCACAATGAATGGGTGCTTGGGGTATGCAATAAACGAAAGATAAAATGAGCTGACTGTGCTTATCGGTGTTACAAGTAACTCGACAATCAGGCTATTAATTTCTCAAAAAGTCCGTGCTATAGGGGTGCAGTAACACCTTTTCAGGAGACGCAGTGAATACCTCCCTGTACGCTCACAGCAGCATCCCTGCTGCTGTACGTCCTGAAAAGGTGTCACTGCTCTCACCTGAAAGTTATCCATCTGTACTGGGTTATTGAGAAGTTACTGCCAAAGTCAGTAGGGCTATGATTTATGAGTATTTTAGAAGAGAGTGGTTGGCGGCAGCGAGTATCAGTGGTACGCCCTGAACGCTATACCCCAGCATATCGATCGATATGCTGGTAATCGATGGCCCCTCTGGATTTATTCAGAAGCACTCACGTTACCCGGCGCTGCCGCTACTGTTTGACAAGCTCTCCAACAACGGTATGGTCTTTCTCGACGATGCTGCCCGGCCGAGGAGAGAGAGCTGGTGGAGATGTGGTTAGCGGAGTATCCGCAGTTGAGTTATGAGTACACCAAACTCAGCTAAATAGTTACAACAAAACTGGAGTAGATCAATGTCCCAACAGACACCTTTTGAAAAGACCATTGAGCTTATCGATGCTGCCAACAGCGAAGATCCCAATAGAGAGCGTGCCAATGGTGAGGATTTCCCCAAGGAGCTACTCTACTCACAACGCATGACCGATATGCTTGAGCGTTTTATGCCGGATGCCGATGAGGTGGGAAAGATCTCAGTCCGAGCTCAGCATATCGAACGCTGGAAATCTCCCCGTGACGCCTATCCGATGAACCGTCCGGGCTATTTTAAGTGGCGCACTCAACTCTATAAGTTTCATGGGGATAGCGCTGCTGCTTTGATGGCAGATGCAGGCTTCGACGAGGCATCCATGGCGCGGGTAAAGAGCGCGATTGGCAAGAAAGCGGTAAAGACCAACCCCGATACTCAGCTGCTGGAGGATATCGCCGCTCTGGTGTTTATCGAGCACTATATGCAAGCATTTGCCGATAAACACTCGGAGTATAGTGAAGAGAAGTGGATCGATATTATCGTCAAAACCTGGAAGAAAATGTCGGAGAAGGGGCGGCAGTATGCTCTGTCTGGCAGCCTCAAACTGCCGGAGCCATTGGTACCCCTAATTCAGAAGGCGCTAGGTTAGTTTTAGCAACAAGTAAAAAAGAGTTGTAACTATTCATCTGGTGCTTGGGGTCGGAGTCGATTGCGGTATGATTGAGAAAGAGTGGGTAGCTTTTCACCACAATCGACTCCGATCTGCATATTGAGGCCATGACATGAACGAACAGGATATCCGCTGGATTCAGCGTTTTAATAACTACTGCCGTGCCCTGAATCAGCTTACACGATTTATGGAGAGAGAGGCGTTGAACGAGCTGGAGGAGCAGGGGCTTATTCAGTCCTTCGAGTATAACCACGAACTGGCCTGGAATGTGTTGAAGGATTTTCTGACACACCAGGGTTTTACCAGCCTGATCGGTTCCAGAGACGCCAGCCGTGAGGCGTTCCGGCAGGGATTGCTGGGGGATACGGAAGAGAGTGGAGAGGTGTGGTTAAAGATGATCAAGAGCCGTAACCTTACTTCCCACACCTACAACGAAGAGGTGACCCGGCAGATTGTTAACGCTATTGTAGATGAGTACTATGATGCCTTTGTTGCCCTGCGTGAGCGCATGCAGGTATTGGCCGATGCAGAGCAGGAATAGACCATGAAGTTTGGTCTGAGCGAAGGTGCGATCAGCCGGATCTGTGCGGTGTTTGCCCTCCAGCCGCAGGTAGACTCTGTGGTGCTTTACGGCTCCCGAGCCAAGGGGAGTCATCGAAGTGGTTCAGATATCGACCTCACCATGAAGGGTGAGGCGCTGAGTCTTTCGTTGCAAAATAGAATCGCTAATCAACTAGACGACCTGCTGCTGCCCTACAGCTTTGACCTCTCCGCCTATGACGATATCGAAAATCCTGACCTGATCAGCCATATCGAGCGGGTGGGAAATGAGTTTTATAACCGAGAAAAGTACGCAAGCAATCAACAGCGGCTGGCCAAGCGCAAACAGGGGCCCCAGTATGAACAGATGCTAGAGAAGCGTCTGGTCGAGCAACTTACTACCCAGGGCTATGCCTTCGTGGCCATGCCCGATGAGGCAGCGCTGCTAGCCAACCTCAAAACGCAGTTGGGAAAACATAACCAGATTGCCCTGTCAGAGGCTGAGTTCCAGCAGGTGTTGCGCCACCTGGACAAGGGCGGCGTATTCGAGCGGGCAAAGGTGCTGCGTGACAAGATGCATCTTAGGCGCGACAACGGCGAGAGCTTCTATCTGGAGTTTATGAACCAGACAGAGTGGTGTCAGAATCAGTATCAGGTGAGCCGGCAGGTGACCATCGGCGGCAGTGTGGCGGGTAGCTACAAGAACCGTTACGACGTTACCCTGCTGGTGAATGGCCTGCCCCTGGTGCAGATCGAACTTAAGCGGTGCGGTATCGAGTTGAAGGAGGCCTTTAATCAAATCAACCGTTATCAGCGCCACCCCTTCTGGGTTAATACTGGGCTGTTTCAGTATGTGCAGCTGTTTGTTATGAGCAACGGGGTGAATAGCAAGTATTTTGCCAACAACTGTCGAAACTCCTTCAAGCAGACCTTCTACTGGTCCGACGAGAATAACCAGCGCATTACCCCGCTCGACAAGTTTGCAAAGCACTTTCTGGAGAAGTGCAAGCTCTCTCGCATGATCAGCAGATACATGGTGCTCAATGAGACCGACAAGACCCTCATGGTGTTGCGTCCCTACCAGTTCTTTGCGGTAGAGAAGATTGTTGAGAAGGTGAGAAGCGGCGGTGGTAACGGCTATATCTGGCACACCACCGGTTCGGGCAAGACGCTGACATCGTTCAAGGCGAGCCAGATTATCACGCAACTGCCCCAGGTGCATAAGGTAATATTCGTGGTCGATCGCAAAGACCTCGACTACCAGACCAGTAAGGAGTTCAATGCCGTCTCCACGGGGTGTGTGGACGGCACCGACAACACCCGTAAGCTGGTGGCTCAGTTGAAGGACAGCGATATCAAACTGATCGTCACCACCATCCAGAAGCTGAACACAGTCATCAGCAAGAGCTACTATCAGGAGGCCATGGTGCCGCTGCGCCACAAGCGCATAGTATTTATCTTTGATGAGTGTCATCGCAGCCATTTTGGTGATACCCATAAGCGGATTGTGAGCTACTTCAACAACCACCAGATGTTCGGCTTTACCGGTACGCCGATCATTGACGATAACGTCACCAAGAACCTGCATGGCAAGCGCACTACAAAAGACCTCTTTAACGAGTGCCTGCACCGCTACGCGATCACCGATGCCATACGTGATGAACATGTGCTGAAGTTCTCGGTGGAGTATGTGGGGCGATACAAACGCAGGGACGATAGTGCCAACGAGGTTGATATCGAGGTGGGGTGTATCGACCGCAAAGAGCTGATGGAGTCACCGCGACGGCAGGAGCAGATTGTCGACTACATACTGGCTCACCATAATCGAAAAACTCACGCCCGTGAGTTTACCGCCATGTTCTGTACCAGTGGTGTCAATGTGCTCACCAGCTATTACGATCTGTTCAAGGCAAAACGTGAGGCGGGGCTGCACAATTTGAATATTGCCACCATCTTCAGCTATATCGCCAATGAGGAGGATAAAGACGCCGATGGTCTGGTGGACAGCGACCCTATGCACTGCATGGATGACAGCGGGGTGGTGGTCAACCAGCACAGCCGCGATAAGCTGGAGTCCTGCATCGCTGACTACAACGCCATGTTCGGTACCGCCTACTCCACCAGAGGGAGTGACGCCTTCTTCAACTACTACAAAGACATCGCCAAGCGGGTACGTGAAAAGCAGGTGGATATTCTGCTGGTGGTGAATATGTTCCTCACGGGTTTCGACAGCAAGCCCCTTAATACCCTCTATGTGGATAAGAGCCTCAATTTTCACGGTCTGATTCAGGCCTACTCCCGTACCAACCGAATTTTGAGTGAGAAGAAGTCACAGGGCAATATTGTCTGTTTTCGTAACCTTAAAAAAGCCACCGATGATGCTATTGCCCTCTTTTCCAATGTGCAGGCGAAAGAGGTCATTATCATGGAGCCTTATGAACAGTATGTGCGTGAGTTCAATAAGGCTGTGGGGTTATTACTGGCAATTGCGCCGACCATGGAGAGGGTGGATCAACTAGTGACAGAAGAGGATGAGCTGGCCTTTATCAAGGCGTTCCGCAATCTGCTGAGAACCCACAATATCCTAATTACCTTTGCCGATTTCAGCTTTGCAGACCTGATCATGAATGAACAGGCCTTCGCCGATTACCGCAGCAAGTATCTGGATCTCTACGACAAGGTGCGTAGTAACCGTCAGAAAGAGGTGGTATCTATACTCGATGATGTGGATTTTGAGCTGGAGCTGATCCATCGGGATGAGATTAATGTCACCTACATCCTGCAACTGCTGGCAAGGTTGAAGGATAAGGCGGATGAGGATGAGCGCAAAAAGCAGCAGAAGGTGATCATCGAATTAGTGGAGGGTGACTCCAGACTGCGTAGCAAGCGTGAGCTGATCGAGAAATTTTTACTGAAAAACATGCCGGAAATCTCCAATGCCACGACCGTTCCCTGTGAGTTCAATAGATTTTGGAGGGTTGAAAAGCAGGCGGCACTGGATAAGTTGTGTGATCAAGAGAAGCTGTTGCCGGAGAAGGTGGAGAGGCTGATTGCCAGCTACCTCTCCACAGAGATTACCCCTCTACGCGACAATGTGGTGCAGGCAATGTGTGAACAGCCCAGGTTGCTGCAACGGAAAAAACTGGCGCAACGGGCACTGAATAAAATACTTCGCTACATTGAAGTGTTTATTACCAATGCACCGGCGGAGGAGTAAAGGTTACCGATGGGCGTTAGGTGAGGTGTGTACCCGTCTGATGAAGCCGGATCACCTCCGCTACATCGTTGGCGGGCATCGGTCGGTTGAGAAAGTAGCCCTGTACCTCGTGGCAACCCTCTTTTTTGAGGAAATCGACCTGCCCCTTGGTTTCTGCCCCCTCGGCGATCACCTGTAACTCCATGCTGTTGCCGAGTGCGATAACGGCACGAACAATCGCCTCATCGTGGTTATCATGAGGTACGTCACGGACAAATGACTGATCAATTTTCAGCTTGTGAAAGGGTAGCCGCTTGAGGTAGCTGAGTGAGGAGTAGCCGGTACCGAAATCGTCGATGGCGAGGTTGATCCCCAGCGCTTCCAACTCCTCCAGGACACTGACCGCCTGCTCGGCGTAATCCATGACAAAGCTTTCAGTCACCTCCAGTTCCAGATATTTGGGATCAAGCCCAGTCTCCTTAAGGGCTGATTTGACCACATCGACAATCTCCTGACGTTGAACCTGGGCTCCTGAGAGGTTGACCGCCATCCGACCAATCTCCAAGCCCTCATTCTGCCACGCCTTCATCTGTCGGCAGGCGGTAACCAGTACCCACTGACCGAGGGCCTGAATGACCCCCGTCTCTTCGGCGAGGGGAATAAATTTGCTGGGGGGTATATTGCCCAGTTCCGGGTGTTGCCAACGCACCAGCGCTTCACAGCCGATCAGGCCATCGGTGATGAGTGAGTATTGGGGTTGGTAGTGGAGGTAGAGCTGTTTTCTCTCCAGGGCCAGTTTGAGCTGGCCTTCAAGTTGGATTCGGTCAAAAGCCGCCTGGGTCAACTCTGCGGTGTAGTATTGGTAGTTGGAGCGCCCCAGATCCTTCGCCCGGTACATTGCGGCTTCGGCATTTTTCAGTAGGCTGGGCACATCTTCAGCATCGTCGGGGAAGAGGCCGATGCCGACGCTGGTGGAGATGTGCAGTTCGTTGACACCGATCTTTATCGGCTCATCTAATACCGATAGCAGCTTGCTGGCGATCAGGGCGGCATCATCCGGGTGGCTCAGCTCATCAGCCACCACGGCGAACTCATCCCCCCCAAGACGTCCTACGGTGTCCTGTTCTCTCAGTACGGTGGTCAGCCTTTCGGCGACCGCTTTCAGTAGCGCGTCACCCACCGGATGGCCCAAGCTGTCGTTGATGTGTTTGAAACGGTCGAGATCCATGAACAGTATCCCAACCTGATGTCCCTCCCTCCGCGCGTGCATCAGCGCATGTTCGCAGCGTGCGGTGAAGAGCAGGCGGTTGGGCAGGTCGGTGAGTGGGTCGTAATGGGCGAGGTGGCGGATGCGTGCTTCCGATATCTTTCTCTCGGTGATGTCAGAGAAGATACCTATATATTGACTGACCTCCCCCTTGGCATTGGCAATGGCGGTAATACTCTGCCTGACCGGGATCAGGCGGCCACTTTTTCGCCGGTTCCAGATCTCACCCTCCCAGTGTCCGTTGGTAATCAGCCCGGACCACAGCTCTTGATAGAAGGCTGGGTCATGGCGGTGAGAGTGAAGGATTTTTGGGGTGCTCCCTATCGCCTCCCTGGCGCTGTAACCGGTGATCCTGGTAAAGGCGGCGTTAACCCTCAATATGGCCCCTTTGGTGTTAGTGACCATGATCCCTTCGGTGGTGCCACTGAAGAGATTTTCAGCCAGCCGTAACTCCTGCTCGGCCTCTTTTCTTTCGGTAATATCCTGTAGCGTTCCTATGAGGTGGGTTATCTCCCCCGCTTCGTTTGAGCAGCTCTCTCCCCGGAGATGCAGATAGCGGTGGTTGCCATCGATCCGAATGATACGGAACTCAACATCACAGGGGTGTTCCGGTTGTGACATCATCGGTTTGACGCCGCTGCGGATAACTACCTGGTCATCCTGGTGGATGGGACCGAAACAGCTGTCAAGAGAGCGGCAGTTGGCGGCTGGAGGCTCTCCCAGTATCCGCTCTACCTCTATCGAACTCTGCATCTCTCCTGTTTTCAGAGTCCAGCGCCAGCTACCTATGTGGGCAATACGCTGGGCCTCGGCCAGATCGGTGGTGCGCTGAGCCACTCTTTGTTCCAGTTCATCCCGGGCGCTACGGAGGCGCTTCTCTTCCCTGGTCCACTCGGAGGCGTCACGAATGGTGGCGATTGCCTGGAGCGCTCCCCCCCGTTCAAGAAAACTCAAGCTGATATCTACCGGTACTTCTCTACCGTCCTGGGTCAGGGCGGTCAGTGGTTGTCTGTCACCAAAGTGTTTTAACCCCAGGTTATGGAAACAGGCGTTGCGGTAGCTGGCGTGCTTGAGTCGGAACTCGGTCGGAATCAGCTCCTCTACCATCATCTTGCACAGTGCCGCCTGGCTGTAACCAAACAGTTTTGCCGCCTCACCGTTAGCACGGATGATATGTCCATGGTTATCGGTGGTTAGCATAGGATCGGGGCCCACATCCAATAGGTGATCCAGGTAGCGCTGTTCCGCCTTAAGCTTGTCATTTGAGTGCTTTACACGGCGAATAAAAAGGATGATGACAACACCCATTAGCAGCACAAAGGGGATCAGCAGGCCAGCCCACTTAACCAGGAGGATTGTCTGCTTTAGTGCTTTGTCCGTCTCCAGCGCCTTATTGCCAGCTCGCTCCAGCGCCTGGTCTGCAAGCAGCAGGAAAGACTCAAGTGCAGGCAGGTCATCGATCCGTACCTGTGCGTCGATCTGGCTGGGGGTCTGCCCTTGGGCCACCAGTTGGCGGGTGAGTAGGAACTTATTCTCATAGTCATTGACCATGCCATCTAGCGACTGTAGCGCCGCCGCTTCCTGGCTGCTGATCTTCAGGGTGCGGTAGGCGGCAATGGCGCTGCGGGCGGCTTGCAGATTGCCTGCAATCTGTGGCACCAGCTGTGGATTCTGCCTGAAAATGTAGTTTTTGAAGTTGTGAATGAAGCCGCCGTAGCCGAGGTTGGTGTTGATGCGGTTAAGTGCGGTGGAGGCCGCCGTGGTGCGCTGGCTGTACTCCTCCCACAGCCCATCGATGTTGGCTATCCGTTTACTCAGCACCAAGCCGGACCAGATCAACAGAGCAACAATAGCGGCTGTTAGGAAGCCGATAGAGAGCGAGTAGTGCCTGAGACGTTTTCTACTCACACCCAGCCCCGCCTTCAGAGGTGCAAGAGAGGGTTATTTTCCTTCGCTTGGAGTGACGAGGATAGGGGTAGTCCTTTTTTAGCTGATGCAGCTTAGGCTTCATTGCTGATACTTCCTGAATGCAGGCAATGAGATCGACAGTGGTGATGTCGTCCGGTGACCCAGAGAACTCCATGGACTCCGTGGAACAGTGCCTTCCTTATCAGAAGGTAGTAACGACTCTATCCACTGTCAAGGTAAGAATAGAGCTTGTTGGGCTTTGCTTTTTAAGAAAAGATCAATGATATCAATTTGATGCTGGTTTATTTCTGGTTCTGTTCAGGAGCCGGACTCGCATGCTTGCCGCTAAGTCAGCTTGCCGGTCGACGGGCGGCTCCTATATCTATATATGGGAAAGATCTCCTGGGCTGTGTACAATCAGACGGTTTTTTTCTGTTGGTGACAGGGTTTCTATGCTGGAAGTTGTGGATCTTGAGTGTATACGGGGTGACCGCAGGTTATTCTCCGGGCTCAGTTTCTCCCTTGATGGGGGGACGCTGCTGCACCTCCATGGCCATAACGGCAGCGGTAAGACCACCCTGATGCGCACGCTCTGCGGTTTGGTGCAGCCGACTGCGGGGGAGGTGTGTTGGGACGGTGAGTCGATCTGTAAGCAGGGTGAGGATTTTCGTCGTGATCTGGTTTATATCGGTCACAAAAGCGGTATTAAGGGTGACCTGACCGGGGTAGAGAATCTACGTATCAGCTGTGCTCTGGACGGTGTCTCCATCGCTGAGAAGCAGGCGTGGGATGCCCTTGAGCAGATGGGGTTGAATGGTCACGAGGATCTGCCTGCCCGGGTGCTCTCTCAGGGGCAGACGCGGCGAGTGGCCCTGGCCCGTCTGCTGGTGAATAGGTCACGCATCTGGGTATTGGATGAGCCCTTCACCGCCCTCGACAAGGCCGCTGTGGAGTTTCTGCAGTCGGTGATACGCTCTCATGTGGATGAGGGCGGTATGGTGATCCTTACTACCCATCAGGAGGTGAAGATCACCAAGGGGCAGGTTCAGGAGCTACAGCTCGGCTGGAAGAGGGATGGCGATGTTTGAGGCATTCTATACCATCGTCTCCCGTGATCTGCTGCTGGCACTACGGCGGCGCTCGGATATCTTCTCCACCCTCTTCTTCTTTGTTATCGTGGTGAGCCTCTTTCCTCTCGGTATCGGCCCGGAGATGAGTACTTTGCGGCTGATTGCCCCCGGTGTCTTCTGGGTGGCGGCACTTCTCGCCTCAATGTTAGCCCTGGAGCGGCTGTTTGCTGCCGACTTTGATGACGGTACGCTGGAGCAGATGCTGTTGACACCGCAGCCACTGTTTTTGCTGGTGTTGGGGAAGATTACCGCCCACTGGCTGGTCACTGGTCTGCCACTGGTGCTGATGGCGCCGCTGTTGGGGCTACAGTACGACTTGGGTAGCGATGCTCTGCAGGTGATGATGGTGACGCTGTTGATGGGAACCCCCGCCCTGAGCCTGATCGGAGCTATTGGTGCCGCACTTACCCTGGGGCTGCGCGGTGGCGGTGTATTGGTCTCACTGCTGGTATTGCCGCTCTATATTCCGGTACTGATTTTTGGTGCCGGTGCGGTGGAAGCGACAGCGTCCGGCCTGGGTGGGGCGGGTCATCTCTACATGCTGGGGGCGATTCTACTAATGGCGCTGGTATTGGCACCGGTAGCCTCAGCGGCAGCACTTAGAATATCCGCAGAATGACCGTGGAGAACAATCGGTTACCCTAGGGTAGAATGGCCGGCGGCAGTCAACAATGGGCTGTCAGTGTTAGACCTGAAGCAAGGTTTTACCGTTTATTTTTCGATAGGATGGCCAACCGCCTGGAACCAAATGGTGAGCGGGTCGTCAAACGTCAGAACATTAGGATTTACAGAAGCTGAAATGAGCTCCCGACTGATTAATTGGTTTAAATTTTCCTCTCCATCCACCTT
>JBEVXV010000672.1:0-4077 GCA_040505915.1 Sedimenticola sp. | reverse complement strand
GGCCTATAAATGTAAAATAACATTCCAAATGATATACAAATAGATATGTGTGCGCATGCGTCGGACAGTCTTGTTGCTATCTCTGAAGCTCCCGTTAAAACTTAATAAAATCAAGTTTACAGCTTAAATTCACAGTTTTTTTGTGTGGGTTTTGGTAAAACCACACACCATAATTGATTTCATAACCTTACATTTTTGTACTTCATACAAAATTGGCCCCATTACGTCTTTTTTCTAGATTTTCCAAAAGCTTGGTCACGTGACCAATCAAATCAGCCATTTGTAAAACAATCAAGGGCAACTTCCGGTTCGTAGTTTTTTGGCTATCATGCTGTCAGGTATTATCATTTCACTGAGTCTCTTGACTTGTTTCACTTCCATATTTTCACATCATGATTGTGGGAGGGACCAGTATGACCAACATGACATATTCAGTTTATTGTCCTCCGCCACACAGTCGAAACACCATTCGTTTCTGAACACATTTGAGAAGTTGTTTTCGAGTGAGAACATGAATCTCAAGGGAGAAACAATTTACTGTATCTGAGTTTGTTATTAGTAACAGTGTCGAATGATGTACAGATGAACCCTGGCCCCAGAACACCAAAATATCCTTGTGGAACATGTCAGAAGGCTGTGAAAAATGGCCAAGATGCCATTCAATGTGATTCCTGCACTTCATGGTTTCATATCAATTGCCAAAACCTTGGTGTAAATATACACAATATCCTAGCAGAACATGAAAGTTACTCTTGGCACTGCCTTCAATGTGGCATGCCAAACTTTAGTTCGAGCTATTTTGAACAGTCCATGTCATCTGTGTCGACGTCAAGCATGTTTTCCACACTTGATACTTCGACAACTCCACTCACCTCCACTCCGATCAAACAAAAACAACCTGGAACACCGACCAACAAAAACCCACCGAGATCACTTAAGATCTTGAATAACAATCTTCAGTCAATCATGAACAAACTACCTGAATTTCACTCACTACTTGACACAGAACAGCCTGACATTGTCATAGGTACGGAATCCTGGTTATCACCTGATATCCTCACCAGTGAAGTAATTCCTTCCAACCTCGGCTACAATTTATACCGGGAAGATAGAAAGACTTCTAAGTCGCGTAGTGGGGGAGTATTTATACTTGTTTGGATTCAACTAGAAATTACAGGTACACAACCACTGCACATTGCAGCATTCTACAGACCCCGCGAAGACGACTTACCTAGCCTTGAACAACTTAGATTATCACTTGACATGGTGGCCAACGAAAAAGGTAATATATGGATTCTAGGGGATTTCAACCTCCCAAAATTTACATGGGACAATTCAGAACCAGTGGTTAGCCATGACTGCCAACACCAAACCGTTTATGACTATTTTCTAAATATCTTGGATGACTTCAACCTTTCACAAATGGTAAGTAAGCCAACCAGATTTCAGAACATTTTAGATCTCTTTTTGACTACAAATGGAACGTTAGTGAAGCGTGTATATAACCTGCCTGGATTGGGGGACCACGACATAGTTTGCGCTGAAGTTAGTTTAAAGCCCAAACAGGCAAAACAGAAACCAAGGTTAGTACACCTATATAAGAAAGCTGATTGGGATGGACTACGGAAGAAAATGCACACCTACCAGGAGGAGTTTCTTCGGAAATGCACAGGTATGTCAGTCGAAAATATGTGGACCGACTTCACACAGAATCTTGACACCTATCTAAGCCAGTTTATTCCAAAGAAACTCATTCGAGGTAAGAACCAGTTACCCTGGATTACCCAGCAAATCCGTCGGAAAATCCGCAAACGCGACAACTTGTATAAATCCCACAAGAGGACAGGGTGCAACAAAACACGCCAACAATTTCTGGAAACAAAACGCTGCGTAAAAAAACTTATCCATCAATCTCATGCAGTTTATATTGAGAATCTACTCGGAATTGGCCAGACTGATGGACCTGAGAAGGTAAATACCAAGAAACTTTTTCAGTACATGAAGAGCTCCAAAAAAGACCAACAAGGCATCTCACCCTTAAAGGAGAATGGATCACTTCATTCAGGTACAACTGACAAAGCTAACATTTTGAACAGACAGTTTCAGTCTGTGTTTTCTCCTCAAAGCCCTCTCAGTTTATCACAGCTTGGCCAGCGGCGAGTGGATGACCTCAGAGACACAGCTGTCATTGACCCCATACATCAACCCACAGACACTACATGTAGCTCCTTTCCTAATATGCCAGGTATACAGATTTCAGTTCCCGGAGTAGAAAAGTTGCTCAAAAACCTTAAACCAGGTAAGGCAGCAGGACCAGACCAAATGCAACCCCTTGTTTTACAGGAGCTCAGACATGAAATTGCCCCTATTATCCAGGCAATCTTCCAGCGCTCGCTAGACACAGGTGAGGTTCCGTCAGACTGGAAGAGTGCAAACGTCACTCCCCTATACAAGAAAGGCGACAAGTCAGCAGCCGAGAACTACCGACCTATATCGCTGACCTGCATACTCTGTAAGGTAATGGAGCACATTATCACTTCAAACCTTGTAAAGCATCTTGACCGGAACCATATTTTATATGACCTTCAACATGGCTTCCGCGAGAGGCGCTCCTGCGAGACTCAGCTTGCAATGTTGATTGAAGACCTGGCTAGGAACACCAACAATGGTTTGCAAACTGACCTCATCCTTCTGGATTTTAGCAAGGCATTTGACAAGGTAAGTCATAACAAACTCCTCCATAAACTACATCAGTATGGAGTTCGTAAACAAACACTTGCCTGGATAGGTGCCTTCCTAAAAAATCGATCACAACAGGTTGTTCTGGAGGGTGAGACGTCGGATTCGATACCCGTCACTTCTGGTGTGCCTCAGGGCTCAGTACTGGGCCCTATCCTATTCCTAGTCTACATTAACGACCTACCGGAACGCATACAATCGCAGGTGCGCCTCTTTGCAGACGACACAGCCGTTTACCTAACAATCGATAGCAATAAAGATGGACAGACCCTGCAAAATGACCTTGACACCCTTCAGTTATGGGAAAACAAGTGGGATATGCATTTCAACCCCTCCAAGTGTCTGGTACTACATATTTCAAGGTCTCGTACACCGATCAACACGCTTTACAACCTGCACGGACAAATCCTCCAATCAGTTGCCTCCGCCAAATATCTGGGTGTTACTATATCAAACAACCTTACATGGAACACACACATTCACCAGATTACAAACAAGGCCAACAAAACTCTTGGATTTGTCCGAAGGAACATCCGCACTACAAACACCAAAGTCAAAGAACACGCATACAAAGCCCTTGTCCGTCCTCAGGTTGAGTACGCATCCTCGATCTGGGACCCCCACACTAAGGATCTTTCTCACAAAATTGAAATGGTACAGCGACGTGCCGCACGCTGGACACTTAATGATTATTCCAGCTACTCAAGTGTGACAGACATGCTAGACAGACTAGGCTGGCGGACATTAGAACAACGAAGATCTGACGCCCGTCTATGTCTGTTCCACAAAATGGTCACAGGTCAAGTTGCTGTACCCCTTCCACAATACATTGAACCTCCAAACAGAATTTCACGCTACTGCCATTCCATGACATTCCGGCAAATTCATACATCAAAAGACTGTTATAAATTTTCTTTTTTTCCCTTGGCTGTAGTACAATGGAACTCTCTCCCCAAGGAGGTCGCCACTTTACAGGACCAAGACCTATTTAGGTCACAGGTCGGCAACCTCCTTCATGCCAAGCCTTAAACATGCTGTACTTGGTTTTTAACCTGCTTTTAATCTTTGTTCTTCTTTAACCCTTATCTATGTCTTGCTAAATTACTTGCTTACTTTTACTATTCTTAATCATGTCTGACGTGCACCTCATGTACCTGCTAATAATCCTGAAAAGGGGTCCAGCAGTATATTATAGATAGATAGAGGAACATCTGTGCCAAATTTGGTAATTTCTGCCAGAAGTGGATACTCAATCCTCTTATTACATGGACTAGAACATATCTGCCAAGTCTGGACACCATATGACTTGTTCAAAGCAGTTTAGATCTATGTAAAGCC
>JBEVXV010000671.1:0-3697 GCA_040505915.1 Sedimenticola sp. | reverse complement strand
GTTGGGACAGCTGAAGGTTGCAAAATCCTATTACCAGGCAGCACAGGAGAAGTACAGATACAGCGAGACAGCGCTTACCTCTCTCGCTTCCATTTATCTCAAACAGCGTGATTACCGGAGCGCTTTAACCTACCTTGTTGCTGCTTCGAAGATGGGCGGTACCTGGGCGATCCGTATGCTGGGGGATGCACATGCAGAAGGAAAGTATGGCTCCCCGGTAAATATTAAGGCGGGAATATGGTGGTATCAACAAGCAGCCTACTTTCTGGATGACTCGGTAGTCTTTCTCCTGGGCAATATGTATGAAAAGGGTTTGGGGGTAGAACCAGATGCAAAATTGGCGGTGGAGTATTATGAGCTGGGAGTAAATCTGGAAAATGTAATGTGTAAAAACAATCTAGCGCTCATGCTCTGGTATGGTAATGGCACTGCTATCGATAAAGAGCGGGCCGCCGCCCTCTGGGTTCAGGTAGACAAGGAGGGAGATTGGCATGGCAAAGATAATCTGGAGTATTTCTACTCACCACTGGAACGGCTGAAAATCGCCCTGGACTATGGCCTTGGCTGGTGGGTGTTGTGGCCTGCAGTCGGGGTCTGGGTGGTTTTACTGGGGTTTGTGCTACTGCTGGCAATTAATATCAACCGTAAAATTGAAACCGATTGGCAACGCACCGGCCAAATGGACAAGCCGAAAAAATGACTATAGTTGGAGTAACAGCATCCACCACCCCAGCCATTAAAGAGTGTGCAGACTACAGTTGACATAACTCATCCTGATTACCCCTGAAACTCAGCTATCACTATGACCAACAATGCCCCGAAGCCCACAGAAACCAGGCTGATGGAGCTGAGTCGAGGCGTAATGTTAACAGGCCCTAGCTATCACCATCCAAAATCTGCTGCACCCGCTCCTGCAGCTCCTTGTATTCGTACTGTGCAGGATCGATGGGGAGGTAGGCTGTCACCTTTGCCCGACTTCGCCTCACCACACCAGCAGCGACTTCCCCTTCGCCTCGAATACCGCTGATACGTAAGGGTAGAATGGGTGCTCCGGTCATTTGTGCCAAGCGCACAGCCCCTGCTTTGATCTTGCGTGGCGGGTCTCCATCGAGGTGAATTTTGCCATGAGGGAAGAGCGCCACTACATGCCCCTCCCTAATCGACCGCAGGGCATCACGCAGCGCTTGTTCTGGTTTTCGTTGGCGGTCAACGGGGATACATTTCACTGCTTTGAAGAGCCAGGTGAGACCAAACCTATGGTACTCCTCACGGGCGATCAGAAAATGCAGGGGTCGCCGGGCCGAGGCGATCAACAGCATGGGGTCAAGGCCGGAAACATGGTTGGCAACAACAATAGCCGGGCCGGTTTTCGGCAGGCGCAGACCGATAACGTTTAGACGGTGATAGCGATAGCAGAAGAGCCGGTTGAGGCCATCAATCCGATTCATCCAGCCCTTGCCCCAATCCACCCGGTTGGCACTGTCACACGCGTGTAACAGTCGACGTAGTTGCCATAACAGCAGCAGTACGATGGTCAGGCTGGATATGAGAGGCAGATTATCCACGGCGGCTCAACTAAAAACCGGTGGGGCAGAAAAGGAGGGGGGTGCTTTAATCCTTATTACCTTTCTTCCCTTTCTGGTACACCTTGCGGCGGAACAGGTCGGTTCTCCGGCTGACGACGCGGTCGAGAAAGAGCAGGCCATCCAGGTGGTCCATCTCGTGTTGTACCGCCCGCGCCTCGAACCCCTCCATCTCAAACTCGAGCGGCTCTCCCCAAGGATCTTGCGCCTCCAGCTTGATGCGGGTGGCACGAATTACATTACCGGTATAATCGGGTACTGAGAGGCAACCTTCACGCCCCATTTCATAGCCATCCCACTCGGTGATCTCTGGATTTACCAGTATCATATAACCGTGGTTCGGTACAGGTTTTCGGGTATTTGAGACATCGACAATGGTGATCCTCTGGAAATGAGCCACCTGTGGTGCGGCGATGCCAACCGCGCCGGGACCTGCCAGGCGAGTCTCTTCCAGATCAGCAATAAAAGCACGCAAGGTATCATCGAACTGCTCCACGACAGCCGACTCCTGCTTTAGCAATGGATCGGGGATCTTTAGTATCTTCAGAAGAGCCATAATCAGCCAATCAAAGTTTCTATGGAAGAGACCGAGACATCAACATCACCGAGACCTGCAACAGCCTCCTCAATAATCTCCAGCGGTGTGTCGGTATAACCTTGGATGTGCATGATATAGAGGGGCGCTCCTTCAGAGCCTGCGACATCCGACTCCAGCTCAAGGATGTTAAAACCCGCTTCAGCCAATACACCGGCCACTTGGGCAACAATTCCGGCGCGATCAGCACCAGTCACCCGTACCTGAATATTCGGTACTTTGTGCTGATGAAGCCGACCGGAGATATTATCGACATGGAGGTGCAGACCCATCGCTTCAGCTACCGGCTCCAGCGCCTGTGCTACATCACCCTCACCGGAGACCATCAGCATGATGGTAAAGCTGTCGCCCAACCGTATCATCGACGCTTCGCCAAGATTCCAGCCACAGCGGAACAGCGCCTCTGTCACGCCCGCGACTATACCTGATCGGTCTTCACCCACCAGGGTTAACATCTTCCAGTCACTCATAGCTTTTCCACCCTTTATACGATCCAGATCAGTGATGCCATCCGACCGGTCACACCATCACGACGATAGGAGAAGAAACGATCACTGTCGCTAACTGTACAGTAATCGCCGCCGCCAATAAAACCGACGTCTCTCTTTTCCAGCCGAATACGGGCGAGCTGGTAGATATCGGCCAACCAATGTCCAGAACGCCCCTTTTGGAAGGCTGCCTCATTTTTCTGATCTACCGCGAGAAACTGTTCACGCACCTCACTGCCCACTTCAAACTGCTCCGCGCCAATGGCTGGTCCCATCCACGCCAGCAAAGATTCACCCGGCTCTTCAAAACGATCGATTGCTGCCTCAATAACTCCCGCCGCCAGCCCCCGCCAGCCCGCATGGACAGCGGCCACTTTCATGCCTGAACGGCTGCATAGCAGTAGAGGCAGGCAGTCGGCAGTCATTACCGCGCACACTTTACCGGGCCTGTCGCTAAAAACGGCATCAGCGGTTATTGGCAGGCCACTCTCATCTGCGCCGTACTCGACCACTGCACAGCCGTGAACCTGTTCCAGCCACAGGGGATCCTCTGGCAGATTATGCTGCTGTCGAAGCATGACTCGGTTGTTTGTAACCAGCGCCGGATCATCACCGACATGGGTTCCCAGATTAAGGCTCTTATAAGGGGCCGAACTAGAGCCTCCATGCCGGGTAGTAGAGAGTGCCCGTACCCTGCTGGGAGCGGGCCACTGGGGAACAATTACCTCAGCCACTCGCTTCATCCCTCTTCAGCACCGCCAGCAGTTGCGTCATATCATCTGGTAGTGGCGACTGCCACTCCATCCACTCACCGGTGGCCGGATGGGTCAATCCAAGGCGGCGGGCATGGAGCGCCTGACGGCGAAAGCCCTTGAGCTCACTGCGCAGAGCATCCGTCATGCCCCCAGGCATCCGTAAACGCCCGGCATAGACTGGATCACCAACAATCGGGTAACGGATATGGGCAAGATGAACGCGGATCTGGTGGGTTCTTCCGGTCTCCAACTGTACCCGCAGATAGGTGTGCGCTT
>JBEVXV010000670.1:0-5762 GCA_040505915.1 Sedimenticola sp. | reverse complement strand
AATGCGGACATAATTGTTATATCCGATGGGGGAAATAACGTGGGAGATTTAGATGCAGCCATTCAGGAAGCCGTCGATGCTAAGGTTGTAGTACACACGATAGCCATTTCACAAGACGCAGATCCTCGTTTGGAAACCATGTCGACAATAACTGGTGGGAAAAACTTAGTGTTTCTTGGTGACCCTGACCTCGGTGGTACTTCATTGGCTGCGGCGATGTCTAGCGTTGTTGTTTCCAGCGTGACGTCAGAGACGACGTCACCGGTTACAGTAAGTAAAATAATATTGTAGGTAAAGCGTTCTGTGTTTTACACATAATCAACAACATAGACGACACTTGACACAAAAAAAACCCACATCAACTGTGACGCAAAAACGCTACTTCTGCAAACTGTGATTATAGTGGAGAGGCAACCTCAAGACAAGTGGCTTAAAAATGACTTCTGTTCAACCCAAGAGAGCAAAAGCAACGACTATGCTAGATTGATGTATTATATCTTCCTGAATATGAATCCGGTGTCGGCCAATCAAATCAGGTGGGACAAGGTCATTTTATGGGGTCATTAAGTGCATAGGGGTCAAATGAGTTCAAAGTGTGTTTTATAATGGTAATATGATATATTCGTGGATACCGTTTACGAAATATTTGATAGAGTTGTTCTTTGCGTTCAATAATGATCTATGGGACATACACTATGCGATACTTGGGTTTGCAGGTTCTTATTATTGAGAATTTCTAGAAATTCAAGATGGCCGCCATATATAGACACTTTACCTTAAATGTGCCTTTATTTTACAAATGTTAGCACTCTGGTAGTTTAATTATGTTTGTACAGAGACAGACACATTCTTTGATAGCAGATAAGTGAAATTTGACAGTATCGCATTCATATAAATCCAAGATGGCCGTCGAATATCTATAGAAACGATGCAGAACTCGCACACAAGTAATATGACATTGCATACTGTGGTGGGTATAATCGTGCTGATGGAATAAATTGTTCCCCTTTCATAGATGTCTTATTGTAAAATGTAAGGCATGTAATTACAGTAAGTATGTAACACGCTTGTTATTGGAGAGTTGCGGATATTCAAGATGGCCGCCAACATTATTTTCACATTATTTTTATTTTTAAAAATACGCAAATATATCATTTCTGTTTGGGGTTTGCAGGTGCCATACCTCGTTTAGGAAAGTTTGTTACCTTAGATGATAATATCCGTGTTCAAATAAAATAATAAGATGGCCGCCAAATATTAAATATTTGTTCAGAATTAGGTCAAGTGTTCAACGAAGATCATAAGCTGCCAATGCCTATATGTATATACAAACTCATAACAGCTGCAGATATATGATCGTTGTTAGGTATTGTATGCATGTATACCAATGCTATTGTACTTTTGATATTACTTTGTGTTTGTGTCGCTTTAAACTAAAGTTCAATCGACTCCTCAATAATTAGATTGCGACAATGATCTACAAAGCAGTCGCATCCACGAATGCACTTCAATCCGTTTCTACAACATTTGCAAGTCGTTCGTGAGCAATTCCGTGTACAGTCGCACAACATCAGCTCGGGATATGGTTTGGGAATTGATTCCTGTGTCAACAGCACCGGCTGTATACTTTCATAGTCCAGGACGTATCTCCAACCACAATGCAATGGTGATGGAAGAGCTAGTGCTGGTGTTAGAAATGTGTGCCATATCATTGCCTGACAACTAGATCTGGCAATGTGTTGTCGCAGTCTGTCTTGTGTATGTGGCAATGCTTCTGGTATCATTGATCAGAACAGCCTGGCACGCAACTGACCAACAGACACCACGTCCGTCGTGGGAGAATACAGATTAATGAAAAACGTTGCCACTAATTTATTCTCTTCTTCATTCAGACCAGTTCTGTCCAATTCATCTAGACGTTCTGTGTGCGCAAGAAACGTTTTCCATGCTGTACGTTTCCCGTGTCCATCAAACGGACTCGTCGTATCACAGCCTGTCACAGCGTGGAAGCATAGAAGCTTAGAGAGAAAATTTGGTTCTAACCCACTATGTATCTCTTGAATCTGCGTTTCAGCTGAGTACCAGCACATACCCATATCTCTGATATTTGAAGATCATCATAGAATGACACCAGAAACGATGCGACGTCTGTGTCGAGACAGTGAACAAACACCCGCTCATAGCCAGGCCCTTCAGAATCCTTTATATGGATGCAATATCTCGAGCTTGTAAATATGTTGTTCATCTTCATTAGAGATGAACGCTATGATAACTGGGAACTGCACAATATATCGTCCTTCAAGCGGAGGATTCTATGGTTTGCTGTGTCCGATCATGTGAACTATAGAAGGTGGGGCTTTGCATACCTAGCCGACATGACAATACTAGTATTTCGACACACAATATCCTCTGTATGGGAAGAGTTCCAGAACAGTAATTATGTTGTTAAAACTACAGAAAAAAGTTCAATCCGCTGTCAGTTGACCAATCGTTATAACATATCAGCAAACAGGGAAAGGTTGCTGGAGACCTAGTTGAAATAACGAGATCGGACAGTAGTCGGGAAAGATGATGTTTGACGTACAACAATATAGTCACACTATCTGAAAGCACACGGCACCTGTTATGGGTAAATGTGAAAAACGAATCAAAACATATCGAGACAAGACGAAAACAGAATGCGGAAAGATGAAAGCGACGTCGAAGCACTTGCAGGTCAGAAGACATGCATTTTGTATTATATACCAACCAATGACGTGGCTACCGAAGACATAAAAGTTCAGCTGCTTTCTGCCGAAAACCAGGAATGTGAAATAGCTGATGCATTTGTAGCTTCAAGACCGGCACCGGGAGCCGACACGCCAATACTTGCACCACGACAAAAACAAAACTCCAAAAACGTTCAAACACCTCCACAGCCCAAGATAGGTGAAGTGCAGCAAAAACCAAATACGATTAAGGATCAAATCATCATTTTAGCGACTGAAGAAGGAAGCGCTATTAACTTAGACCTGAAATATGAACTTATATCTCTGACGAATGATGATAGCCCATTGCGGACAACATATACGTATGTAATGAGTCATGTACTTGAGGGTAGTACCGATCAGCCTACTACATCTGATATACCTACATGCAGTGTCACTGTCTTTGGTGCAATAACGCTAGTTCAGAAAATAGGAAACATAGAAATCAATATTCCTAGAGAGATCGAAGAACCTAAAATTAAAGACTAATTAAAGCCCCAAGGACACATTCGGTGACTGGGCCAAACGTTTTCACATAGTGCCCTGTCCCATGTAAGCGACAAATGCACCAGGGTTTCGATGTCTATAGAAAGAAATCTGTGAAAAACAACAAGATTACACAGGAACAATAAGCAACATAAACCAATAACAAGGGCATTTTCCTGGTGTGATTTTCCGCTACCAAAGCATGTACATTGTTTATGTATCTGAGTGGGAACAAGAAGGACGCATGGCTTTTAGGTTTACTTGCTGGGATTTGGTATTTTCACTGATTGGAATTTATGATTACGTTCTCTGAAGCATTCGTTGCTTTTTTATATATGTTCTACGTGTCTTGTACCTTTTATGTTTTCCTTTGGGACCGCACACCGCTAGTCGTGGAGTGCAAGTCAGTACCGATTTCATGGACTGTAACTACATTGGCACAGTCCATGACAGAAATGAACAGGTGCAATAAAACCGCACTTGCAATGTACATTTTTCTGGTAGTCGTGTTCGGCGATTATCATGGATCTTTTGACGTTGTCATGTTATTTTTGTACGCTAGCCATGTTTTCGTGTGGTGTTTTTAAAGTTGACTTTAGTTTTGGTGGGTTCGCTAGGGCATATTCTTTTCTATTTAACACATTTCTCATCATTGCAACTATCCAGTATTGCACAGGCTGCCTGAGTGGATGCCACATTTGTTATTGGAGGTGGATACTGTGAAAATGAAAGTGCTACGTCCACCCAAGACCATGTTTCCGAGCTCCTTATTACACATCAGGAGAGGCTGACACGCGTTGGTTGTTACGTATAAAGGATGCTGAAGGGCACGGCTATGAGCACGTGTTTGTTACCTGTCGCGACACAGACGTCGTATCGTTTCTGGTGTCATACTATGATGATCTTCATATCCCAGAGATATCGATAGTTGTTGGTACACAACTGAAACCCAGGTATATACCAATTCAAGAGATACATAGTGGGTTAGAACCAAATGTTCGCTATAATCTGCTAGCATTCCACGCTGTGACAGGACGTGTTAGTTTGTATGCCATGGGAAACGTACAGCGTGGAAAACGTGTAGATGAATTTGGTAGAATTGGCCTGAATGAAAAAGTGAATAAATCAGTGAAAAGTTGTGTTTGTCACCAAACCCTAAGCTCTGACGGAAAACAATTGTGGAGAGATATGCATGTATGGAAGGTCTGTGAGCCAATTCCAGCCATTAAAAGACAATTAAACCCCAAACAAATGTTGAGTACTTTAGGTACCAAGATGGATCATTTCAATGCAAACCAAGTGTCAAAAACCGCATCCAAAAATAACAAATAATTAAAAAGTTACAATGGTTGAAATTTTTAATTAGCTGAAATATGAGAGTTTCCCTATGACGTCATAGATGAACAACATTCGTTCAAATTTATTTATAATCATTTGAATTTCCATGTTCTTTCATGAACTTATTTATATATACTGAAACAAAATATTCTAAGCAAAATAAACAAAAATATTCACTGTAAAATGTGTTTTAAAAGCACATTTATAATTGTGTTGGTGAAAAATTTGTATACATTTGCATAATGTATGCAGAAATATAAACCTCCATAACTTTTGAATGAGCTCGAATTTTTGCGTAGGGTTTTCGACATTTAATTGTTTCTATCTATGTACCTAATACGCTCAAAATTAATTTTGGAGTTTAATTGCCTTGTTTTGGTTGAACACTCAGACCAAGTGCTGAACAAATATTTAATAATTGGCGGTCATCTTGGATTTCTATGAACACTGACATTATTATATAGGCACCAATCTTTCTTAAGCGCGTTATTGCACCAACAAACCCCAAGCAGAAATGCGAAATTTGAGTAATTTATAACAAAAAATGAGAAAATAACATATTTTGGCGGCCATCTTGAATATCCGCAACTCTCCAATACAATTAAGCATGTTACATACTGACTCGATTCCATGCAGACAATTAAATTTACCAATATGACAACTATGAAAATGCAAGAAAATTATTCTATCAGGACGATTAATATACCCACCACAGTACACAATATCATATTACTTATATGTAAGTTCGGCATCCTTTCTAGGGATATTCGGCGGCCATCTTGGATTTGTATAAATGCGATACTTTTACATTGCATCTATACGCTATCCAAACATATGTCTGTCTCCGGACAAACATAAACTCATCAACTGCCAGAGTGCATATATTTGTAAAATACGGGCACATTTGAGGTAAAATGTGGATATATGGCGGCCATCTTGAATATCTAGAAATTCTCAATAATAAGTACCTACCTACCTAAAAATCGCACTGTGCATGTCACATAGATAATTACTGAACACAAAAAGCAACTCTATGAAACATTTCGGAAATATTATCCAAATATATAGTATATTACTATTATAAAACACAGTTTGAACTAATTTGACCCCTATGCACTTAATGACCCCAGAAAATGACCTTGTCCCACCTGATTTGATTGGCCGACACCGGATTCATGTTCAGGATGATAC
>JBEVXV010000669.1:0-1942 GCA_040505915.1 Sedimenticola sp. | reverse complement strand
TTTCAAAAGGGCCGCAAATAAAATATGTTTTCGCCCGAATCTCAGAAGGTGTGACGCTTAGTCTGGCGTTTCATGTCTATACTCATATTACTTTTCAGGCTCAATGAGCACGACAAGAACAGTAATTATAACATTGTATCATTCAGTGGAGATAGTCATCTTGAATTTCAAAATGGCCGCCAATCAAAATACTTTTATGGCTAATTTCGATATTTTAAGGATTTTGGAGCATATTCAATGCAAGGATTCGATGAAATAAGAATTATTTGAAAAATGTTCATTGTATGCGAGCACACAGCGGGATCACGTTGTTTGTACGGGGAGTCTGGGGGAAATGTTGATGTTTAGATTGAAGTAGACACGATTTCCCGGCACCTAAACCTACTGATCTATACCGCCTGTTTGTATGGAGGTCAGATGGTCGTCCTCCAGGAAAGTTTGAAATCTAGATTGAAACAGACGCAATGTAGCGTTATTTAGGTCTACCATTGTTTCATTACAACAAAATACATCGTTGAAATATGACGAGGCGGCCGCCTCGTCTGTCTCATCCTGGTTACGGGCCTGATTATATGCAATTATGTGTATATTCAATCGCGGGAGCACTGTCCTTGACACAGTTGCATCTTCCACTGCAGCCCTTCTTGCATCGACACTTGATTAGCTCACGGCACGCTTCCGATGCTTCAGGAAGGGTCGTCCACATAGGAGACCAGCTGCCACCGTCGTCTCTCCTCCAGCCCCAATCATCTGGCGACTGCAAAGTTGGCGCAGCGACAAGCGCCTGACCCCAAATATGACCAGCCTGGTACGCTGCCCGCTTTACATGTTGTTCCAGGGCATCGGCAGTTGGGGGGATATTCTCGAGTTTCCTATTGCCTTGTGCGAACATGTGCTGGCGAGCTGAGTTCACTGTTTTCCAGGTTGCCGTCTTGCTGTATAGCAACACAACGTACCGTTCCAATTCAGCCATGTCGTTCTCAGAGATTGATATTGGGGTACGCGATAAGTAATTGAAGACATGGTCAAGAGACGGAAGAGAATTCCAAACACCCCATGCGATTTTCGTTCCAATTCCATGGATAAAGGAGACTGTATCGCAGCCGGATATGCCATGAAAGAATAGCATGCCACACGGTCGCTCAGCTCCCAAATTCGCCGCAATAACGTGTGCAGGAATATTACGAAAGTTGACACCATGTCCAAATGCTAACCACAGTTTACACCCATCTAACACACTGGCCACTGCAACTGCTAACACCAATACGTCGGTGTCGGTCGCTCTAATTATGATTCGTCTATATCCCTGTTGATAAGCATGTGATGCATGCAGTAGCATCCTGTAATCAGCTTCTTCGTGGGTGCAATGATCGATGGCCGATACATCTATTTCAGATGCTGACACTACAGTTTATCCGTCTGGTGAGAGCAGAGATTTTCCTTCGGGGACAGTGCAAGACTTAATTTCACTGGCCAAGTATGTAAAGAGTCCAGTTTTATTGGAGTCAACGCGCAAGAAATTTGCCCAGTTTCGAGGCAGGAGTGTGTTACCAGAGACCCGGAGTGCCAGACCATCACCACGACTCTGTCTGACGTGAGACTTCAAACTGTCATTCTTGTAAATGTCCCAAACCACATCTAACCTCTTCCAGTGGAAGGGAGCGGTTGGACGGCTGTACTGGCAAGCGCAAACGTAACTACTGAAGGTCGGGCTGAGAATTTGTTGAGGGGATCTGATACGTCTAGAGCACAGTGGGCACATCAGGTAACAGCGGCTGCTCTGTACATATTGCAGATGGAATCATACAGAACTGCATCGGAAGCAACGAAAGATGATACATTGTCATTGCATCCTGGTGTAAGGAGATGGAACGTAAACATCCACAATTTTGTTTCTGGAGTAAAACGCTTCAACTAGAGATACTCTTCCTACAGTTCCTGC
>JBEVXV010000668.1:0-3203 GCA_040505915.1 Sedimenticola sp. | reverse complement strand
ATGAGGTACAGAGGCGGCAATACCTCCAAGCAATGGGGGTTGAAAACTGGGTGAGCAGAGAGACTCCGGTTGAGGCTGTTGCTATGGAAGAGAAAATGACGGTTGGTGCCGCTCCAAAAAGTGGAAATTCACCACCCCTTTCTGAAAACACCGACGGCCGGCGATCCAGGAGAGAGATCTCCCTTGAAACCGGTGGCGATATGCCCCCATGGCTGGATGAGGCTCCGCCGCCGATGGAGGAGTACTCTCCTGCCATCGATTACGCAGAGTATGTTGATGCCGCCCCCGAAAAAAGCAGCAAAAAAGATATCATCGGGGGCCTCGACTGGCACGGTTTGGAAACCATGGTTGCTGAGTGTCAGGCCTGTACTCTGCACAGCACCCGCAGCAACACCGTATTCGGTGTCGGCGAGCGGGAGGCTGACCTGATGATTATAGGTGAGGCACCCGGCGCCGAAGAGGATCGCAAAGGAGAGCCGTTCGTCGGTCGTGCCGGTCAACTGCTTAACGCCATGCTCCATGCCATCGGCCTGAGCCGTAAACAGGTTTTTATCGCAAATATCCTGAAGTGCAGACCGCCGGGAAATCGTGACCCGAGATCGGATGAGGTGCTGAAGTGTGAACCCTATCTTATGCGTCAGGTAGCCCTGGTAAAGCCCAGGGTGATTCTGGCAGCTGGACGGGTGGCGGCCCAGAATCTGCTCAAATCAACCGAAGCGGTGGGGCGGATGCGTGGGCGTGACTTCAACTACAATGGCATACCGGTGGTGGTCAGTTACCATCCTGCCTACCTGCTGCGTTCACCCGAACAGAAAGCCAAAAGCTGGCAGGATCTGCAGCGGGCTGTGCGTCTTCTTAGTGGATGAGTGACCTACTTAAAGACCCACTACTGAAGATGCGCCCTATGGCCGGGGACGATATCGAGGCGGTGATGGTGGTTGAGCTGCGCTGTTATGAGTTTCCCTGGACAGAAGGCATTTTCAGGGACTCTCTGCGGGTGGGCTACAACTGCTGGGTGTCGACACTGGGGGAGCGAATTATCGGCTACGGGGTGGTGTCGGTTGCCGTCGGTGAGGCTCACCTCCTCAATCTCTGCACCCACCCCGATTTTCAGGGGCAGGGGGTGGCGCGGCGTCTGCTGCAACACCTCATGAACGTGGCGCGTAAACGTGAGGCAGACACCCTCTTTCTTGAAGTGCGGGCCTCAAACAAAGTGGCCATTGGCCTTTACGAATCGATTGGATTCAACGAACTCGGTCGTCGACAAGGTTACTATCCGGATCAACAGGGGCGGGAGGATGCGATCCTGCTTGCTTATTCTCTTTGATCATAAAAAGTGAGTGGGACGCAGAGGTCGTAGAGGTGCTGCGGAGATCGCAGAGAAAGATCTTGTGTTGGGGTATGGCGGAGTTGTAGGAGCGAACTTGTTCGCGATGGACTACGAAACGTGCTCTTCGCGAACAAGTTCGCTCCTACGCCCGGGTTCTGGATCGTTGTCCACAGCTATCTGTTTTTCGATCAACAATTTCTGCGATCTTTGCGTCTCCTCTGCGACCTCCGCGTCCCGCTTTTAGCCAGATTACTGGCCGCTCCAAATCCAGGGTATAATGCTCGGCTTTCTCCTGACAGAAAGTCGAAATGTCTGAATTGCTTGAACAACTTAACCGGCGCCGCACCTTCGCCATTATTTCGCATCCCGATGCGGGTAAGACCACGCTCACCGAGAAGCTGTTGCTGTATGGCGGTGCCATCCAGATGGCCGGTACGGTCAAGGGGCGCAAGGCGGCCCGTCATGCCACCTCCGACTGGATGGAACTGGAAAAGCAGCGTGGCATCTCCGTCACCTCTTCGGTGATGCAGTTCCCCTATGGCGATACGGTGGTCAATCTGCTCGATACCCCTGGCCATGAAGACTTCTCTGAAGATACCTATCGCACACTGACCGCTGTCGACTCGGCACTGATGGTGATCGATGTCGCCAAGGGTGTAGAGGCGCGCACCATCAAGCTGATGGATGTCTGCCGCATGCGCGACACGCCTATTCTCACCTTTATCAACAAGCTTGATCGCGAGGGGCGCGACGCCCTGGAACTGCTCGATGAGGTGGAGGCTGTGCTGAAGATTCGCTGTGCTCCGATCACCTGGCCGATCGGTATGGGCAAACGCTTCAAGGGAGTGTTCGATCTGCGCACTGACACCACCCACCTCTTCTCCGCCACGCACGGCGGCAAGATCAACGAGGGCGAGCTGATTAAGGGGCTGGACAATCCCCGACTCGATGAAGTGATCGGCGATATGGTTGACGAACTGCGTGAAGAGATCGAGCTGGTGCGTGGCGCCAGTCATGAGCTGGATCTTGATGCTTATGCCAAGGGTGAACTGACGCCGGTTTTTTTCGGTTCGGCGATCAATAATTTTGGCGTAAAGGAGCTGCTGGACGCTTTTTCCCTATATGCGCCGGCACCCAGGGCGCGGCAGACACAGCAACGGAGGGTGGAGCCTTCGGACAATAAATTCTCCGGCTTTGTCTTCAAAATTCAGGCCAATATGGATCAGGCCCACAGGGATCGCATCGCTTTTTTTCGGGTCTGTTCCGGCTCTTACAAGAAGGGCATGAAGATGCGCCATGTGCGCAGCGGAAAAACGGTGCAGATAAGCAATGCCATCACCTTTCAGGCGGATGAGCGGCGTCATGTGGAGGAGGCTTGGCCCGGGGATATTATCGGCCTGCACAATCACGGCACCATTCAGATCGGAGATACCTTTAGTGAAGGGGAGGAGCTCAAGTATGAGGGCGTACCCTACTTTGCACCGGAACTTTTTCGTCGTGTCGTGCTGAAGGATCCTCTGCGAATGAAAGCGCTGCATAAAGGGGTGCTGCAGTTGTGTGAAGAGGGGGCAACCCAGGTATTCCGGCCCCTGAAGAATAATGACTTGATTCTGGGCGCTGTCGGCGTCCTGCAGTTTGATGTGGCGGCCCACCGGCTCAAGGATGAGTATGGCGTCGAAGCGATTGTCGAAGCGGTCAGCGTTGCCACCGCCCGCTGGGTGCGTTGCGAGGATGACAAGATGCTGGAGAAGTTTCGCATCAAGGCGTACGAGAACCTGGCCATGGATGGGGATGACCAGCTGGTCTATCTTGCACCTACCCGGGTCAATCTCTCCCTTGCCATAGAGCGCTGGCCGGATATTGAGTTTTTGGC
>JBEVXV010000667.1:8518-20473 GCA_040505915.1 Sedimenticola sp. | reverse complement strand
GCGGCTCTGTTGCCGCATCCGAGACCGACTCCCAGGAGAGGGGAAGTGCGGTTTGATATAGCAAACCGTTGCTCAATGGGTCTTGGCCACTCTTGTTCATCTCTAATACTCATCCTGTCTGGAGGTTGCTAAAAAGAAAACCCTTCTTGACAACAGGGCGCTACCAACATAGAAAGATAGCTAATCCCATACAAAAGGCACCTCTCTTGAGCGAATTACCTACGAGTGCGCTATTTGGCATACTCGCACTACTTATAATGCTTTCCGCTTTCTTCTCTGGATCGGAAACCGCTTTGATGACACTCAACCGCTACCGCCTGCGACATCTGACCAGAATTGGCCATGCCGGTGCTATAAGGGCCGATAAGTTATTGCAGCGTCCTGACCGCCTTATTGGATTGATACTCCTCGGTAACAACTTCGTCAACATTCTCGCCTCCTCACTCGCCACCATTATCGCCCTTCGCCTGGGGGGTGAAGCCGCCATCGCCATCGCTGCGGGCCTGCTCACCCTGGTTATTCTCATCTTTGCCGAGGTCGCGCCTAAAACCCTGGCAGCGCTGAAACCGGAGCGGCTGGCTTTCCCTGCGGCCTTTGTCTATACCCCGCTGTTGAAACTGCTTTATCCACTGGTGTGGGTGGTCAACGGTATCAGTAACGCCCTTCTTAGGCGCATAGGTGTATCACCCGATGATGCCGATGGCCAGACCCTGAGCCAGGAAGAGCTACGTACTGTGGTGTTGGAAGCGGGTGCAATGATTCCAAAACGACATCAGAAAATGTTGCTGAGTATTCTCGATCTGGAGAACATTGAGGTCGAAGATATCATGATCCCGCGTAACGAGGTGGATGGTATTGATCTAGAGGAACCCATCGACGAGATCATTCGTCAGCTTCAAGACACCCCCTATGCACGCCTCCCTGTATTTGACGGCGGCATTGATCACCTCGTTGGAATTCTCCAGGTACGCAAGGCGATGTACGCCCTCACCCAGGAACGGCTCAAGAAGGAGACCATTCGTGAGATCTGTGACACCCCCTATTTTATACCCGAAGGCACACCGCTAAACCGTCAGTTACTCAACTTCCAGCGAAAAAAACAGGGTTTAGGATTAGTGGTTGACGAATATGGAGATCTCCTCGGCCTGGTCACTCTGGCGGATCTACTGGAAGAGATCGTCGGTGAATTCACCACCGACCCAGCCGATAGCGTCCAGGAGGTACAGCCTCAAGATGATGGCAGCTTCCTGGTTGCAGGTAGCGCCAATCTAAAGGATCTGGTGCGCTCGTTTCACTGGGATCTACCCACCGATGGCCCGCGGACGATCAATGGTCTGATTATCGAATATATGGAGACCATCCCCGAGCCAGGAACCAGCCTACTGTTGGAGGGCTACCCGGTGGAGATACTTCAGACCCAGGATAATGCAGTAAAGGTGGTCCGCCTACTGCCGGTGAAACATAATATTGAGCCAGCGACACCCAGCTGACTCCCGCACCCTATCTCATCATGGAATTCATGAACGTGCAGTATTAATGAGAAGATCGCTACTGATAACAGGCTATTGCATCAGCTCACAGAGTGGATATACTGGGGCGTAATAAAAAATACTGGTGGATAAAAGGGTTTTACCCACCCGCACTATGCTGGCAGGATGAAATGAAGGAGCCATCTCTCCCGCTCATAATTGATAGCAGACGATGGCCAAGCTCACCCTCTTTTACAAGGGCCGAATGATTCGCACTTACCCTCTGGATAACCAGGATTTTTTGGTCGGGCGTGCCCCGGCCTGTAACATTCGCATCGACAGTCTGGCGATCTCAATACATCACGCCAAAGTAAAACCCTGCAATAAGAGCTACTGCATTGAGCAGGCGACAGAAGAATCTATCATTTTGGTAAACCACCAACCCGAGTCATCCTCCTTACTGCACCACGGTGATATCATTCAGATAGGAGAGCACACCATCTTCTTCTCTGAAACACCCGCCACCATCAACACCACCAAGTCACTGATACCAAAAATAAAAATCACTAAAAGCAGCACTCCAATAAAAAGAGTCGATCCTGTTTTCAACAACATCGGTTGTATACAAGTGCTCAGCGGCCCGCATATTGGAAAGATGATCCCACTGCAACGCTCTTTGACAAGGCTCGCTCTTTCCGGCAACAACTGCGCGGTCATTGCGCACCGTGATACCGGCTACTTTCTCTCTCACCTGGAAGGGGAGTCGACACCTCTGGTTGATAACAAGACCATCGGTAACAAGAGCGCCCAGCTAAATGATGGCTCTATTATCCAAATTGGAGATATCAGAGTACGCTTCCACCAGGAAGTCGAGCAGAACGCCGCCTCTCAGGTACATTAATCAACTTTTTCTTTAACCAGCCGGTGCTGAATAGTGGTGAATATGTTTTAATTCGCCACTATGTTTAGACCACTTCAGCTCTATATCGGATTGCGTTACACCCGCGCCAAGCGGCGTAACCACTTTATCTCCTTCATCTCAGCAATCTCCATGCTTGGAATCATGCTCGGGGTGGTGGCACTGATCACCGTCCTATCGGTGATGAACGGTTTTCACAAGGAGGTGCGAGAGCGCATCCTCGGGATGGCCTCTCATGCCACCATCTCGGCATTCGATAATAGCCTGGAGGATTGGGAAGAGGCGATGAGCCTCTCGGTCAATCACCCCAATGTGGTGGGCCAGGCACCCTATGTCGAAGCCAAGACCATGCTTACCAACGGTCGAAAAGTCAGTGGTGCGCTCCTCCGGGGAGTGCTTCCTGAGCAAGAGCCTAAAGTGTCTGATGTTGGCGAACACATGAAGGTTGGCTCTCTCGACCTGCTGACACCCGGGAGCTACGACATCATCCTTGGCAAGGAGCTGGCCAGCCTCCTGGGGGTTGTCGTTGGCGATAAGGTGACGGTGGTTACTCCACAGATAAGGGTGACACCGGCGGGAACCATGCCGAGGCTGAAGCGCTTTACCGTGCGCGGTATCTTCGAAGTGGGCATGGGCGAGTACGATCGTGGCGTGGCACTGGTGCATATCAAGGATGCGGCAAAGCTGCTGCGACTTAATGATGGGGTTACCGGCATTCGTCTGAAACTTGACGACCTCTTTCTCGCTCCCCAGGTATCCCGTGAGCTGGCCCGTCAGATGGGCGGAGTCTACCGGGTGAGTGACTGGACTTATCAGCACCGCAACTTCTTCAGTGCTCTGCGCACCGAAAAACGGATGATGTCGCTAATCCTGTTTCTGATTGTGGCTGTGGCCGCCTTCAATATTGTCTCTACTCTGGTGATGGTGGTGACCGACAAACAGAGTGATATCGCTATCTTACGGACGCTCGGCGCTTCACCGGGCAGGATCATGGGTATCTTTATGGTCCAGGGAACTGCTATCGGCTTTATCGGCACCCTGCTCGGGGTTCCTGGTGGGATTATTCTCCCTTCCAATCTGGAGCGATTGGTCTCTGGTATAGAGCAGTTGTTTGATGTCGAATTTCTCGACCCCAGCATCTACTACATCAGCGCACTACCCTCCGACCTTCACTGGGACGATGTCTCGATGATCGGCTGTGGTGCCTTCCTAATCTCGCTGTTGGCGACTCTCTATCCGGCTTGGCAAGCTTCCCGTACACAACCGGCGGAGGCGTTACGCTATGAGTAATTCACCTGTTCTTGAGTGCCACGCCCTCACCCGAAACTTTACAGACGGCAAACTCAAGGTGGAGGTACTGAAGGGGGTCGATCTGAAGGTGGAACGGGGTGAACGTGTCGCTATTATCGGTAGTTCAGGCTCCGGCAAGAGTACCCTGCTGCACTGTCTTGGTGGCCTGGACCGTAGTAGCAGCGGTCAGGTGTCGGTCGATGGGACCGACCTGAGTACCCTGGGGGAGCGTGCCCGAGGTGATCTGCGTAATCGCATGTTGGGTTTTGTTTACCAATTCCATCATCTGCTGCCGGAGTTTACCGCCTTGGAGAATGTCGCCATGCCGCTGCTGATCGGTAATCTGGCAGTAGAAGAGGCGAAAGCGAGGGCCGAAGCGATTCTCCAACGGGTGGGCTTGGGCCACCGTCTTGAACATAAGCCCGGCGAACTCTCTGGCGGAGAGCGACAACGGGCGGCGGTAGCGCGAGCACTGGTCAATAACCCCCGCTGTGTTCTTGCCGACGAACCTACCGGCAACCTTGACCGAAAAACAGCTGAGCAGGTCTATCAGTTGATGTTGGAGTTAAACAGTGAGATCGGTACCAGCTTCATCATCGTCACCCATGACCTGGGCTTGGCAGGGAGCATGGATAGGGTGTTGCATTTGGATGATGGCGTGTTATCTAGCGGCTCGCCGTAACTTGCGCTCTTTGTAACGGCGTACGATGTGTAGGCGCCATAAACCCCGCATGATGCAGTAACTGGCCACCGCCGAGACGATACCGCAGAGCAGGCTGCCGAGCAGCAGCGGTTGCCAAATATCACCAAGGCTCGCCTCAAACCACCCCGCCGACATCTCAAACCCCTCCGTTACCGGCGGAATACCCATCAGCCAAGTACCTACAAGATAGGTAAAATAGAATATCGGCGGGATGGTAATGGGGTTGGTGACCCACACCAGAGCAACGGATATCGGCAAGTTAACCCGTGTCGGTATAGCGGTGGCGGCAGCACCCACCATCTGGAAGGGTACGGGAATAAAGGCCCAAAATAGACCGACAGCAAAAGCACCCGCAACAGACCTGCGATTCAGATGCCACAGATTGGGGTCATGCAGGAGCTTACCGAATATCCGCAAGTGCTTATGATTACGAATTTTTTCGTGATCAGGGGCGAAGCGTTTGATCAGATGCTTGGGCAATGGGCTGTCTCTGTTCCGTAGGCGCTTATCAACCACCATATTGAAGCACAATGACGGACTGTTTGGCCATTACTATCATCCTGGGTTCTGCAGTTGACCGCTCCATTCTGGTAACTTCTCAAAAAGTCCGTGCTATAGGGGTCGTCATCCTCGGGGTCGGGCGGGGTAAAGAGCCCAGCTGAACAGTTACGATCGCAATGACTTATTTTACGCATTAAAAAATCAGATATCTGCGGCCAGTAGATTACCCACCCCGGCCACTACCACCGACAACATGGCAAAGTCGACCGAACTCCTCGCCTTCAAATCGGTGATCATACGGTGGTGCCCATCGCAGGCAAAGCTGTTCTCCGCCTCCCACTGGTCGATCATCCGGTTGCTGTTTTTATAGGGTTTAGCTGTTTTAAACACCTGTGCCGTCAGCTCCCGTTGATGGGCATTCAGGGTATCGGTGATACGCCTCTTGGCCAGATTGTGCCAATGGGTCTGCACCTCCAGGTGGTCGATCTGCTGGTGTAACCAGTGCATCTCAAGACGGCTGCCGAGGTTGAAGTAGAGCGAAGCGACCAGTGGCGTCTCTTGTTCACATTGATGACCGATCTCGACAATGTCCAGTGCCGCTGTCAGTGGTACCACGGCACTGACCCGTTGTGCCAAATCCCTTGGCACCCCGGCATGGATAAAGTGCCTGATCCGTCTATTCAGATCGAGGCGGTCCTTTGCTGCCAGGGGGCTGGGAAGGCTTTCTGTCAGCTCTGCTACGCTCTGCTGGAAATAGTCGACCAGCTCACGCACCACCACATTGTTGCGACGTGAGCGCAGTATCCAGGAGACCGTCTGCTCCAGCATCTCCGAGACCATGCACATCATCTCACTCTGAATCGAGGCCGATACCTTGTTGTCGAGCTGTTCGATCTGCTGCCACAGCACATCGGTGGCAAATATCTTACTGGCGGCCAGATAGGCGCGAGTGACACCGGCGATATTAACCCCCACATCCTCACGCACCCTGAAACCGAACCCGGGACCGATATGGTCGACAATACTGTTGGTGAGATGGGTAGCAATGATCTCCCGTTTCAAGCTGTGGCAGAGCATTTCCTGGTGAAAGCGCTCTCCCAGCACCGAGGGAAAGTAGTCGATCAGTTCCGATAACAGGAAGGGGTCGTCGGGGATATCTGAGTTGATCAACGCCTCGTAGTAGGTCATCTTACTGTAGGCGTGAAGGGTAGAGATCTCCGGCTTGGTGAGGCCGCTCCCCGCCGCCTGTCGCTGAGCGATACCTTTTTTGTCGGGTAGGTGCTCAAGGTCACGGTTGAGCATCCCCTTCTGTTCAAGAAAATCGATAAAACGGGAGTGCTCATAGAGCCGTTGTGGCGCTTCCGACACCACCATACTGACCGACTGAGTCTGGGCGTAGTTGTCCGCCAGTACCAGTTTTGATATCTCATCCGTCATCGCTTCGAGCAGCCGATCCCGCTGTTTGCGTGTCATGTCGCCATTGGCAAGAATCTGATTGAGGAGAATTTTGATATTAACCTCGTGGTCTGAGCAGTCGACGCCAGCGGAGTTGTCGATGGAGTCGGTATAGAGCAGCCCCCCCTTCATCGCATACTCGATCCGCCCCAACTGGGTGAAACCGAGATTCCCCCCCTCGCCTACCACCTTGCAGCGCAGCTCACAGCCATTGACCCGTAGCGCATCGTTGGCCTTGTCGCCGACCTCGCCATCGGTTTCACTCTCTGCTTTGACGTAGGTGCCTATACCCCCGTTCCATAACAGATCGACCTGGGCCTTGAGCAGCACATGAATCAGATCGCCGGGAGTCATACGTTCATTTTTTACACCCAACATCTCCATCACTTCCGTCGTCAGCGTGATCGACTTGGCACTACGCCGATAGATACCTCCACCTTTTGAGATCAGCTGCTTGTCGTAATCTTTCCAGGTTGAGCGTGGTAACAGAAACAGCCGTTCACGCTCCTTGAATGAGGCAGCAGGATCAGGGGTTGGATCGAGGAAGATATGCTGGTGGTTAAACGCCGCAACCAGTTTGATATGGCGGGAGAGGAGCATACCGTTACCAAAGACATCACCTGCCATATCGCCAATACCGATAACGCGGAAATCGCTGGTCTGGATATCGACGCCAAGCTCACGGAAGTTGCGCTTCACCGACTCCCAGGCCCCCTTGGCGGTAATCCCCATCTTCTTGTGGTCATAACCGACTGAGCCACCGGAGGCAAAAGCATCACCCAACCAGAACCCGTACCTCTCGGCGACACTGTTGGCGATATCGGAGAAGGAGGCCGTACCCTTGTCTGCGGCAATCACCAGATAGGGATCGTCGTCATCGTGGCGCACCAGCTGCTGTGGCGAGACAACCTCCCCCGCCACCAAGTTATCGGTGAGGTCGAGCATACCGCTGAGCAGGGTCTTGTAACAGAAAACCACCTCGGCCTGAAGCCGCTCCCTGTTGTCACTATTTGGCATCTGCTTGACGATAAACCCACCCTTGGAGCCGACGGGTACGATTACCGTATTCTTCACCATCTGAGCCTTCATCAGCCCCAGCACTTCGGTTCGATAGTCCTCCATGCGATCAGACCAGCGCAGGCCACCCCGGGCAATCCGGCCACCGCGCAGGTGAACGCCTTCCATCCGTGAAGAAAAGACGAAGATCTCAAACATAGGTGCCGGTTGCGGCATCCCGGCCACCTGGCTGGAGTCTATCTTTATGGAGATGTAGTCCTTAGCCCTGCCATCGTCACTCTGGAAAAAATTGCTGCGCAGGGTAGCCTGAATCAGATTGATAAAGCTGCGAATAATCCGATCCTGATCGAGGCTCTCAACCTCCTCCAGCAGTGACTCCAGCCTATCCAGCAGGCGATTGAATTGGGTCTCTGTATAGCCGCCATCGGGGGAGAATTTAAGTTCAAACAGCTGCGCCAGGTGACAACTGACACTGCTGTGCTGCACCAGGGTGTTGATAATGTAGGGCTGACTGAATGGCACCTTAATCTGTTTCAGATAGCAGCTATAGGCACGCAGTAGCAGCACCTGCTTCCAGCCGAGCCCTGCATCCGGCACCAGTTGGTTGAAGCCATCATTATCGATCTCGCCCTGCCACACCTTGAGGAAGGTCTCTTGGAGCCGCTGACTCTCCTCATCCGACAGACGTTCAAGCCCCCGTGGATAACGCATCGAGAAATCATGAATCCAGACATCACCGGATTGGTGACGCACATGGTAGGGTCTTTCACCAAAAACACTGAGCCCCATATTTTCGAGAATGGGTATCACTTCGGAGAGGGGTACCGGTTTTGCCATCGAGTAGAGGCGAAAATGTATCTTGTCGGTTGACTCTATAATGGGGTGGTAGAAGTGCAGACCCAACTCACCGCTCTCTCTCGCAGCTTCGATTCTGGCAATATCGTCGGCGGCGGTTCGTGGGTAGAAATCCTCACGATAGCCACCGGGAAAGGCGTGAGCATACTCACGGAGATAGCGTACGGCCAGTGTCTCACCGTAAAGTTCCAGCAGTGCGTCACGCAGACCATCCTGCCAGGTGGTAGAGGCCTCAACCACCCGGCCTTCCAGCTCATCGCGGTCGTACTCGATATCAACGTCGGAAGGCGAGTGAATGATAAAAGAGAGGCGCGCCAGTATCGATTCGGAGAAGCGGGTATCAAACTCCACCTCGATACCCTGAAAGGCCTCTACCAATACCTTCTGAACACGCTGTTTCAACTCTTTGCTGTAGCTTTCGCGGGGGAGATAGATGAGACAGGAGAAGAAACGTTTAAAGGGGTCCTGGGTGACAAACAGGCGGGTCCGTTGCCGCTCTTGCAAACCGAGGATAGCCATCGCTATCTCTCTCAGCTCATCGGTCGGCACCTGAAACAGCGCATCACGGGGATAGGTGTCGAGCAGATTTGTCAACGCCTTCTCAGAGTGCCCCATAGATGAGAGACCCGCACCGGCCACCAGCTCTGCCACCTTCTTCCTCAACAGCGGTATATTTCTTGGCGGACTGCTGTAGGCAGTTGACGCAAAGAGACCGACAAAACAGTAGAGACCGACAAGCTCGCCATCACTGTCAAAGTGTTTGATCGCTACCAGATCCATATAGGCAGGCCGGTGTACGGTCGAGCGTACATTGGCCTTTGTCACCACAATAAGGGCGGAGGTAGCTGCAAGCGTCTCGCCCAGGTCGGGGATTACCAACTCTACACTGTGAGCCCCGCCCCCAGGTTCGCGGAACAGTCCGAGCACCGAGTACTCGGAGAGCTGCATACTGATACGCCCCGCTTCACCGGTTAGATCAAACTCACAGTAGGCAAGAAAGGTGAAATGCCCATCGTGCAGCCAGTCGAGAAATTCCACCGACTCTGACAGCTCACCACCGGATACCGGCAGTTGATTGGCGGCCACCCGATCACGCACAGCGCAGATACGTGACCGCATATCTGACCAACCCTGGTTGGCGCAACGCACATCGTTGATAATGGAAAACACCATCTGCTCCAGTGCATCCAATACATCCTGAGAGAGCTGCTTTTCAATATGAAAACGGATCAATGATTCGGCACTACCGCGACTATCACTAAAGAAACAGAGCTCCTGCAGAGCCCCCGCCTTGTCACGCAAGGCTCTGACCACCGGGTGAATCGTCAGGTGAATAGTGAGACCGGCCTGATTTATACCCATCGACAGGGAGTCAACAAGAAACGCCATGTCGTCACAGGCAACCTCAATGATCGTGTGCGGACTCTGCCAGCCGTGCTCCTCAAAGGAGGGGTTGTAGATACGTACAGCCGGAACACTGCTGCGTCTCTCCTTTAGCAGCTGCCAGTGAGCGATGATGGCATTCAGAAGGTCGCTGACATTTTCACTCTCCAGCTCAGCTGCGGGGGTGTAGCGGTAGTAGATAGGCAGCAGTAGTTTGATCTGCTCTATATCATTGCTACTGAAGTCGGACTGAGGGAAATTAGAAAACTCGCTCTCCAGTTGGTGCTTTAGCAGCACGCCCGGTTTTTTTGTCATTATGTGTGCCGCCATTGTTAAATCTTATTTTGGTGGTAACTATATCAGTTGGTGCTCGGAGTCGGACCCCTGGTAAAAATAACCACGAACAGGGGCCACTGAATAGTTACTTTTGGTGAATCGCTATAGTACGTTAAGAAGGGATTAGGCATATTCATCGATTCCAAGCAGCGTGCTGACTCGCTCACGCTCCTCGCTATTACTCAGGGCACTATAGGCACCGATAGCGTGGCGACTTCGAGCGCTGTCACCATCAGCCATGGGATGTTTTTGTTGCAGTAGTTCCGCCCGTATCTGCAGGCCTGCTTGCATATCTTTGGAGATAATCGGGGGAGGCGATCCCTTCTGCCGGGCTTGGTCAGTAGAGTTACCAGCCCGTGAGGCAGGCTTGACCGGAACCAGCGACCGGGATATCGCAGGATCAATCAGTGGATTGGCAATGGAGTCTATAGCACTCATGGCAATCGCTCTTTTTTGCTAAGCGCCCTCTCTAGTTAGCCTGGCGGCCAGGTCATACGGCGGCCACCTACCAGGTGCAGGTGGATATGAAAAACCTCCTGCCCCCCCTCTTCATTGCAATTAACCAAAGTGCGATAGCCTGCATCGGCAATACCCTCCAGCTTAGCCACCTTGGTTGCCGTCAGATAGAGTTTGCCCATCAACGCGGCATCCCCGGTTTGTAGATCATTGAGTGTACTGATATGTCGCTTGGGTATAATCAGTACATGCACCGGTGCCTGGGGATTTATATCCCTGAATGCCAGTACATCCTCGTCTTCATAGACCACATTGGGTTCAATCTCATGCGAGACCATTTTGCAAAATAGGCAGTCATCCATCTGTTTTACCTTAAGATTGTCATTTTTATTCCAGTGGACAGGAGTCACTTCTGTACCACACCTAATAATAGCTCAATTGTAACTATTCAGTTAGTGCTAGGCTCCAATTCCTGGTAAATATAGCCTCGTAACAGGGGCCACTGAATAGTTATACTCAACTTCACTGCTGTCCCGTTAACTTTGTAGTATTTTTCAGTAACGCCATGTGTGGAGGTGTTGTTTAGGGCGTATATATCAACAGCAACATGACATACTGCAATAGAACATCCCCTCTCCCTATGAGGGAGAGGGCCAGGGTGTGGGCGAATTAAATCAACGACTTATCTATTGCCCCCCCTCACCCCAACCCTCTCCCCAAAGGTGAGAGGGAGTTAACGGGACAGCTGTAACTCAATTTAGAATGTTCGACGCCCGGTAAAGGCGTGGGAGAGAGTTCCACCATCCACATACTCCAGATCACCCCCCAGAGGGACACCATGGGCAATTCTTGTGGTCGTTATATCCTGCACTTTGGTCATTTCGCTAATATAGTGGGCGGTCGCTTCACCCTCTACCGTCGGGTTGGTGGCCAGTATCAGCTCGCGCACCTCCCCCTCGTTGAGAATCACGGCCAGCTTATCGAGGCCGATCTCCCGCGGCCCGATGCCGTCAAGGGGAGAGAGCCGTCCGCCGAGGACAAAATAACGGCCACGATAGTCCGTCGCCTGCTCAATGGCGGCCACTTCTGCCGGTGTCTCAACGATACAGAGCTGACTTTCGCTCCGGTTGGGATTGGCGCAGAGGCTGCAAATCTCCAGCTCGGTATAGGTGCGGCAGCGGCCGCATTGGCCGATCCGTTCCATCGACTCAGCTAGCAGCTTTGAGAGATGACGCGCACCCTCCCGATCCCGCTCTAGCAGGTAGAAGGCCATGCGCTGAGCTGACTTCTGCCCCACTCCTGGGAGGCAGCAGAAGGCATCCATCAACTGGTTGAGTAGTGGTTGTTGGGACATCCAATCAGAACGGCATTTTAAAACCGGGAGGGAGGCCCATGCCGGAGGTCATACCGGCCATGCTCTCCTGGGTCTTATCGGCAACACGATGGACAGCATCATTCATCGCTGCGGCGATCAGATCCTCTAGCATCTCTTTGTCATCTCCCACCAGAGCATCGTCAATATACACACGTCGCACTTCATGTTTACCGTTGATGGTTATCTTTACCATGCC
>JBEVXV010000667.1:0-8508 GCA_040505915.1 Sedimenticola sp. | reverse complement strand
CACCCGATTCACCGGTGATCTCCTCCTGAGCGAGACGCTCCTGTGCCTTCTGCATCTCTTCCTGCATCTTTTGGGCCTGTTTCATCAGACCACCCAATCCACCTTTCATCAATGTCTTAATCCTCGTGCTGAAAAAACTCAGTTGTCAGTTAATTTATTCATCCACCGGGCGTACCGTGCCGGGGATCAAACGGGCCTCCATACGCTCCTTCATGGCCACGACTAGCGGGTCTTCGGCCATACTCTTTTCTGCCTCCTGTTGCCTGTCTGCGGCAGCGATAGCCCGGCTCTTAGCGGGCGTCACTGCATCCACTGAACCGGCTGTAATCTTGAGTTGCAGCCTCTGCCTCATGCACGCCTCTAGCGCCTCACCCAAGCGCTGCTCGGCACGGCCCGCCTGTAGGTGTTTGTGCAGCGGATCCAGACTGAGCACCAGAGTGGCGCCATCCCAGCTCTCGTAAACACAGTTATTGGCCAGTTGCAGTGCGATACCACCGATTTTCAATGACCCTACCACCTGATGCCAATGGCTCAGATCCGGTGGTTGAGAGGCTGTTGTAACCACGGTCTCCGGCGCGGCCTTAGCTTTTGCCGGTGCCAGTGCCGGTGTTGCTAACTGAGTGGGTTTTTCAGCTATTTTTTTTTTACTGTTGTGGGCTGCGCCGGTCTGGTAGCGACCACCCTCCCATCACCCGTTTCCAGGCTCACAGGACGAAATGCCAGCATCCGTAACAGGATCATCTCAAACCCTACCCGTGGTTCAGGCGCCAGTGGCAAATCACGCTGACCGATCAGGCCAATCTGATAAAACAGCTGCACATCTTCCGGCGTCAAATCAGCCGCCAGCGCTCTGACCCGCTCCTCATCTCCAGCACTGTTATCAACAGCATCGGGGACCGCCTGAGCCAGGGCTATACGGTGAAGCAGGGAGAGCAGATCCTGCAGCACGCTGGCAAAATCGGGAGCCATCTCCGCCATCTCTGCCACCTGTGACATCAGGCCACCACCATCCCCCCGTCCCAAGGCCTCGATAAACAGGTAGACACGATCCTGGGCAATAGTGCCGAGCATTGTCATCACTTCATCTTCCATCACCCGGCCACCACCAAAGGCGATCGCCTGATCCATCAGACTAAGTGCATCGCGCATACTGCCATCCGCCCCACGGGCCAGATTAGTCAGGGCGGGCAACTCATGCTCTATCCCCTCTTTCTGAAGCAGAAGTTGTAGATACCCTTGTATCTGTTCCAGGGGGAGACGCTTCAAGTTGAACTGAAGGCAACGTGACAGCACCGTCATCGGCACTTTCTGGGGGTCGGTGGTGGCCAGTAGGAACTTAACGTGAGGTGGTGGCTCCTCCAGGGTCTTCAGCAGCGCGTTGAAGCTGCTGTCGGAGAACATGTGTACCTCATCGATGAGATAGACCTTGTAACGACCTCTGACTGGAGCATAGGGTACATTGTCAAGCAGCTCACGGGTCTGATCCACCTTGGTACGGGAGGCAGCATCCACCTCCAGCAGATCGACAAAACGACCCTCATCCACCTCCTGGCAGGCGCTGCACTGACCACAGGGAGTGGAGCCGACGCCGTGTTCACAGTTGAGCGATTTGGCAAAGATCCGTGCCAAGGTGGTTTTCCCCACCCCCCGGGTGCCGGTAAAAAGGTAGGCGTGATGCAGTCTATCGTTGTCCAGGGCGTTACTTAGGGCGCGTACAACATGCTCCTGCCCTACCAATTCGCTGAAGACGCGAGGACGCCACTTACGGGCCAGAACCTGATATGACATGGGCTATGTTGAGCACTCTCAAATAGTGAAAAAACCGAAGAGGAGAGTTTACCCAATGCGCGAGGGAATTCACAGCGGAGCTGAATGTAGAGGAGGAGTACCCATAAGTGGATTATGGCGTTCCCCAAAGGGCGGCGGCCCGTACCAGCCACACCCCGGCACACGAGTCAACTGCTGCGGCTGCTCCCTTCCAGGCCTGACCGGATTCACAATCTATCGTTGCGAGGGGACCGATACAGGCCACCATTACTCAAAAAAAACCATACGGTTTTATAGTGGCGTGGATTATCCCGATCTATCCTCTAGCGGTCAACAACTCTCTGCGTCAAAATCCGTCAAATGCACTCTGTAGCCCATTTTCGGCACTGACCTGAATAGACTCCATCGCCAGAAACTCCCATAGATCCGCTTCACTCATGGCTTTGGAGAAGAGATGACCCTGGAAAAACATGCAGCCTTTTCTCTTCAGAAAAAGGAACTCCTTACGTGTCTCAACACCTTCAGCCACCACGCTCAGCCCCAATTTTGACGCCATGGTGATGATCGCCTCAACAATCGAGACGGTGTCTGGGTCTTTCAGTAGGTCACAGACAAACGAGTGGTCGATCTTAATCTCATCCAGTGGTAGCCGTTTGAGATAGGCCAGTGATGAGTAGCCGGTGCCGAAATCGTCAATCGAGAAACGGACGCCCAGCCGCTTCAGCTCAATCATTTTCGCCATTACATTATCCAGACTGGAGACCAGCATGTTCTCTGTCAGCTCCAGTGTAAGGCGTGATGGGTTAGCGCCTGTCTCCTCTAACAGAGCGGTAACATGCTCAGCAAAATCGGCTTGATGAAACTGCTGGGGGCTGACATTGACAGAGAGATAGATCGGCCCCGCCTCCGGCACTTCATCGCCTAGCTTGCGCAGCAAAGCACAGGCTTCACGCAACACCATGTCACCCAGGCTACTGATGATACCCATCTCCTCTGCGACACGGATAAATTCGGCCGGCATCACCACCCCCCGCGTGGGGTGCCGCCACCGCAGCAGCGCCTCCGCACCTATGGTGTTACCGGCACCATCAAGCTGTGGCTGCCAATAGACATCAAGCTCATCCCGCTCCAGTGCCCGGCGCAGATCCCCCTGAATCTGCAACTGCTGCTCAGACTCTTGCTGCATACTCGGAAGAAAGAAGCGGATAGTATTACGCCCCTCCGATTTTGCCCGATACATGGCGCTATCGGCGTGCATCAATACATCATCGGCAGACTCGTCGGCTACCGGAAACAGCGCAACGCCAATACTGGGGGTCGAGTAGAGCCTGTGCCCCTGAATCTGATAGGGCTCTGAGAGGGTATCGAGTACCTTTTTCGCCACCGTTTCAGTCTGTTCTGAGATATCCTGATAGCTCCCAGCCGATTCTGCGAGCAGCAGTACAAACTCATCCCCACCCAGTCTGGCTGCCGTATCCTCGCTACGCAGGCAGAAGTTGAGCCGCCCGGCAACCTTTCGCAGTAGAGCGTCACCCACTGGGTGTCCCAGGGTATCGTTAATCGTCTTAAAATTATCAAGATCAAGAAACAGCAAGGCACCGATCCGGTCATGGCGGCGGCAGCGGGCAAGCATCTGGTTTAATCGGTCAAGCAGCAGACGCCGATTGGGTAGATCCGTAAGGGCATCGTAGGTGGCCTGATATTCAACCAACTCTCTGGCCCGCTGCTGCTCGGTGACATCACGAAAACTCAAAGTTCTACCCATAACCTTCCCTGCCACTCTCAGAGGTTGCGAGATGAACTCGAACAGCCGACCATCAGTAAAACGCAGCCGCTCTTTTATTTCGCTCTCGGGTGAATCGAGCAACAGACTCATCCTCTGGATAAACTGATCATCCTCCTCCAGCAGTGAAGTGGCCAGTGTACCCATCCAGCACTCGTCTCCATTGATAAGCGAGTTGCCGAAAATTCCCCAAACATCTAAAAAGCATTGATTGTGCAGCACCGGCCGGCTCTTCTCATCAAGCACCAGAATGCCATCGCTGCTTGATTCGATGACCGCCTCCAGCATCTGAATATGTCGTGTGAGATGCTCTGTCTCAGGTTGTACATTTTGCTCTGGAACAGGCGTTATAGCGGGCTGCGATAGGTCGGGGTGGTCTATGGAATGCTGCCCTAGCTTCTGATGAGCAAGGCGTGCCAGCTCACTAATCCGCTGACTAAGGCGTTCAAACTCAGAGAGAATATCTGAGTCCAATGGGCTATCGTCGATTGAGTCAACTTCACGCAAACTATCCAACACCCCATGTGACGGGCCGAAACCGACCACTGCATGATAAGTGAGCCTGTGAATATCTGATATCCAACCGCGCACTGGTTTGATCAAAAAGACTTTAGGTGTATCTTAGTCTAAATTCAATACAGCAACAGTCAAACCATGCCAAATAACAGATTATTGGAACAGCTGGTCGCTGAAAAAAATGATTCGAACTTAGCTCACAGCAGCCGCGTTCACCGGCTCAACACCTATCTACCCCAGTTTTCCGACGCCCCTTACTACATCAAGCGTGAAGATGAGCTTAACTCTGGTGTAGTCGGTAGTAAGTTACGAAAATATCTCAGTTTACTGCCAGCCCTTGAGCGCGCTCAGGTAGATGAGGCCGTGCTCATCGGTAGTGCCCACTCCAACAATGTGATGGGACTGGCTCAGCTGCTTATCCAACGGGGCATCAGCATCAGCGCCTTAGTTAAACAGCCGGGCAGTGATGAATTAAACGGCAACCACCTTTTTTTGCGCATGCTGGTGACTAATGAAAAAATCCGCTACCTCAGCCACAACGAGTGGCCCCAAGCCGAGGCCATTGCACAGCAGTGGGCGGTTGAGCTGGAAAAACAGGGTAAAACCCCGGTAATTATCCCTGAAGGCGGTGACCACCCGGATGTTTTACCCGGCACCCTGACCCTGGCACAGGATATCTACCGGAACGAGCAGCAGTTGGGTCTCCAGTTTAGTGATCTATGGACAGACAGTGGCACCGGGGTAAGCAGTATCGGTCTGCTACTCGGCTTGCGGCTTTTAGGTATGAGCGAACGGCAGCTCAACATCACACTGATCGCCGGTGACGAAGAGGCGTTCCATGAGCGTTACCAGAGACACCAGCGATGGCTCGAAGCGGCACTGGGCGAGGCGATACCGGTAGAGGCACCAGAGATTAACTTTCTCAAACCGGCTACCGCTCCCTCATTCGGCAGCGTCAATAAAACGCTGTTGCGAGAGACCGCTTGTATCGCTCGACAGTGCGGTATTCTCATGGACCCGGTCTACTCAGCCAAGCACCTCTACACCGTCAAGTGCGCCATGGAAGAGCAGCCACCAAGTGGCCCCCAGCTGATTCTCTACAATGGCGGCCCCCTCGGGCTCTGTGGATTTCAACAAAGCGTTGGGAAGGCCATACAATAGTTACGCTTAACAACAGGCACGCTTCGGTCTCATGCTGGTGACACTGGATGGCCAAAACAGTTTTAACCAGCAGTTCACCCTCCTCGGCCGTGATGGCGCAAAGCTGCGCCAGCTCTTCTCAGCTAAGGTGATCAACCAACTGGCATCCCGTCCCAATCTGGTGATTGAGTCACGGGGCCAAGACCTCCTCTTCTACCGTTTTGATCAACGCCCCGTCCCGGCATCCATCCCCGATTTTGTGCAAGATGTGGAGACGCTACTGGAGCTATTCTAAGGGCTCACGAAATAATAAGTTTAGGATTTGCCGCCGTGCTTTCATTCAGCGCCTCATTTAAAGAAAGCATCCAAAGTAGCCGCATAGCCCTCATACTGTGAAATCGAGTTGTGAGTTGCACCCTCAATCACTCGCACTTGCAGTTTAGAGGGGGCGAACATGGCAGTGAGGTTATCGCTATAGGCTCGCGGTATAACTCGGTCATTTTCAGCCAATAGCACCAGACTCTTGGCCGAGATACCGCCAACCCTGCCGACAGAGTCATACTTCTCCCGCAGTAACAGGCTAACCGGAAAAATAGGGTAGTGATCTGCCGCCAGATGTTCAATGCTGTCAAACGGCGTGACCAGCGCCATTTTTGTTACCACTCGCTCCGATGCCAGATAGGTGGCAACACCACTACCCAGGCTACGACCAATAACCGCTATCTCCTGATGAGACTTGCTGATCCGGTCATAGAGTGCCAAGGCATCTGAGTAGAGCGCCCTCTCCGAGGGGTTGCCACCACTCTCTCCGTAACCACGGTAAGCCAACAGATAGAGGGTATAGCGCCCAAACAGCTTCTCAAATAGAGGTAGATTCCCCTCTATGCTCTCTCCATTACCGCCAAAGTAGATAATTGCCCGCGCCTGCCCAGAATTCAGCACCCAACCATTGAGTTCGACCCCTTGGTTTACCAGTTGAAAGTTGCTCTTTACCATCACCCTGTTGGTCATTTTGGGAAAGTAGATATGGGCGTGCTGATTGAAATAGAGATAAGCGATAGCCCCACAATAGAGCAACAAGATAAATGCCAGTAGTTGTTTCATAGCCGGGGGAGCCTACCGCTCAGAGAGCAGTAATTTAATCGCCAGCCCGGCAAATATACCGGCACTCAGCTTGTTAAGTATTTCGCCACTGCGCCCACTGCGTAGCCGCCCACCTATGCGACCGGCAAGTAGGCTGATAGCAACAAATACCAACAGTGCCGAGAGCATGAAAAGCAACCCGAGTATAGCGATCTGCAGAGTGACATGCCCCCCCGCCGGATGGATAAACTGAGGTAGAAAGGCAAGGAAGAAGAGAGCAGGTGGCATCATAATCATCAAAGGATAGGAATTTTAACCGATAAAATCAATCAACATCACGATACCCAGCGGGGTATCACGTACCGGCTCCATGGATTTTGGTGTGAGTGATGTGCTGTAGACACCCTGTCAGACACTAAAAACGGGGCTCATCTGTCCCAATACCCCGTCGCTGCAAAAAACACAGATAGCGAAAATCAAAGGAAAGAGGTGAATTCGCGTCCATGAATTGATAAAAAACATAAAAAGAGTGTAGCTGTTCGGTACAACACTAACCACGTAATGACCCGTATTGTGCTGGATAGGATAGTTATCGATTTGGGTAACTATTCAGTACCCTCTATCACTATCGAACTGAGCATCTGGCTTCGGGCAGTTGCGTAAGGAAACTCTTTGGCATGGGTGCCAAAGTAAGCTTCAGGGATGAATTTATACGATTCCTGGAGCAACTGCCTGAAGCCAGGTGCGGTGTTCAATATTCAGCACAATGTCGTACCCCGGTGACATTACCGTCGGCCAGAAAAATTCGTATGCTTTTTCCTCTACCCACCCTTAACCACCATTACTTTCACTATCAACGACTCACAAGCAAGTCAAACACAATACGTGCAAAATTTGCCGCCTTGGATGGATCAGAGAGCAGTTGCATCATCTGATTCTGATGTGCCTCGCTACTGCCCATGACAGCATCATCAATCGCCTTGCTAAAATCACCCAGCATCCGCCTGTTCAGGACTATTATTGGCAATCTGCTTCATCACCAACGCATTCTCTCTGACTTTATCCCTGATTGTGTAGGCGTAGTTCACCAGATCTTTTTCGGTCAGGTGATCGGTAATAAACAGCTCATTAAGGCGACCGATAATCTGAGAAAGCAACTCCTCATTTCTCTCTTTCGCCTTGGCACTACCCAAGCCATCACCCGGACTCAGGTATTCGGCTGCATCCTCTTTCATATTGATATCTTGCTGCCGTATCTTGGAGAGACGGTAGTGGCTAAGCACGACGTTGTGTAGATCAATATCGTCTTCATCCAGAATGGATTCACGTAGCATAGGACGCAGGTTTCTGGCGTAGAGACTCAGTTTTTCCAAGTTCCTATCATCGTAATCAACAATCTGCGACATGAACTCATAGAAGCGCACAAAGGTGCCTAGATCCTTTTTAAAGATCTCCAGCAAATCCTTCTCCTTTTTACACTCCATGAAGCTATTCTCGGCATTGGCTATTAACACGGCATCACCGGTCATTTTGGTGCGCTCAAACATATCCCTGGCTTGCTTGTAGGCATCAACCGCCGACTTATAACGTTTCTGCCAGCGCTCGACGGCGGGCTTGCAGATGTTGGCTATCGCCGCATTGCTTTTGTTCTTGATAAAGAAGGCTTCACAAAACTGCTCAACCTCCTGCCAAGTAAAGATACCAGCGGCACGCAGCTTGTCGAACAGCTCAAAGATCAGGTTGGGATCAGAGACATCTTCCAGCTCAGCGGTCTGGTAGTAGGGCTGGAAGGCGGCGAGGATATCGTCCGGCTCATTGAAGAAGTCGAGTACGAAGGTGCCGGTCTCCGCCTTGCTGGGATAGTTGCGATTGAGGCGCGACAGTGTCTGCACACACTCCACACCGTCCAGCTTCTTGTCCACATACATGGCGCAGAGCTTGGGCTGGTCGAAGCCGGTCTGGAATTTGTTGGCGACGATCATCACTTGATAGTCGTCGGAGTCGAAGGCCATACGCATGTCGCGGCGCTTCAAACTGGGGTTCATCCCTGTCTCGGCGAACTTATCCCCCAGCAAACCCTCAGCATTGGGGTCGGCTTTGTTGAGCTGGGTGGCAACTCTTTCAAGGAATTTCTGTTCATGGTTATTGGGATAGAGCTTGCAGAACTTCTGCCACTGTCCGTCCTGGGTCTCCTGCACAAAGCCCAGCAGATCCTCTTC
>JBEVXV010000666.1:0-3639 GCA_040505915.1 Sedimenticola sp. | reverse complement strand
GCGTTGAAGCCATAACCGCTTGGTAACTATTCAGCACGTTAATCCGGAACTCAGGCGTAGGTAACTTTTCAATAACCCAGTGCCGATGGATAAACTTTCAGATGGGGTGCAGTGATGCCTTTTCAGGACGTACAGCAGCAGGGATGCTGCTGTGCGCGTACAGGGATCTATTCACCGCGTCTCCTGAAAAGGTGTTACTGCACCCCTATGGCACAGACTTTTTGAGCAGTTACCAGAATTTGATTCTACGGTTATTCCTGGAAATTTACACCCCACTAAAAAAAGCGAACACCCAGGTGCCCGCTTTTCTCATCCCCCTGAACCCGTCAGTTCAAGTTGCTGATGAGCCATTACATACTGGAGCCCTTGGAGCCGGTAAATTCAGGATAGGCCTCCAGACCACACTCCCCGATATCCACGCCTTCGTACTCCTCCTCTTCACTGACTCGAATGCCCATCACCGTTTTGATGGCAAGCCAGACCAAGAAGCTGACACCGAACACCCATACAAAAATAGTGAGCATACCGACCAACTGACCCACAAGGCTGGCACCATCATTGGTCAGCGGCACCGCCATCAGACCCCATATACCAACGACACCATGGACCGAGATGGCACCGACAGGGTCATCGATACGCAGCTTGTCGAGGGCGACAATGGAGAAGACCACCAGCGTACCACCCACACCACCAATGAGGGTAGCGATAAGTGGAGTGGGCGTTAAGGGCTCAGCAGTGATCGCCACCAGACCCGCCAGCGCACCGTTGAGCGCCATGGTCAGATCAGCCTTACCGAAGAGCATACGGGCAACAATAAGTGCGACGATTACACCACCTGCCGCCGCCGCATTGGTGTTAACAAAGACCATGGCAACTGCGTTGGCACTGACCACATCGCCCAGCTTCAGCACCGAACCGCCGTTGAAGCCAAACCAGCCCATCCACAGGATAAAAGTACCCAGCGCCGCCAGGGGCATGTTGGCACCGGGGATGGCACGCACCTCGCCATTAGCGCCATATTTACCCTTTCTGGCTCCCAGCAGGAGCACACCGGCCAACGCAGCCGAGGCACCGGCGAGGTGAACGATGCCAGAACCGGCAAAGTCGGAGAAGCCGAAATCATCACCTAGGCTATAGAGACCGAAGACTGAAGATCCACCCCAGGTCCATGAACCTTCCAGTGGATAGATGAAGCCGGTCATAACGACAGCAAACAGGGCAAAGGCCCAGAGCTTCATCCGCTCAGCCACGGCACCGGAGACAATCGACATCGCGGTAGCAACAAATACCACCTGGAAGAAGAAGTCTGACGCATTGGAGTAGACCGAGTCACCACCGAAGCCCGCCTCTTTAGACGCAACCAGCACACTGCTGGTTAGCGCATCGGCAGTGTCAGCACCATCCAGAGCGATACCACCAAGGAAGAGCCCACCGCCATACATAATCTGGTAGCCAACCACCAGATAGGCGGTGCAGGCGATGGCAAATAAGAGGATATTCTTAGTCAGAATTTCCGTGGTGTTCTTGGCGCGGACTAGACCGGCCTCCAGCATGGCAAAGCCAGCGGCCATCCACATCACCAGCGCACCCATTACCAGAAAGTAAAAGGTATCGATGGCGTACTGTAGTTCAAAAATATGGTTTTCCATTGTACTGCCCCTTGAGAATTGCGTTGAGAAATCGCACCTCGCGATTCCGCTCAGAGTGCCTCAACACCGGCCTCACCGGTACGAATACGCACCACCTGTTCAAGGCTGGTGACGAAGATTTTGCCATCTCCGATCTTGCCGGTTTTGGCTGCTGAGGTGATCGCTTCGATCAACTGATCGGCCATCTCATCGCTCACGGCCACTTCAACCTTTATCTTCGGTAAAAAATCGACCACATACTCCGCACCACGATAAAGTTCGGTGTGTCCCTTTTGACGACCAAAACCTTTGACCTCAATGACGGTGATGCCGGAGACGCCGATATCGGACATCGCTTCCCGGACATCGTCCAACTTGAACGGCTTGATGATTGCTGTAACCAGTTTCATTGGGTTTCTCCTGTCACATATTGATGTTAGGCAATTCATTACTTCAGTTAACCGGGAGTCCCGGACATTGATAGGTGATCTGTTGCAGCTCTTATGCCAAATATAAATAGTTAAGTATATTCAGATAGATAGGATGTATCACAGGGAAAGCTCAACTTTCACGCACCCATTTAGCCTGCACAACTCTGGTGCTCACTCGCAATTTGCACCACAAATGAACAGGCCACCCGAGGCTCGTTAATAGACCACTTTTGGATTTCATAGGCGGCTAAAAAGGGGTGAGATAAATAGACATCCAGCCTCGTCCCAGCTATGGTTCAACCATGATTGATCCAAAACTATTTGATGACCTTGCCAAGCGCGTCTCTGGCAGTGTACCCACCGGTCTGCAGTTCCTTCAGGAGGATGTGCAGAAAAATATGCGCTCCGCCCTGGAGGCAGCCCTTACCCACCTCGATCTGGTAACTCGCGAAGAGTTTGAAATACAGCAGGCGGTGCTTGCCCGCACCCGGGAGAAGCTGGAGCGGCTGGAGGCACAAGTAGCTGAGATGGAGAGAGAGGCGGGTTAACAATCCTGCCCGTGAATCAGAGGTCAGCAGAGCGCTGAACAGCTTATCGATATCTTGCCGGAAATGGATGCGAATAGATGCGAATAGCTAGGAGCCTGTCCGAGAATAGAAGCCGTAGAGAGGCGACTAAGTTAATTCGTGGCAAAATGGCGGGCTGTAAAAGAGTGAATAAATCGCTTCATTCCTTGCGTGCAATTGCTTATAGTATTTATCCCTGTGGTAATCAGATCTCCCAAGGAAGGTAATCGTGCCCCTCGCTACCCTCTACAGTCGCGCCCGTACCGGTATCAGCGCCCCCCTGGTGACTGTTGAAGTCCATCTTACCAATGGCCTTCCCTCACTCTCCATGGTCGGTCTGCCAGAGATGGCGGTAAGGGAGAGCAAGGACCGGGTGCGAGGGGCTCTACTCAACTCCCGCTTCGAGTTCCCACCAAAACGCACCACCATCAACCTCGCCCCGGCGGATCTACCAAAGGAGGGAGGGCGCTTCGACCTCGCCATCGCCCTCGGTATACTCGCCGCCTCCGGCCAGATCCCTTTACAGGCGCTATCGGGTTATGAGTTTCTCGGTGAGCTGGCACTCTCCGGTGAACTGCGGTCGGTCAAAGGTGTATTGCCGGTGGCTTTGGCCGCACGGAAAGCGGGCCGCTCTCTGATACTACCGACAGCAAGTGCCGCTGAGGCGGCTCTGGTTGAGGGCATCAAGGTCTATTCCGCCGATCATCTTCTGGAGGTTTGCGACCATCTTATCAAGGGTAACCGGCTGCCATTAGCCACCCCGCTCACCACCTCAGCCACGGCAATCCAGCACCCCGATCTGGCGGATGTGCGTGGCCAGCACCACGCCAAACGCGCCCTGGAGATCGCCGCTGCTGGAAGTCACAGCGTAACTTCTCAAAAAGTCCGTGCCATAAGGGTGCAGTAACACCTTTTCAGGAGACGCCAAGCGTGTCGCTACCTCGTGAAAGATTTTGGGACGTCCAAGTCCCCAAAATCAACTCGCCAACGCGACAACCTATTAATGCCCTGGCC
>JBEVXV010000665.1:2063-6913 GCA_040505915.1 Sedimenticola sp. | reverse complement strand
TGTTTACAACTTCAAGAAATAAATTTGCCCAAACGTTAATCATCGTGTCAATATCCCTACATGAAGAAATTTGTTCCCAATTAACACACATATTAGGTCATAAATAAAATTAGTTTCATTAAATGCCGTGAAATACCTGTAATTTATTGACTGATGCGAATTCTTCTGTTTGATCACATGAGAGAACGTCCTTAAGTCATATCGCACAATTTCGTCAATTAAAGTATGTAGCGTTGTTGAATGTTTCTGCACACCGGTACCCTGTTGGAGCCCTCTCGTGTTCACGCCTTTTAGAATAGAGTCCCCTATTAGCAATACAGTTTTGTTTCTGGCAGATTCTCGAGTGTCATTGTTCGTTGATAAATCCGGTATTTCTAGGATAGATTGCTGCCTGACACTGATAACAACTGGTATCTCCTGCTCTACCCCGTAAAATTTACGCAGTTGCCACGCTCTTGTTGGGAATCGGTTATGGGATGTGTATCTGGTCCAGCACTAATGTTAATAACCGTATCTGCAATGACAGGTGCCCGATTTTGTGATTTCACTGGCTTTGGTGGGCTCCCGCTTTGGTTGACCGCAGCAGCGTACCTGTTGTGAGATGGCAATTTATCCATACACGAACTTAGCATTGTTTTCATGTGCTTGATTTCTGTCTCCATTGTGCTGATTTTCTCCACCAGTAGGGTTAGCAGTTGCGTGTCATGGGAAACCGGCCATTGAGCAGGACACGGGTGAACAGCAGTATCATGTCGTGACACAAATGGCGTACTGGTGTGAATTGGGTTGACGGCGGGTGTGGCTACATAGTAGTCGTCATTTCCAGTAGCCTGCTGCTGGTCATCGTTCTGGTTTGACTGTGACACCTGCGATAGTTCGTCAACATGGGCAACAAAGCGCTTGAAGAGTGACCTGGCGATGGCTGGACATCTGAACTCTCTCCACGTCTTGTGACCAACACCAGTGACGGTCACTGTTCTGAAGTGGCTGTCCATGGCGATATCACACTTCATTCCTTTGGTATGTGTAGTCACCTTTGACACGAAGCTAGTCCTATCTATGTTGATGCTGCTAGAGAAATCAGATTGCATTTTGGCGGCGAAACGTGTAAAGAAACCCTGAGACACAAACTCAATCTTCGTTGTGCAATCCGTTTGTGTAGTGCGGTAGAGAATGCTCTCAAATTGGTCACCCTGCATATTCTGTGTGATGCTTGTAGCCGAGTCTGTTGATAACGTAGATGTAGATGTGAAGGATTCACCAAGCACTAACTTGCTACATGGGTTAAGGGCCATGTTCACGTCGTAAGACTCGTTTTGTCCTGGATTAGAACTGACATCCATGCTTTATTGCTTTTGAGGATCCCCCGAGACAGTTGCCAGGATAGAACCAGCTGGTGTTATGTAACTTTCCCAGTTCAATGGGCTTCCATTTCCTCCATGTGGTGGTTTAATTGACTGGATCACTCACTGCTGCAGAAATTTCATGTATTTCCGTTGGAATATAGAACTGTACTTTCTGACCCAACAGGGGTCCACGTGATTCCACACAAAGGAAAATATATTTTCCTATAAAATGCACATTTTCTAAACACTTTTCTTTAATTCCATTTGAATATTCCGAAACTGGAACAAATTATTTCAAGACTGATATTAATATCGCGCAATACATCCACTAATAAACAATTAATATTTCCAATTTAGTGCAGAGCAACTTTCACGTGACCGGTCAGGCTGGTCCTCTATAATTGTCCCACATAAGATGCTCTGCCCAGTCAGACATTGAATCACATGTTCTGACACGATTGATGTGGAAATCCTCTGTTCCAAACGGAAAGAGACATGGGAAAGACAGTGTAAAGAAATATCTTGTGGTAAATTCTGATAGGGGCTGATCATTTTGAGTAGGCCATGGTATACAGATAGATTTGCGATGCTGCGTGACATCATCATGATTAGGACCTACCACTTCTCGGACCACTTGCTGAACCTGTTCCTTTATATTAACACATTTGTCAGGAAGTGTTAAACATGAATGTGTTGTTCCATCTGTCTCACCAGGATCAACTTGTATGAGGAGCTGGACCATCATCACGCGAATGTTCCACATATGTGGTGTCAATGGTGTCGATGGGCACTGCAGCATTTCCAGGTAACTGATTCAATCTAGCCGTACTGATAGTAATATCGGAGTATGCTGGATTATTTGTTTTCAGCCAATACAATGCCTGTTCAACTTTGTTCCTGCGCACATTAAATTATTTTGAGGTGTCACCGGAGCCTTTTTTGCGAACCCGAATGACTAGGATCTCAAGTGGTAGTTTAGGAAGTATCTGAGCAGGTGCATTAACATTTTGTGGAAAGGCTACGCAGTGACCATGGGAAGCAATTCCACCATGTTTCAGCATTGGTATATGAATTAGTGGTGCAAGACGAGCAATGTGCTGTTGTTCAACAGGTGTTAGGTCTCGTAATTCATTTGGAACATGTCTGGGATCAATGTTGTTTTTAAATGAAAACATTTTGACTGTGTTTTTGTCACTGCAGCAACGCCTGCAAAGATTGTCTTCTGCCATCTTCATTTGCGATATGCGTTCATGACATGTAATACAATGTTTGAAGTTGTAAGACATCTACTCAAGTTCAAAGGCGCGTATGCAATCCATGGCTTTGTTGAAATGAGTGTCCTTTTGCAGGGGTGACGGGATGGTAAACTGTGTACACCGACATGAAGTTTCTTTTCAGCTTGTTTTATGCGTCCGCAGTTCCTACGGTTTCTGTTATTACGCTCTCTCTTAGTTTCATCATTTTGTGGCTTTTCATATGTTATGCCAAGCTTTCTGCATAGGTTGTATGTGCATTCTTCAGCGTTATCCAGTTTTGTGTGAAAGTATGCATGTGTGTCCATATGCGGAGATGACGGGCCATAAATGAGACTGTTATCTTTGTTCATAATTCCTTTATTGTTGTGTAAACGTTTGTCTACTTTGAGTTGTTTTTCGTGTTTTGAAATGGTAGTTATGTTTAATCTTTGTTCGGTTGTTTATGTATCTAATTTCGTTTGCTTAAGGGGTACATGGTCATCATTCAGTTCAACAGTTGCATGTGTGCGCTTATTTGCAGTATTTTATGTGTCTGTACCCATGGGCAATGGTATATGCTGGTCAGGCATGGTAAACAAGACAGTAAAGTGAGAATTTGATAACAGGAGCGATATTGTATGAGAAGCATTATTGGTGGTGTATGGCTGCTGTGTGTACCTGGCAATATACCGACACCCTTCTTCGCTGTATGAGATACCACGCAACCAAACTGAAATGTTTATATTTAACAGTGCACCAGCTGCTTGTATTTCAGTTGCAGTTGCCCAGCCATGTTTGTCTAACATGTGATTCCAATATATGTCAGCTGTAGTGAATGACTGACCATGTGACAATAGTACTGAATGAACCCATGTTTCCCAGTTTTCAAAGATGTGTGTACAAATTAAGTTTCGATAATGTGTGCCCATAGAAAAATTACCATGTTTCGCTAAACTCAAAGAATGAAAGAAGCAATTCACATCTCCCGGAACATCAAGAGACTTACGCATAGTGTTGTTGATATTGACAATGGTGAAGGATCCTCCATATTGCTGAAGGTCAAAAAGACTCGAAACCGTAGTTGAAGCAACATATCTGGCAGATTTACTACCTGTACCAACATTTTTAGAACGGGATTTAGACTTAGTGTAACAGTGATCAGTTGCAATTACTTTCAATATGTTACAATGATAGCTATGCTCCTCACAAATTGCACGTGGCATTCCAGAAGGATCATCCATCATTGCGATGCATGAAATCTGTATATTAATTTTAAGTGCTTTTCCAACAAGAAATACAGAACTGAATCGATGAAAGGCTGTGTGTGCTCAATATTAGGACACGCGTAATTTTAGAAACAAAATACCACTGCCGGTTGAAAAATAAAGAGTATGTAAGCCAGTTTGTTTCCACAGTGAAAATACAAAAACTTATTACGTATTAAAGGTACATAGTCACACTTAACTGATAAACCTGTCACTGTGTAAATGTAAGTACCTGCGTAAACAACAATTCCTAAAGGAGAACAGCATATATAAATAGAATGCGTATAATTAAATGATTTCTTCGACAGAATCACATGTCAATATCTGATTCATATAATGGAGACAGTCATTATAGATACGCATTTGGAAAATAAAGATAACAACACTGTTTTGATAGTAAAAAACTGTTGCATGCACCCTTATCTTTTGAAATAATACTGTACTTTCTGTGGTAAAGAAAAGCCTAATTGTTAAATAAATCCATCGATCTGGATAGGAAAATGGTACTTATTTCGAAACAATTGAGCTAAGCGAGCTGAATAGAAGAACACGAGTAAAGTCTGGAAAAAATCCTCCCCAAAAGAAACACTACATGTTGCAAATTAAAGGGTACGTATGTAAAAATGTTGTGTTTCACACAGTAAACGTACATTGTCGCATGCAATTGTGTATTAATAGGAAAGTACTGAAATAAGCAAGAGCAGCATAGCATGGATATATTTTCTGGGTATGATTAAATGATTTCTTCGACAAAAACAGACTTCACTCTCTGATTTACATGTACATTTGTAAATAGGTGATATTCGGATATGAATTTGAAAACTGAAAGAAAAAAGCAAAGATCGAGCATGCACTGTTATGTATTCAAATAATACAGTACTTCCTTTGGTAAAGACAGCCTATTTGTGCAATAATTCCATCTCGACAGAAACATTATAGTTATATTTGCTAAAAATCAATGGAAAGAAATGGTTAACGCGAAAGCACTGTATAGAGATGGCTGC
>JBEVXV010000665.1:0-2053 GCA_040505915.1 Sedimenticola sp. | reverse complement strand
TATGCAACTAATCGATTTACGACTGCGATGATTTTTTTTTCTTTTTTCGATAATCAAGGGCACAATTTGATAATTTACACAAGGCAAGCTATGGAAAACACTGGGAAAAATGTATATAGGCAACGAGAAGTAAATTACTGGAACAGTAAGTAAAGGATTGGAAAAGTGTAGCAGACACTGTGCAAGCAGTGTTTAAAAGACTACATTGAACTGAATGTCGCTGAAGGTCCAAATTGTTAATGTTTACAAATGAAAAACATGGCAGAATATTTCATAGTTACGTTAACAAGAAATAATGAGAAGAAAAGCGAGTGAGAAAGAAAAAAATTCGGTTACTGGTGGAAGCCGAAATTGAGTTTCATCTCACAATACCGATGAAATACAAAACAATTAATGGCGACATTTAGTTGTGATGACTAAAAACTAAATACAATAAAATCTCAGAACATTTTGTTCAGCGTCATTGTTGCATTTAATTTATAGTTGTTCGCCAATTAGAAAACTTTTAAAATGCCATGCAGTCTTGCCTTTTCAGTTTGACGTTTCCTTCGATGTGTCAAAATGTCATCTGCTGTTGTTTACATCCGGAAGCCTCGGAGATTACCTGCGACTTAGACGGAAAGACCTGAACGGTATCCGAATGGCTAGCGTTCGCTAGTGCGGGATGAAGAAAATAATCAAATTTGTCTTTGTAACGAACCAAAAATTACACGAGTAACGGCATAATGAAGTGTGGTAAACAGTTATTTTTTGTGATATGTGAGTAATACTAATTTTAAGTAATATATTTCAATGTTTTTTTTGTTTTTGTTTTATGTTCACCAATGAACGGGAGATGGAGTCTGATGTTAACCAATCAAACGAATGAGAATTGTATGTGCCTCGAAATTCGAAATACCATGAAATGTGCGCGCACACACCGGATATACCATCGATTGAAATTTGTTAGCTTGAGGGAATCTGGATTTCCGTTCTTGCTATATTTAGATACGTGTTGCCTATAGGCGGGAAAATAATCTTTTCCCGTATTATATATAAAAGTGAATAATGCAAAAGTCATGCGAAGGGAAGATAAGGTCGTCTCAAAACTTAGATGGCTTCGTAAAAAATAAAACACTGAATCGCCTCCGATGGATTATAATAAGGTGTCGGAGGTGGTTGGGGAAACTGGATAACACATTCTTCCATTTGTGGCGAGTTACGAGATTTGACCGGGTTGACCCGCCCGTACTAGTATATGACCCTGATTGCTACATGCACAATGTCTTCCATTTGTTTATGGTAGAGGATCCCAGACTCATGTACCATGCGTACAGTGTTCCGGCAAAAATGTTTAATAGTGCCTATTTGTTACTGGTATATGCTACACTAAGAGATGGTACAGGTATATTTGATAAACAGTTGCGAAAACTGTGACGAAAAGTTGACAGTAAACGGTTTGTTTACACGAATGGGCACATGGTTCCTTCAATAACATGTTTGTCAATGGTGGCGCCGTGAAATCGCTAGTAGTCGTTCATCGGGGATATATTCTATTATTCCTTGGCCTATGTGATATTTCTAACATACATGTATGAATGCAACTGCAAAATGAAAACAAAACTGTACCTACCGACTGCTCGTTTTACCTGTTTCTGTCGCAATTTTATCACCGATGGAAGCTTTCACCGCACCTCTTGCCTTCATCGACACTAACACAGTGTACCCCCTGACTGTATTCGCCGATCATAGCAGGGCAATTCAGAGATTCGTGCATATATTGCCACTCGCCACGAGTGAACCGGGTGCACACCTTTCAGTATCATGGATGAGCGTACACCACGAATGGCCATCGATGCGTTTATGGGTGTTGAACTGTGTGAAAGGAAGCTCACATGCTCTGTTAGAGTGTTATTTTGCGCATAATTATATTGTGTACCACGAATTTGAAAAATTGATGGTGCGCAAAACGCCCGTCCTTATACCACATTATATGTTCCGCCCAGTCTGACATCGAGGAACAGGTGCGTGGTCGATTGATGTGAAAGTCACCCTTACCATCCGGGAACAAGCA
>JBEVXV010000664.1:7155-7405 GCA_040505915.1 Sedimenticola sp. | reverse complement strand
TATTGTCAGGGACTTGGTCTTAGGAGAACTATTGCCAAGCTTCGTTGTCTTCTGACAACTCTTGTCTAATAAAATGTTCAAAAATAGGTGTTTCCTGTCTGAAGTAAACAAAAGAAGCCATGCCTAGAACCAAAAAAAGGTCATTCAGCAAGAAGAGGACTGTGGACAAGATTCGTAAACAAAAAATGGTATGAAGCTTTTATATTGATACTTGTATAATAATGTCATTTATTATTACATGCTTTATTGT
>JBEVXV010000664.1:0-7145 GCA_040505915.1 Sedimenticola sp. | reverse complement strand
CTTTTGCACAATTGCTTCTCATTCCTGTTTCCCTTCATGGAATAACTTGAAACTTCATATACATGTTTATTATCACTTATACTTTCATTCTTCCACCCAGGCATGCTTCTGTTTTCCAACGTCACAGATATACAAACATTACCTTTAACCAAAACTTGTTTCATTCCAGATAACCAACATTGTGCGTACGTGCCAGCCTTTTCACATTGACTTGCAGTAACAGAGAATATTACTTGTACTCTCAGTGGCATCCAGCTCCAAAACATTATATGAAGAAATCTTCAATACCAGCATGCAAATTACTTTCCCAAGAACATTACTACACCTAAGTTTACCTCATTTATTAATTTGACATTTACACCAGTGACCTTATTCAATATTCTTTATTTATGCAACTTGTTTATGCAACTTGCATACTTTATAACACATATCAATATCATTCTCTGTTGCCGTATTTCGATGTTACAATTATGGAACTCAATCCAATCTTCTTACTACCTGCTAACCCTTTCAACACAACAGACCATATTATGACAATGTATCCAAAAAGTGTATCCACGTCAGCTGACTTCAACGAGTCAAAACATTCAAATTTCTAACAAAACAAAATGATCGTATATAACATTAACCAGTCTGTATTTGCTCTTGAAAGGGTTAATTATCTCTATTGTTACTTAACTTGCAATTCACACTGTTGCTATACTAACATATTTCCTTTCAATTGTTCTTCATTATTTGCCATGCCGCTCTTTTCATAACAAGTTAAGCAATCCATGGAAACCGATAAACACAACTACCTGTATTAGACGAATAGTTTCACATGGTAAGTAATAATGCTACGGCTTATTGTTTTACTAACATTTTGTAATTCATAAACATACATGAAATGTATGTAGTTATACATGTTACACGTTTAGCGATCCGTGCGAACCACTGAACACAACTTTTAGACAAATAATTATCTCACAAACTGGGTTTGAACATTCCAAACAATCATTTAATACTTTCTTATTTGATGTCTGTTGTATTTCTTTCATTTCGCGTGCACATCTTCAAAATAAATGTATATACAGCTGTAAGATGCCTCAATTAATGATATTCTTTGTATATAAGGCCATTATAAAATAATTGCTATTTTTTCATTCCCGCCGCCCCCGTTTTTTTAGGGCCGTCTCGATTTTTTTATTGCCTTTGTGATTTTTTTTTTTTTTTTTTTTTTTTTTTTTTTTTTTTTTTTAAAAGAGTAAATGAACTTTTTTACTGTTTGTAAAAGAATGCTTTTCTCTGTTGATTCTATTTTTTTTGTATATCCTGAAAATACAAAATAAAATTTCATCCCCCTCCCCCATTTTGAAAAAAATTTGGATGAAAATCTAGCAATTAATTTATAATGGCCTAATAAATATACATTATAATTACAAACTTGCATACCACTTGGGCAGGTACATCAGTTCTCACACACCAGCATGTAAGTCAGTACTAACAGTTGCTTTCAAAATGCCACTCTTTTATTTCAGTAAGCCCGACTACCATGGACCATCTTCTGGGAAATAAAGGAGCCCACAGTTACAATGGCAATCATACCTGCCACCTGTGTAAACAAACATTCACAACACAACACAGACTCCACACACACAAATGCACATACTGTACATCGTGCTTCAGACGTTTCACTCGGATACGACGACTTAAAACACACAAATGTGTGCCACTGCATGACAACTCTTCACCAGCTTCTACGTCAGTACAGAGTGAACACCGGTGTGCAAGCTGTAAAAAAACATATTCGAACCCTTATAACTTAAAGAAGCATAAATGTGCATACTGTGCTGACTGTGGCCAAACATTTATTACATTTACAAAAATGACCAAACATACATGCTCCATAAATACAGAACATAATGCAAAGCCTCCCCAATCCTCTGGAGACACCTCCAAGCATTATCCGAGCGCTCAACAAAGCTCGGAACCTGAAACAAACAAATGTGTGCCACTGCATGACAACTCTTCACCAGCTTCTACTTCAGTACATAGTGAACACCGGTGTGCAAACTGTAAAAAAACATATACAAACCCTTCTAACTTGAAGAAGCATAAATGTGCATACTGTCATGACTGTGGCCAAACATTTCTTACATTTACAAAAATGACCAAACATACATGCTCCATAAATACAGAACATAATGCAAAACCTCCTCAATCCTCTGGAGACACGTCCAAGCATTCTCCGGGCGCTCAACAAAGCTCGGAACCTGATAAGTGCTTCGGACACGCCTCCAAATATTCTCCGGGCACTCAACAAAGCTCGGAACCTGCTCTGTTCTCTGGACACACCTCCAAATATTCTCCGGGCAATCAACAAAGCTTGGAACCTGCTCTGTTCTCTGGACATGGCTCCAAATATTCTCTGGGCACTCTACAAATCTCGGAACCTGCCCAGTGCTTTGGACACACCTCCAAATATTCTCCGAGCACTCAACAAAGCTCGAAACCTGCCCAGTGCTATGGACACACCTCCAAATATTTGTCTGGTGCTCAACAAAACTTGGGGCCTCCCTACTGCTCTCGGACATCTTCGCAACAGGTATTATGATATCTCCTCCCCATAATTGGATTGATTACATACCTACTTCCAATTTCCATTGCCTCGCTATAGACTACCAACCAATTTGTTAATGTTATTACCATGTCATCATAGTGACAAATGTTATAATTTATGTGAATCAGGTCCGTGATATGAACAATTGCATCAAATCATACTCAATTCATAATAAATTTATTATAAATTCATAAAATGCACCTTCCTGTAAAACATACAACATGCCTACAATGTTGACAAAATGTTTGAGCATTGTCAAAACATAAGGACGCTGTAAAAGTTTTGCCATCGTTGTATGCATGTAGTGTCATTGCTGCTATGTTGATTATTTTCACTACTGTTTTCTTTACAGGATTCATCACAGAATTCAGTGTGGTTGGACAAATACCTGCATGATCAAACGATACAAGCTCAAATGAAACAAACTCGGTTAGAAAAAGAAAATATACTTGAAACCGACAGAATTTCTAAACGTCGTTTTCCATTAGAGCAGAATGAAAGAAACAAGCAAAATGGCTTGGCAAAGAAATTGAGATTAAGTAATAACGATGAAAATATAAAAAATGTTAGTACATTGGTGTATGATGTTGTCAGGAACCAATATATTAGACAAATCAATACAAATGGAAATGAAAATAACACAGACAAATTAATGAGTGAAGAAATATCGCAACACAAGAAATATGAAAGAATGAGGAAAGAAAAATATAGAAAAAACAAATCAAAACAATTAACTAGTGAACAGTTATCACAGCATAGAGAAAATGAAAAAATGAGGATAAAAAGTGTTAGAAAAAGTAAATCAAAACAATTAACTAGTGAACAGTTATCACAGTATATGAAAGATGAACGAGTAAGGAAACAAAGTTCTAGAAAAAGTAAATCAAAACAATTAACTAGTGAACAGTTATCACAGCATATAGAAAATGAACAAATGAGGATAAAACGTGTTAGGAAAAGTAAATCAAAACAATTAACTAGTGAACAGTTATCACAGCATATGAAAGATGAACAAATGAGGATAAAAAGTGTTAGAAAAACTAAATCAAAACAATTAACTAGTGAACAGTTCTCGCAGCATATGAAAGATGAACGAGCAAGGAAACAAAGTTCTAGAAAAACTAAATTAAAACAATTAACTAGTGAAGAACTGTTGGATCATAAGATGATTGATAGAACGAGAAAGCAGTCAGCAAGAAAAAGAAAGGATTCCAATGATATTAATAAACTCAGACAACATGAAAAACAATGTAAACAACAACAAAGAAATCAATCAAATATTGAGAGGGCAATACAAAACTTTCAAAAAGACATTACCCAATCTCCTGAATATGTATGTACCTGCTGTAGACGCCTGCTGTATAGGAGAACTGTTACACACGTCAGTCCATTGTCATTTCCGAAAGTTCCAAAAGATATAGTTGATAAATGTGTTACAGGAAGAATGTCGGCACTAGGGTTCCAATGGATTTGTCAAACATGTGCAACACACATAAGAAAGAAAAACATACCACCACAGGCAATATGTAATAAACTAGATGTAACATTACCGCCTGCAGAACTAACCAATTTATCTCCACTTGAAAAAAGACTTATCTCACGGCGATACCCGTTTATGAAACTTCTAGCATTACCAAAAGGGAAACAAAAAGGTATCAAGGGGACAGTTGTTAATGTTCCAGTGAATGAAAATGATGTTTGTGCTCAGTTACCTAGACTACCAAGTGAAGCAGGCCTCATACCGCTTAGACTTAAAAGAAAGATCATCTACAAAAGTCATGAAAAGTTCGAGTATGTCAGACCACATCATGTAAAGTTGGGCCTTGCATGGTTGAAATCAAACAATCCATTATATCAGGATGTTGTAGAATGTGACAACTGGGAGACAAACTGTATTGAAGATGATAGTGAGTTATGGACAGACTTAACGACACCTGATATAGATTCCAATGAAAACATTAGCAGTGGTAATGCAAGCATAGATAAAGAAATCAATGAAAAATGCTTCATTTCTACTGATGCTTCAATTCATGAAACTATACATCAGAACAAGTCTACAGAAGCGTCTACTTCTCAAAACATTGAACCATCATGTACTCTCACTGGTGTGACTCTTAATGGACACAGTTCGACTGACACTACCAGTAGCATGGCCATGAGTCCTAAAAGAAATACGATACATAAAGATGATAAACAGTCAATACCAGATGATACGGATGATTACACAGATGACGTAGTGAACAAACTGAGGGGTATTAAATATGATACATGTATACAACCCTCTGATCCTACATTAGATGCAGACAAAGTTCTGAATATCGCTGCAGGAGAAGGCAAAAAACCTATGTCTATATTAATGGATGAACATTTTGAAGAACTTGCTTTTCCTCATCTTCTGCCAAGCGGCAAGTTTGGATATAAGTGTGAACGCGAAATTAAACTTACACCAAAAAAGTACTTTACATCTCGTCTTCTTAATGAACACAAAACTTTTGCCTCAGACATTGAGTATATTTTTGTCGCACAAACCATTGTTGAGACAAAACAGATATTTGATAGCATGAACATTGCTCTTAGAAAAGCATTTTGTACTTCATCTTCTTCAGATAATATCAATGCTGGCTTTGTGCGTAACCCAGAGACAATGAAATTATGTTTATTCAAGGACCAAGGCTATAGATTCCTCCAGTCAGTCCGCGGAACTCCACCATATTGGCAAAAAGTACAGTACAAGCTCCTTGCGGCAATAAAGCAGCTTGGAATGTTTACATGGTTTTTTACACTTTCCGCTGCTGACCTCCGGTGGCATGATACGATACAGTCCATTGCCAGACAGAGTGGACAAATTCTCTCAGACGAAAATGTTGATGGTCTCTCCTGGGAACAGAAATGTGAATGGTTACGCTCAAACCCACTCACAGCCGCACGTCACTTTCAGTACAGATTGGACTGTATTATGAAAAATGTTATACTGTCAGATGCTAAACCAGTAGGTGAGGTATTGCATTTCTTTTATCGCATCGAATTCCAGCAACGTGGTTCGCCACATTGCCACGGTGTTCTGTGGATAAAAGATGCTCCACATCCAGAAAGAAGCACACCTGCTGAAATAACTGCGTTTGTGGACAGATATGTTTCTAGCCAGATTCCATCTGCAGAAGAGGACCAACAGCTGCACAGTTTAGTAACACAGTTACAAAAGCATACCCACTCAGCTTCATGTAGGAAAACTGGGCGACAGTGTCGGTTTAACTTCCCCAAACCAATATCCACCTCTACGATTCTATCTAGACCATCTGATTTCTCTTCAGAAGATACTAGTGTCAACATGAAAGAAGCAAAACAACGTCTTGCCAATGTAAAGACATTCCTACATGACTGCCAAGACTTAGACAACATCTCCATAGCGGATGTCCTCGCGTATTGTGGAATGACAGAAGATGTGTATCATGAAGCACTAGAACATTCCGCTACAGACACATCAGTATTCATGAGAAGAAATCCATGTGACGTGAATATAAACAACTACAGTCCAGAAATACTCAGAGCTTGGCAAGCCAATATGGATTTCCAATTTGTGTCCAATCCATATGCATGCATTCAGTATGTAGTTGCATATATTACCAAAGACGAAAGGGAAATGGGCACTTTGTTACAGGCTGTAAGTAAAGAGACTGCAGATCAAGGCATTCAGCAGCAAATGAAGAAGTGTGCGCGTGCATTTACAAATTCTAGATCAGTCAGTGCCCAGGAAGCCATATACCGTGTCCTTGGCTTACCACTTCACAAATCAGACTTTCAAACTATATGGATCCCGACAGGACTACCACATCAAAGAGTGCATTTGTTGAAATCAAACAGTGTATTGGACACTTTAGAAGAAGAGGATGAGAACATATTTGTTTCTAGCATGGAAGAAAAGTATGCCGCCAGACCCGATGTCTTAACCTCTTGGTGCCTCTCATACTTTGTATCCTGGTACACAGCTTCCAGTCTGCTAGATACCAATGATGTACAGCCTGACATACTTGAAGATGTTCAGCTTCCAGTTATAGACAACCCTGCTGATTTCCTTGCTGTTGCTGATGCTCCTGAACACTTTGTCATTTGTACATCTTCAGGAGCGACTTACAAGATGAAGAAAAGAAAAAAACAGGCTTTAATTAGGTATCATACATACAGTATCCTTAGAGAACCTGAATCTTTCTATTACTCAGAACTGTTCTTGTTCGTACCTTGGCGAACAGATGATGACATACTCCATGGCTACCCATCCTATCACCAAAGCCACGAGGCACATGAAGAAACAATTCAAGAAACAAAAAGTGTACTTCAGCAACACAGAAGTCTTGTAGATGCCGCTGTTGAAGACTTCACTGAAAATGGGCCAAGATCAGACAGTTGGGATTTGCTCAACCCAGAAGCTCAACAAGCAGCAGCAGATCAAGAATGTGAAGGTGCAGAATTGGATCCAGAATATTCATTCCTTCACCCAAATGATGTGAATTCCGCTGAAAATATACCTTTACCTGTATCTGACAAAAAT
>JBEVXV010000663.1:0-6759 GCA_040505915.1 Sedimenticola sp. | reverse complement strand
GTCATCAGCCGTATCGTCCACGCCATTGCTCCCAGAGAGGGGGAGCATCTAGTAGAGATAGGACCGGGGCGGGGGGCGATCACTAAAGAGCTGTTGAGGGCGGCAGGTAAGCTGGAGGCGGTGGAGCTGGATCGCGATCTAATCCAGCCACTGGCGGAGATGTGCGCCAATCTTGGGGCCCTGCATATCTTTAGCGCCGATGCACTCAAGTTCGACTTCTGTAGCCTGAAGGAGGATGACAGGCCACTACGGCTGGTGGGCAACCTCCCCTACAACATCTCCACACCTATCATCTTTCACCTGCTGAAGCAGTCGCACTGTATTGGTGACATGCATTTTATGCTGCAAAAAGAGGTGGTGGAACGGATGGCGGCCGAACCGGGTAGTAAAACCTACGGCAGGCTGACGGTGATGCTGCAGACCCTGTGCGAGGTGGAGTCCCTGTTTGAAATTGGCCCCGGCGCATTCAAACCCGCACCCAAGGTAAACTCTGCCCTGGTACGTCTAATCCCCTTTGAAAACCCGCCCTTCACCATCAGCGACCGAGCATTTTTTGCTCAAATGGTGGCCGCCGCCTTCTCCCAGCGCCGTAAGACGCTGCGCAATGGCCTACGCGACCTGGTCGATAGCGAGACGATGGAGGAGGCGGGCATCAATCCATCCATTCGTGCCGAGCGTCTCACATTGAAAGAGTTTGTCACTCTGGCTAATAACGCTTGCAAAAAGTGCTGAATGTCTCAATATCACTCTATAATCAAAAAAACAGATAGGGAACGGAACCATCGTGACGAACGCTTATGATTGACGACATCATCGACCAAGACGCCATAGATATCATTACAGACAGCGCCCTGGCACGACCGGGTGAGGTACTACCCAGTCTGATCCATATACTGCCCATAGCTACCCGCCCCTTCTTCCCGGGTCAAGCGGTTCCCCTGTTGATGGAGTCGGAGCACTGGAGTGCGACGATCAAAGCGGCCAGCAAGTCTGAGCAGAAGGTCATAGGTATCGTTATGACCGATGCCGCCACCTCAGAGCAGGCGGGGCCGGGGGATCTGCGCAGGACGGGCACCGCCTGTAAAATCCACCGGGTGCAAATGGTCGAGGGTCGCCTGCAGGTACTGGTGGAGTGTGTACAGCGCTTCCGTATCGATAAGCTGATCGGCAAAAGCGCTCCCTTCCAGGCCGAGGTGTACTACTTCAACGAGAAGGCTGGCGGCAAGAAAGAGGAGATCAAAGCCTATGCCATGGCGGTGATCAACACCATCAAAGAGCTGGTACCCCTCAACCCCCTTTATGGTGAGGAGCTGCGTATCTTTCTCGACCGGCTGGGGCCTGACGACCCTTCCCATTTAGCTGACTTTGCCGCCAGCCTGACGACTGCCAGCAACCAGCAGCTCCAGGAGATACTGGAAGCGGTCGATCTGATGCCGCGCATGGAGAAAGTGCTGGTACTGCTCAGTAACGAGCTGAAGCTGGCGCGGGCACAACACGAAATCCGCAAGTCCGTTGAGGACAGAATGGATCAGCAACAGCGGGAATTTTTCCTGCGCGAACAGTTAAAATCGATTCAGCAGGAGCTTGGCATTGAGAAGGATGACCGCACTGCTGAGTTGGATAAATTCCGTCAACGATTGGAATCACTCACTCTCCCGGAGCAGGCATCAAAACGTCTCGATGAGGAGATGGAAAAGATGGCCATCCTGGAGACTGGCTCTCCCGAATATGCCCTAACCCGCAACTATATCGACTGGATCACCCTGCTGCCCTGGGGTAACAACTCCGATGATAAACTCGATATTGAGCTCGCCCGTAAAGCATTGGACAAAGATCACTACGGCCTGGACGATGTAAAGAAACGGATATTGGAGTTCCTCGCCGTCGGCATCATGAAGGGAGAGGTGAGCGGTTCAATCATCCTGCTGGTTGGACCACCGGGTGTTGGCAAAACCTCCATCGGCAAATCCATCGCCGATGCCCTGGGGCGCAACTACTACCGCTTCTCTGTCGGTGGCATGCGTGACGAGGCGGAGATCAAAGGCCATCGCCGTACCTACATCGGCGCCATGCCTGGCAAATTCATTCAGGCGATGAAAGATGCGGGTAGCGCCAACCCGGTGATTATGCTCGATGAGATCGACAAAATTGGAGCCTCCTACCATGGCGATCCCGCCTCCGCCCTGCTGGAGGCACTGGATCCTGAACAGAACAGTGATTTTCTCGATCACTATCTGGATCTACGCTTCGACCTCTCGAAAGTACTATTTGTCTGTACCGCAAACCAGCTCGACACCATCCCGGCACCCCTATTGGACCGCATGGAGATGATCTCTCTCTCCGGCTACATCGCCCAAGAGAAGCTGCAGATTGCGCGCAAGTATCTCCTGCCACGCCAACTCAAGCGGGCTGGTCTGAAAAGAAATCAGCTAAAGCTCAACGCAGCCGCCCTGCGTGCCATTATTGATGGCTACGCCCGTGATGCGGGAGTAAGACGCCTGGAGAAACAGATCGGCAAAATCGTACGCAAATCAGTGGTGCGGATACTCGATGGTGAAGTGACACCCATCACTATCGAACAAGATAACCTGAAGGAGTATCTCGGTAGCCCCATCTTCCGTGATGAGCGCAACCTCAGCGGCCCCGGCGTGGTTACCGGCCTCGCCTGGACCTCCATGGGTGGGGCCACCCTCAGCATCGAGGCGGTAAAAACCCACAGTTTCAACCGTGGCTTCAAACTCACGGGCCAGCTGGGGGATGTTATGAAAGAGTCGGCTGAGATCGCCTATGGCTATGTGGTCTCACACGCCGAACCGTTTGGTGCCGACTCCTCTTTCTTTGAGAAGAGCTTTATCCACCTGCATGTACCCGCTGGTGCAACACCCAAAGATGGCCCCAGTGCCGGTATCACCATCGCCTCAGCACTGCTGTCGCTGGCGCGCAATCAACCCGTCAGAGCAATCGCCATGACCGGCGAGTTGACGCTTACCGGCCATGTCTTTCCTATTGGCGGCGTGCGAGAGAAGATGATCGCCGCTCGCCGTGCTGGTATCCGAGAGCTGATTCTTCCAGAGGAGAACCAGGGTGAATTCTCAGAAGTGCCTGAACATATCCGCAAAGGTATCAAGGTACACTTTGCCTGCACTTTTGAAGATGTCGTACCACTGCTGTTTGATCGCAAGGGCAAGAAAGAAAATAAGCCTTGACTTATTTAGCATTTGCTAATATTCTTTTACACCAGAGAGCGAAGAAGGTGCTATTTATCGCTTTCCTAAGTAAAAAAACAGGACTCGGCTATAATCTGGGTTCGACACAAGCACAGACCTAATATATTTTTGTTGGAGAATAAAGATGAAAAAGATTTTAAAAGTTGCAGCTATCGCTGCCATGCTTGCTGCTTCTGCTTCTGCTTCTGCCTGGTGGGGCGGCGGTCCTTGGGGCGGCGGTAGTCCTTGGGGCGGTGGTAGTCCTTGGGGCGGTAACAACGGCTGGGGCAATAACAACAATGGTTCGGGTGACGGATGGGGCGACGGCTCCGGTGACTTCAGCTTCGGCATGAACACGCGTGGTTCTGGCTCTGGTTCTGGCTACGGTAACAACCGTGGCTACGGTGGTGGCTACGGCGCCCCTTACGGCTATGGTGCTCCTTACGGTGGCGGCGCTCCTTATGGCGCTCCTTACGGTGGTGGCGCTCCTTACGGAGCTCCTTACGGCGCCCCTTATGGTGCTCCTTACGGCTACCCAGCACCTCCAGCGCCTCCTGCACCTGCTGCTGCTGCACCTGCCCAATAAGCAACTCGCTTAATGGTGGATGTCGTAAGACATCAAAAAAAATACGGGCTTCGGCCTGTATTTTTTTGCCTGCACCAGACCACCCTTGATAGACATCAATGCTCATTCCCAGAGAGTCACTAAGCTACTCCATCTCTTGAATACACAATAGACAGCTATGCTAAAAATTCACTCCGAGCCATCCAAACCCTCTCTAAGCTACCAGGGCCCCGCCATCTTCGCTCTCGGCTTCAGACCCTTCTTTAGTGTCGCAGGCCTGGCGGCGGTTGTTCTGCTCGGCGTCTGGCTGGTCGCCTGGTCTGGAAAACTATCACTTCCCACTTACTACGGTCTTATCGGCTGGCACAGCCATGAGATGCTGTTTGGCTACACAACTGCCATTATTGCTGGTTTCTTACTGACAGCGGTACGCAACTGGACAGGCATCACCCCGCCCATTGGCCGCCCCCTTGCGGGGCTGGTGCTACTCTGGCTGGCGGGGCGCATCGCCCCTCTGTTACAAGGCATATTGCCTGACGCAGTGATCGCAATCACCGACCTGCTGTTTCTACCGGCGGTTGCGCTCGCTATCAGACCGGCCTTATGGCAGGGAAAACAGAAGATCAACCGTATATTTGTTCCCCTGTTACTGGTGATGGCCGTTGCCAACCTGCTGGTACACCTGCAGGCGCTTGGCCTAAGCGATAGCGCTGCCGGGGGCAGTGACATGATGCTCTACCTTGTGATCTTTCTGATAATGATGATCGGCGGCAGGGTAGTCCCCTTCTTTACCCAAGCCGTCATTCCTGGGCACAAAGCAATAACCCGACAGCCGCTAGAGATCATCGCCATCATCAGCCTTGGCGCTTTGGTTTTGATTCAGCCGCTCTACCCGGAGCCTTGGCTTATTGCCCTACTGGCGGCTATCTCCGCTGGGACACAGCTGGCTCGGCTTATCGGCTGGCACCATCTCCAGGTTTGGCGTACACCGATCCTGTGGGTACTCTACAGCGGCTTCTGCTGGATCATCATCGGCCTGGCACTGACGACAGCAGCCTCAGCTGGCATGGTTCCGGCAAACATCGCCAAACATGCTCTAACGGTGGGGGGCGTAGGTGTACTTACACTAGGGATGATTACCCGCGTCTCTCTGGGCCACACCGGCCGCCCCATTCAGCCGGGAAAACTGATGGAGATCGCCTTTATTCTCCTCAATTTGGCGGCACTTTGCCGCGTATTTGGTCCGCTGCTACTACCCCACCTCTACACCCTCTGGCTAGATGTTTCGGGGGGACTCTGGGTACTCTGTTTTGTGACTTTCTCAGCCATCTATCTACCGATATTGTGGCGACAGAGAACGGATGGTACGCCGGGATAACGGGTAACTATTCAGCTGGATTTGGGGTCGGAGTTGATTGCCCACATGGATGTGGGTAATCAACTCCGACCCCTGCCGTGAAAACAGCCCAAAAATAGGTATAGCTGAATAGTTACGATAACTGTTCGTAACCAAGGGGCGATTTCTAAGCACCCAATAGCAGGAGCCCCGCCCTCGGGGCGATGGGGTTTTCCAGGGAGTCTGCATTGTTCATCGCGGCTAGGAGCCTATCCTGAGCTTCACTGGTAATCAGGTTATCCTCTACGCTGTTTCTCCGGCTGTGCCTCAATGTCGCCCTCAAAATCCAGGTCATCAAGTGACTCCAGTTCATCATCAGCATACTGCGCCTCGCCTTCCAGGTCGGGAAACTCAATATCATCCAATAATAGGGCCTGCTCATCGATATCTTCATCAACCTCAAGGGATGAGAGATCCAACCCTTCAAGCGTTATCTCCAATGACGCATCTTCAGCAGACCTATACGCATCCCCACTCATAGGCAAATTAGCAGAATTCAGCTCAACATCCAGCTCCGGTTCGACAACGACATCACTAAAGTTAACCATCCGCTCTATGCCTGCCGCTACTCCATCAGCGGCATGGCTACCCTCTTTGTCAAAAAACAGTGGGTGATTGGGGACCAACTCACTCCCCATCTTGACCACCTTATCCCACAGACCCGGAGCCGCTGAAACAATCTCTTCGTGCACAGTTTCAAGGTAGCGCACGAACATATCCCGATCCTTCTTGACAGCATAGACCTCCAGTAATTTGACCTTCAACGAGAGGCGGTCGGGGTGTAGCTCTATCATTCTACAGATCATTGACTCCGCTTGTGCATACTGATGATAGCCGAGGTAAACGTCAGTCATCATCAGACTCGGCACTACATCTGTTTCAGCCCCCTTCACCTCAGCTTCAGGTGCTCTCTCCACCTCTTCCCAGCTCTCACCACCATCCATCACCATGAGCTCTACCGGCAACACTTCAGCCCGCTTCCTCTTAAATAGTAGCGTCACCATTATTACAAGCAGCAGAAGCACTGCCGCTGCAACGAAAAGCAACTCACTATTACTCCTGACTAGCGTCCATGCAGCAGCCGCGCTAACTGAACTCTCCACAGGAGATGCAGGTGCAACAGGTTTTGACAAAGGCGCAGGTGCAGGAGGCGCGTCATCAGCAACCTGTAATTGAGCACGCTCAATACGTAGTCGCAATTGCTCAATTGCCCTATCTTTCTCTTCCAGGGATAGCCGCAGCAGTGCAATTTCACCCTCAAGTGCGACCCGTAGCACCTCAATATCCTGATTAATCTGGCGTGCCAAAATCAGGTCCCTACCACTACCTTCAATCATTCCCTGCAACTTTTCAGGCTCATCAGCAGACTTAACCTTTACCCCTTCAGATAATGCCCGCTCCTCATCTACATCAACAACCCGTAGATAGCCCTCCTCTTGTACCGGCTCAGCAGCTTTTGCGGCGGTAGCAGCAACTTCTGCTAACGCCTCATGCACCACTGCGGGGGCTACCTTTGGTGTCGATTTCACCTGTGCAACTTCTCTCGTGGAACTGCGCCTTTCGTTGCGCCACTCGCGCGTCTGATCGAGAAA
>JBEVXV010000662.1:0-3503 GCA_040505915.1 Sedimenticola sp. | reverse complement strand
AGGTACTTAGCGTGAGCAGGAGCGGAAGCTGTGCTCGTGCCCGTTGCGACGAGTGTGGCGATGATTTCTTGATCGCCTACTCCTGCAAAGGGCGTGGCATCTGCCCCTCCTGTAACACCAGGCGCATGGTCGAGACGGCGGCTCACCAGGTAGACCACCTGTGTTCCCACAGGTACCGGTACGGCAGTGGGTGATCAGCCTGCCCAAGCGACTGCGCTACTTATGTACAGGATGTACGGTATGCCGCGGGTGCATGGATGCACAGGAGCGGCGATGATGCAGGATGCGGACCTGGCAGGACGCCTTCTGCAGATCGCCTTGCGGGTCATAGAACGCACCCTGCGGGAACATTGCCCCGCTGCACCAGCATCGGCCAAGTACGGTGGCGTCACCTACATTCACCGCTTTGGCTCGGCTCTCAATCCCCACCTGCACTACCACAGCTGCATGATCGACGGGCTCTTTGCTCAAACCCGGGATGGCTTGCAGTTCTACGAAGCTACCGGGTTGAGTAGTGAGGTTATCCAGCAAGCCCAGGAGAAGATCAGGAAGCGGGTACTCCGTCTGTTCGTTCGGCGTGGACTGCTCTCGACGGATGACGCAGAACAGATGCAAATCTGGCAGAACGGCGGTGGTTTCTCCCTCAACGCCGAGGTAAGAATCGAAGCGACAGACCGCCAAGGACTGGAGCGGCTGTTCCGCTACTGTGCCCGGCCGATCTTTGCAGGAGATCGGCTGCGTTGGCAGGAGGGGGATGAGATGCTCATCTACCAACTGCCCAAGCCGCGCCATGACGGCCAGACCCTGTTGCGGCTGACACCCGCAGAATTTCTTGACCGGATCGCCATCTTGATACCGCCACCCCGGGGTGTTGGCACCCAATGCGCCACTGCGAAAACAGGTGACGGAGAGGGCAGGGTTGCCGGTCACAGGTGAAAGGGTGGTGAGTGGGGCGAAGAGAACCGTTACGGAAGAGGGTGGTGAGCCGGAGCCAGCGCTGGCGACCGGATGCATGATGACCTCGATCTGGTCCATGCTGCTGGCCCGGATCTATGAGATCAATCCGTTGGTCTGCTCGAGGTGCGGTGGAGAAATGAGGATCATCGCCTTTGTTACTGAGCGGTAACCGATTGGGTGAATACTGCTGCATATCGGTGAGCCGGATGGTGCGCCGGTGATCACTCCCGCCCGTGGCCCACCCGATTTCTGTCTGGAGCTGGATCAGAGTCTGGCGTGGTCTGATGATGGGGTAGATCCGGTTCCAGAATTCGAGTATGACCAGACGGTGAGCTGGTAACCGGCTTATCCATCATGAGTATACAAAATCTACAGGTCACATTCGGACCTGTAGGGTACCTCTTGTGCTGCTTATCCCCGTCGACAGGGCATAGAGGCGTCCAGGCCGCTGACTTTGGTGTCTGTTAGGTGTATCCACGGTATGACGATCACCAGAATGCGGTTTTTTTAGGGGATCAATACCATGTTGATAGCCAGGGAATTGATTGACTTTATGGGTTGAAATTCCTATCCTTCGCCAGTTACTACTAAGGCGAGCATTAATTGATCATGACGATCAGTACAAGGCACTCAAGAAGGCAAGAGAGCGGGTAAAGGAGGTACAGAAAAGGTTTGATGATACCCGCCGTGCGATTGGCAGCAAATAAGGAACACCACTAATGAAAAATGTATTTTCTGGTTTCTACAACCCAAGCGACCAATCATTGAAAACTGCATGGAAAAGTGAAACCACTCTATTCGTTTTTGATACAAGCACATTAATTAATCTTTATGGTTATGCAACTCAGACTCGCGATGATTTCTTTTCTATTCTTGAAAAAATAGAAGACAACATATGGATTCCTTATCATGTAGGCATCGAATACCAGAAACGAAGATTAGGTGCAGTTAAAGAAGAAAAGGCAGTTTTCTCTAAAATAAATGCCTGCATAAAGTCAATAAATTCTGTTTTTGATGATGATTTTAAGGAATTGAACTTAAACAGAAGATTCCCCGCCTTGCATACGAAAACAGAAAAACTTCAATCAGATATAAATAAGCATATATCGAAATACAATAGATCCGTGTCTACATTGGACAAAAAACAACCTTGTGTACGTGGACATGATTCGATCAGGGAAACAATAGATACATTTTTTAACGACAAAGTTGGAAATATTCCAGAGAATCAAAAATGGCTAGACGATATATATTCAGAGGGTGAAGAACGATACAAAATTAAAGTACCCCCTGGATACATGGACACTAACAAGGGAAAAGCAAAGACACCACAATTTGTTTATTCTGGATTACTATACGAGAGAAAGTATGGTGACTTTATAATTTGGAAGCAAATCATGGAAAAGGCGGAAAATGAAAACATTAAAGCCGTCATATTTATAACTGACGATGCAAAAGAAGATTGGTGGTATAAACTTGATTCCAGGGGCGATAAGATAATCGGCCCAAGAGCAGAACTAAGAGAGGAGATTTGCAAAAATTCAAAGATCGATATATTTACAATTTACAACACATCAGATTTCCTGAGCGCAGGAAAAGACCTATTAAATGTTAATATAAGCAACGACTCCGTAAGTGATGCAGAAACAACATTTAAATTTAATATTTCAAATATAGCTATGGAAAAATATCAGCATCTCTTCCAAGACGACTCCGACGATGTAATGAAATTTTATAAGGATACAACTCTATTAAATCAGTTCAAAAAACAATATGACTTATTAGAAAAATATGACTTAAAATCGACTATAGATAAAATATCGCGCGTAGGTGAGATAACATCACTTGATGATAAATTAAGATTATAAAAGCAGATTTCCAAACATAAGAACCTTCGCGATATGCTCAAGAAAACTGCCATAGCGAGGGCAAATCTCGAACGCGAAATCAGCAACGATGATGATATCGATGAAAATCAATAAGCTTTATCTGGTTGCTGATCTGCTATAGACCACCGGCACAGGCACCCACGCCTTACACCGGCATTTAGCCTCAGCGCCTGCAGGCAATAAACGCAATACCCGGCTTTTGATCACCAGGCCATTGAAAATAACCGTCTGACAGGTAGGGCACCTGACCTGTGGGCGTATGGTTTCAACTGTCTCCGGCATCGCCATCGGCACCCTCCTCCAAACACCAGGACACCCATCACGTAACCACTTGAGTGATAGGAGGTGTCTTGTCCTCAATAAAACACTTGAATATATGTAGTTTATTGACTACAGTTTGAGCATGATCCAGATAAAGCAGACTGCGACCTATCTGAAGTGGGAAAGTAAGCTCAAGGACAGACGCATAAAGGCGGTCATTGCGGCGCGAATCTTTCGTCTAGCAAATGGTCTGGCTGGTGACGTAGCCCCGGTTGGTCAGGGTGTGAGTGAACTGAGAATCCATATTGGTGCCGGATATAGAATCTATTTCAAACAACATGGCAATGAAATCATTATCATTTTGTGTGGTGGTGACAAAAGCAGCCAAAACCGGGA
>JBEVXV010000661.1:0-19758 GCA_040505915.1 Sedimenticola sp. | reverse complement strand
TTGGATATCACTTGCGTGAGGAGCCGTATACGGACCCGTACGTACGGTGCTGTGGGCAGACGGAGGCTTCGGCCTCCTCTGACCCGATGTCCGACTGAAAATGCCTTGTTAGCCGATTTTTCATCGACCGTATGTTTTTTTGTACTTATTCTTGAGGTGGGTATATAATTCAAGAAGCTTTATATACCCTTCATCTTCTTTATCTGGATATTCTTTTTCATCGTTAAGAACCATATCCAGAACATCCAGAATGCAATTTAAATCCCAACTGTAGAATGAAATTGGCCTTGTGCCTTTATAATTTTCTACTCTTGTGTCTAGGCCAAATGCTTCAATCATATGCCATGAGTGTTTTTGCAACTCTTCCAATTGTATACCTGATATCTTTACCTTTATGGGTATATCATTCTTTCCGGGTTTCATTATGCTTTTTTACTCTTCTTCAGCTCTGTGATGTAAGTAGTAAATGTTAATCTCAATTATCGTATAGTTAAAAATTACAAGATGCATTTCAAATCTTGGTGAATGGTCTGCTAAATATCTATCCCAGTTTATTTTCCCATCAAAAAATATTACACCATCGGATGTTTGGCGTAGTTGATGAAATGCGGTTATTTCCCAACCGTAGTCCTCATTTATTGTTCCACTGGTTGTGTTCATCGTTTCCGGCTAACGTTGCGGTAACGGGGCCACTGGGCAGGGTGCTCTGCAACCTGCGAACGCACCGACCAAGAACGAACGTGAAGATCTGTGAACCCGCGCCGCTTTAGGTGGCTCCGCGTTGACCGCCTTGTTAGGGCATGCCCAACGATGATGTGTTCGAGAAGTTTGGTTACTCACTAGAACCCCCACCATCGCCTCCATCTCCCCAGAAAGAATCTCTTTTTCGTTCGCATAGGCCTGGAGTATCGTCGCCCATACCTGAATGTTGGTGTTTCTCAGATTCTGTTGTTGTGCTGTAACCGATCACGATAAGCACTATCCCTGCGGCACCAACAAGCTTGTAATTTGTTATCCCGATTATTGGAAACGTTTCTCCAATACCGAAATGATTGGCCACAGCAACACACACCAGGAGAACACCGCTGACGAATAGTAGCCATCTTGTCCTTAGATCTAGTGCAATCATTATTGGCCCTAACGCCAAGCACAGACGAGAGGAGCCGCGCAGCGGCGACGAGTCAGGTGCGACTGGTTAGCGCCGTATGCTGTAACCAATAATCCGTTGTTAATTAAAACCATTATTCATTACTACTTTTTCGTTCACTGTATAGGAGTGGTTTTAACTCTTCCCATGTTTTTCCTGCAGTTAAGAAATGATCATGTTCAACTTCTTCTACAAACACCCAAACATGGGCAGGATCATAATCAAGATTGCTTGCAACGACATCATTTACTTCCTTCATCGTTTTATTAATTGATTCTTTTGAACTACCCTTCATTGTCTTTATTGTTATTAATGGCATTTGAGTCTCCTTTCATTTATCTATTTATGGTGCGCTAACATTATAATCATCTGCCACCCATAGCGGCGGAAATGCATCCACATATAGATGCTTTAATCCACATATAGATGCAAGCATCTACCCCTATATACTTTCATCCACATATAGATACTTCCATATACATGTAGATGCAAGCATCTATATACAGGTATCTATATGTAGATGCTTTTAGCGACTGGTTACGATTCTATCCATCAATCCAAGCGCCTCTATCTGCGCATAGCTTAGCTCTCAGAGCTTATGCTTTGGCCTCCAGATACCGCCTATCTGCTTTGCCTGATCTCTGAGGTCAGTTTCATTGAAGCCTATCTGGATCCCAAATCGCTCTGTTGGGGCAGGTGGCTTTGGTTTCTCCGGTTTTGTTTTGCTGACTTCCCAGGGAGTGTCCTCTTTGACAAGCTCCACAGTTTTGTATCGTATACCTCGTGCTTTATCATATCGATAGCGAACGCATACGAGCTTTTCTCCGTATTTGTTCACTAGCTTTTTCGTACCCTTGTCTCCTGGCCGAAGATTCAAACGCACCGGTAACCTATGTTTTTCACATCCCATTGGTGCTTCCTTTCCCAAATGCCAGCGGCACACTCATCTTATCCAACGGGCTCTTCGCCCCCATCGGTCCCTGTTGCAGCACATGGGTATACGATGTTCATGGATGAACAAGTGCCGCGGTTGCAGGAAGCATAGGAGCGGCAATCATGGTCGTTTTAACATCCTTGTGACCCAGTAGGGTTTGCACTGTTCGTATATCGTAACCATCTTCCAACATATGGGTCGCAAAGGAATGCCTCAGACAATGGCATGATCCATGCCTACTTATCCTGCCTTCTCTCTTTGCCCGTTTTAGCGCCTTGTTGACTACAGATTCATGAAGGTGGTGTCGCCGGATCTTTCCTGAGCGAGGATCGGTAGCACGTTTGCCTGCATTAAAGATATATTGCCATCCCGTCTCTTTTGCGGCACTTGGGTATTTCCGTTCCAAGGCGAATGGCAGGTAAACTTCTCCGTAACCTTCAGCAAGGTCGGCTTGGTGTATGGCCTTAGCCAATGATATCTGATGATGTAGTGCCGGGACCAACTCCTTTGGCAGGATAGCCATTCGGTCTTTGCTCCCTTTACCCGACCGGATGGTAATGGCATGGCGTTCGAAATCGATATCCTGTACCCGCAGGCGCAGACTCTCCAGAACCCGCATTCCTGTTCCGTATAGCAGGCGAATGATCAAACCGGTAACGCCGTCCGTGTGCTGCAGAATGGTGCGCACCTCACTTTGGTCGAATACGGTGGGCAGCCGCTCCGGTTTCTTGGCGTGACGGATATTCATATCCTGCGACAGCTCGCGCTTCAGCACCTTTTTATATAGATAAACCAGGGCGTTGAGCGCTTGGTTTTGAGTTGAAGCCGCTATATTTTTTTCGACAGCCAGATGATTGAGAAATGCCTCGATCTCTCTTTCACCCAAAGGATAGGAATTTCAACCCATAAAGTCAATCAATTCCCTTGTCGCAAGAAGGGGCATTCAGTCCTGACAAATCGAATTCTGGCAGTAGTAATGCTGTGAACACTCGGGCAGTCACCAAGAACATGGGGCTGGACGCCTCTATCCCCCGCTGACAGGGGTACGCAGCACAAGAGATACCCTACAGGTTCTAAAATGACCTGCAGATTTTGCATACTCATGACGGATAAGCCGGCTACCCACTCACCGTCTGGTCATACTCGAATTCTGGAACCTGATCTGCTCCATCATCAGGCCACGCCAGACTCTGATCCAGCACCAGACAGAGATCCGGTGGGCCACGGGTGGGCGTGATCACCGGAGCCACATCCGCCTCACCGGCCATCGATAGCTCGGCCCTCTCCGTCACCTGTTTCCGCAGGGTTGCATTGGGCGCCAACACCCCGTGGTAGCGGTGCCGGTGGCGCCGTGGTGGGGGTATCAGGATGGCAATCCGGTCAAGAAATTCTGCTGGTGTCAGCCGCAGCAGGGTCTGGCCGTTATGGCGAGGCTTGGGCAGCTGCTAGATGAGCATCTCATCCTCCTCCAGCCAACGCAGCCGCTCAACCGCAAAGATCGGCAGGGCGCAGTAGCGGAACAGCCGTTCCAGCCACTGGCGGTCTGTCGCTTCGACTCTTACCTCGGCGTTCAGGGAGAAGCCGCCGCCATTCTGCCAGGTCTGCATCTGCTCTGCATTACCCGTCGAGAGCAGTCCACGCCGACTCAGAATTATGTGCAGCAATAATGATGGATTGCCAGACGAATTTTCTTTAGAGCCTTAATGATTCCAGGCTGGTAGGGAATTCGCCACGCTTTATTCGGCAATTCACTGGTAATATTTCCCTTGTATCCCAAAGTTAAATGCACTGCTTTTTACAGGGTTCAATTGACTGTCACTCAGGTTTCTGCTGACATGGCGCACTATTGAGTTGCTCCAGTCGGACTTAGCCAAGTTGATTGAATCATATTCAGCAGATTTTTCGGTAAATTGAGAAAGAGATGGCGATAGCGCTTAGCGAAGATCAGAGACGAATTATTGATGCCCGGCACCACGATCCTTTTGTGGTGCTGGGGTGTCACGCCTTCGGCAAAAAGGAGCGGGTGACCCTGTTTCTGCCGGGAGCGACCAAGGCGGTAATCGAAGAGAGCGGGACAACGCTGGAGCGTCTTGACGCCACCGACCTCTTTATCTGGGAAGGGGCTGCGGGGAAACAGCCCGAACGCTATCGCGTCAGGGCGACCTATGCCGATGGTGTCGAGCATACCGCCTACGATCCCTACTGTTTTCCGCCGGTACTGGAAGATTTTGATCTTCACCTCTTCGGTGAGGGCAGTCACTACCACGCCTACCGATTCCTCGGCGCCCACCCCTGCTCGGTCAATGATGTGGTCGGAGTGCTTTTCGCCGTCTGGGCGCCCAATGCCGAGCGGGTCAGCGTAACCGGTAACTTCAACCTGTGGGATGGTCGACGCCACCCGATGAGAAGTCGTGGCGCCACCGGCGTGTGGGAGCTGTTTATTCCCGGTCTTGGTAGTGACGAACTCTATAAGTATGAGATCCGCAACCGCAAAACCGGTGCTCTGATAAAGAAGAGTGACCCCTACGCTCAACAGAGTGAAATGCGCCCGAGAACAGCCTCACGGGTGAGGGGTAGTAGTGACTACCGTTGGGGTGATGCCCTCTGGTTGCAGGAGCGTCAGCAGGGAGAGTGGCTGAAAAAGCCACTCTCCGCCTATGAAGTGCATCTCGGTTCCTGGAAGCGGGATGAAAATCGTGAAGGCGGTTTTCTCGGTTACCGGGAGCTGGCCCATCAGTTGGTGGAGTATGTTAGTGAACTGGGCTTTACTCACATTGAGCTACTGCCGGTGATGGAGCACCCGCTGGATATCTCCTGGGGTTATCAGACCACCGGCTATTTCGCCCCCAGCCGCCGTTTTGGCAGCGGCGACGATTTTCGCTACTTTGTTGACTACTGTCACCAGCATGGAATAGGCGTGATTCTCGACTGGGCTCCCGGCCACTTTCCCCGTGATGATTTTGCCCTGGCTGAATTTGATGGTGCTCATCTCTATGAGCACGCAGACCCGCGCCGTGGCGCTCATCCCGACTGGGGGACGCTGATCTTCGACTATGGCCGTAATGAGGTGAAAAACTTTCTTCTCGCCAGTGCCGTCTACTGGCTGGAGGAGTTTCATATCGATGGTCTGCGGGTGGATGCTGTTGCCTCCATGCTCTATCTCGACTACTCGCGGGAGCCCCACGACTGGATTCCCAATATCCATGGGGGTAACGAAAACCTGGAGGCGGTCGCCTTCCTGCAACAGCTCAACAAGGTGACCCATGGAGAGCACCCCGGTACCTTGATGATTGCCGAAGAGTCCACCGCCTGGCCCAGTGTTACCCGTCCGCTGGAGATGGGGGGGCTCGGCTTCAGCATGAAGTGGAATATGGGCTGGATGCACGACACCCTCAACTATATCGGTGAGGAGCCGGTCCACCGCCGCTACCATCACAACAGCCTCACTTTCGGCATGCTCTACAACTACACCGAGAACTTTGTCCTCCCCTTCTCTCACGATGAGGTGGTGCACGGTAAAGGCTCGATGATCGGCAAGATGCCGGGGGACGATTGGCAGCGTTTCGCCAACCTGCGTCTGCTCTACAGCTACATGTGGGTCTATCCGGGTAAAAAGTTGCTCTTTATGGGTTCTGAGTTTGCTCAGGAGTTGGAGTGGGATTGTGAAAAATCACTGCAGTGGGAGCTGCTGGAGCTGCCAAAACATCAGGGAGTGAAGCACCTGATGGCTGATCTCAACCGTCTCTACCGTGAGCAGCCTGCTCTCCATCGTCTCGATTTTTTTGCTGAGGGTTTCGATTGGATCGACTGCAAAGATGCATCACAGTCGGTGATCAGCTTTCTGCGCAAAAGTGAGGATCAGACGCTCTTGGTGGTGGTCAACTTCACCCCGGTACCCAGGGAGGAGTACCGTGTTGGTGCGCCCCAGAGCGGAGTCTATAGCGAGCTGCTCAATAGTGATGCCGAATACTATGGTGGCAGTAATATGGGGAATGGTGGTGGCGTGACAGCCGAGCCGGTTGAGTGCATGGGGCAGCCCTGCTCACTGTCGCTGACGCTACCACCCCTCTCGGTGCTTATATTGCAGCCTCAGGAGGGGTAATCGGGTGAGCGCCAAGATAAAGATCCTTTTTGTCACCTCCGAGGCGCACCCGCTGATCAAGACGGGAGGGCTGGCGGATGTCAGTGGTGCACTGCCGCAGGCTCTTGTTGAGCAGGGAGAGGATGTACGACTGCTCATTCCGGGCTATCCCCAGGTGCTGGCCCAGCTTGCGTTGGAAGATGCCCTGGGTGGAACTCTACTCTACACCCCAGGCGGTGCCGTGCGGCTGCTTCAGGGGCGGCTGCCGGGTAGTGGCGTGCGGGTCTATGTGATCGATAGTGAGCGTCTCTACCAGCGGGATGGTGGTCCTTATCTGGATAGTCAGGGCAGAGAGTGGCGTGATAACGCCCTGCGCTTTACCACCCTCTCTTTTGTCGCAGCAAAATTGGCCAAGCAGGTGACACCTCTGAGTTGGCGCCCCGACATCCTTCACTGCAACGACTGGCAGAGCGGCCTTGCTCCCGCCTACCTTAACTACTCCTCGATCGCCCACGCCCGTACCTTGATGACGGTGCATAATCTTGCTTACCAGGGGATATTTGATCTTGATCTGGTCGATCAGCTGTGGCTGCCGCCAGAGGCGAAGAGTATGCATGATGTGGAGTTCCATGATCAGCTCTGCTTTCTCAAGGCGGGCCTGCAATTTGCCGATCTGATCAGCACCGTCAGCCCTACCTATGCGCTGGAGATCCAGACACGCGCCTTCGGTTGCGGCCTGGAGGGGTTGTTGCAGCACCGTTCAGAGCAGCTGCACGGAGTGCTCAATGGTATAGACAGCGATGACTGGAATCCCGCCACCGACCCCCATCTGAAGCACAACTACAGTGCTGACAGCCTGCATCGCAAGGCGCAAAACAAACGCGCCCTGCAACAGGAGCTGGGTTTGACAGAGACACCGAAAAGCATGCTCTTGGGAGTGATCAGTCGTTTGGCAGAACAGAAGGGGCTGGATCTGCTGGCCGAGACTGTTCCGCAACTGATGGAGGAGGGTTTTCAACTCTGCCTATTGGGCTCCGGCGATGGCAAGCTGGAGAGCCGCTTCCTTGAGTATAGCGAGATATATCCCAGTCGTATTGCCGTCCATATCGGATATAACGAAGGGTTGGCTCACCGCATAGAGGCAGGTATTGACGCCTTTGTCATGCCCTCCCGTTACGAACCCTGTGGGCTTAATCAGATGTACAGCATGGCCTACGGCACGCCTCCTATCGTTAGGCGTACCGGTGGCCTGGCGGACTCGGTAGCGGATGTTGATCTGCAGGAGGGCAGCGGCGAGGGAGGTACCGGCTTTCTCTTTGATCGTGCTGATGCGGGCTCTCTGCTTCACGCCATTCGTCGTGCAGGAAAAGCCTATCAAGAGAGCGAAAAGTGGTGCCGGATCCAGCTCAACGGCATGGCCCGTGACGCCAGTTGGAGCGCCAGTGCCGCCCACTATGTGGTGCTCTATCAACAGCTGTTACAGTGAGTGGCGGCAGGGTAACTTCTCAAAAACCCCATGCCATAGGGGGGCAGTAACACCTTTTCAGTACAACTACCGGTGAATAGATTCCTGTACGCTCACAGCAGCACCCCTGCTGCTGTACGTCCTGAAAAGGTGTCACTGCACTCACCTGAAAATTATCCACCTGCACTGGGTTATTGAGAAGTTACGCGACAGGCTCCGGTGTTGTCCTTCTCTTGCTGTCAATGCAGTATGGTATCTGGCTTGTTGGTTGAGGTAAGGCTACTGCTGCCGGCCTCTTTTAGCGAAGACGCTGCCAGATTCCACTCAGCCATTGTTGAGCCTTGCTTGAGTATTTTAACCAACACATGAAGTAGCGAGATGTCGAGGTTGATGTTGATGTTTTGTCCGCCCTGAATACCAAAGGTCAAAGCAACCGCTCCATTCCCCAGTTTTTTATAGTCGATACGGGAAGCCAGTGTCGGTGATTCACCTAATGGAAAATTTTCTGCGGCATCCGCTTTATACTCTTCTTTGAAATGGCCGCTTTCAAGTGCCGCATCACGTTCAAACGCTTTGATCTCTTCTGCATGCGGTGCTTTTTCGGCGCCAACGGTGGGGTGAACTATTTTATCGATCACACCGAGTAGCAGGCGAGTATAGCGACGAGTAAGCCAGATACGCAGCTCATTGCCATCACTACTGAGAATCCGCAGAATCAAGCGGTCTTGAATGCTGTCAAACTGAATATTGAGCTGCTGTAGTGTATTGGTATTGCTCAAAAGCGAGCCTCCATAATGAGTTGTTGGTATTTTAGCAGTTGAGCCACTAACCTGCTGTGATACTCAGAGCTTCCTCAGCGCCTCGGTCGCTGCATGGCTTCCCGATAGCATGGCACCGGTAAAGCCACCACCAAATCCACCAAATGCGGATGCAATATAGATGCCTTCAACCGGTGTCGATGACCGGGGTATGCCCGTGACGTATTTAGGGGCATCGGGGGCGAATCCATATACGGCACCTGCTGGTGTATTCAGATAGCGCTGTATGGTTCTCGCGGTCCCCATCTCCTTGAATACAACACTCTCGGCAATACCCGGAAATTGGGTGTCCAGCGCGGCAATCAAACGTACCTCCCAGCGCTGTTTACTCTTTTTATAACGGTCATCATCCAGAGCACTCCAGTTCTCTATCTGATCCAGTCCGCACATAACGCCGAAATAGCGCCCCTCTTGATTGAGTCCACTGTCGATCTGGCTGTAATCGACAAAGGTAAAACTAGGCAAACGTTCACCCTCAAGGTCGCCTAAAATACCCGTTTCAGCGGGGACCCCTCGGAGTGTTGAGTAGGCGTCAGATATGACAAAGGTGTTATATGAGGCGACACCATGATGGGCTGGTTTTTCATTGAAACTGATGAACAGGCACCAAAGTGACGGTGATAGGCGCTTCTCTTGATAGGGTTTCATGAAGCGCTCTTGATACGGCTCAGGTAGCATTTCGGCGATGCAGTGGGGTGCTGCATTGGCAAATATTTGTGAGGCATAATGTTCCTGAACATCCTGCTCAGGTTTGTGGTTTTTAGCGACATTGGGTAACTTCTCATGTCGAACCCCTATCGCCTGTCCCTCTTTCATCAGCACCTGGGTAACGTTTCTCCGTTTTTCTACCTTCCCTCCAGCACACCTTATCTGCTCGACAAGTGCATCACTCAATGCTTGTGAGCCGTTATGGATATAGTGCCCTCCACCCATGTGGTAGGCGGCCTGGGCCGCCGCAAAATGGAGTAGTGAGAGTTGATATGGATCGTCTGTGTAATACTGGTAATTACTGACAATGGTAATTTTTATCTGCTCATCTTCGCCAAACAAGCGGTCGAGAAAGGCCCCCAGTGTCGTCCAACCAAAGCGGATGATTGGCCAGAAACGCAAGGGAAAAACCGGCCCATTTAACAGCCACCAGGCAAGGCTTTTATCTGTACGGGAAAATTGACTCAAGGAGGCACGAATGGCACAGAGGGTTTGGAAATATCTTTCAATGCCACGTTTGTGCTGGGGGAATCGGGTGGTGAGCGCCTGGATAGCCTCTTTCACGCCATCGGGAATAACAAATCCGCTATCCTCTCCTGCACGCCTGACTTCATAAAACGAACCAACAGGAACGGTCTGAATCTGCTGATCGAGCCCCAGCTCCTTCCATAGCTCCTGTTTCAGGTCCAGATCATCGAAACCGTCCAGCTCATGCAGGCCCACTTCAATCGGCATGTTTTTTCGACGATAAACGGTTGCGGCACCGCCGAACTTATCGTGTCGCTCCAGTACAAGAACTTTTTTACCTCTCTTCGCATAGATGGCGCCAGCAGTCAGGCCCCCCAGGCCCGAACCAATCACTATCGCATCAAAGTCGGCTTTCAATTTTTTCTCCTCCGAGCCCGCTCAGTGTCCATCAAGCATCCGCTTTAGGTAGATGCCGGTATAGGAACCGCTGCTCTCAGCCACCTCCTCCGGTGTCCCCTGGGCGATAATCTCACCGCCACTGTCTCCCCCCTCTGGCCCCAGGTCAACAACCCAGTCGGCAGTCTTGATGACATCCAGGTTGTGTTCGATCACCACCACGGTGTTGCCGTGGTCGCGCAGCCGGTGGAGTACTGCCAGCAGGTGCTTTACATCGTGAAAGTGGAGGCCGGTGGTGGGCTCGTCGAGGATATAGAGGGTGTTGCCGGTGTCTCGTTTTGACAGCTCCCGTGACAACTTTACACGCTGAGCCTCACCGCCGGAGAGTGTCGTGGCGTTCTGTCCCAGCTTGATATAGGAGAGGCCCACATCCATCAGCGTTTGCAGTTTTCGCTTCAGTGCCGGGATGACTTCAAAATATTCGAGGGCATCCTCGATGGTGAGATCGAGCACCTGATCGATACTTTTGCCCTTGTACCTGATCTCCAGGGTCTCGCGGTTGTAGCGCTTGCTTTTGCAGACATCACACTGCACATAGACATCCGGGAGGAAGTGCATCTCCACCTTGATTACACCGTCGCCACGGCACGCCTCACAGCGCCCACCCTTGACGTTGAAGCTGAAGCGGCCGGGTGTATAGCCTCGGGAGCGCGCCTCGTGGGTGCCGGCAAAGAGCTCACGAATTGGCGTAAAGATGCCGGTGTAGGTGGCGGGGTTGGAGCGTGGTGTGCGGCCGATGGGGCTCTGGTCTATATCCACCACCTTGTCGAAGTGGCTCATGCCGTCGATTTGTGTGTGTGGTGCAGCCTCCATGTTGGCGCCGTTAAGCTGCACCGCAGCCACCGGGTAGAGGGTGTCGTTGATCAACGTCGATTTGCCCGAGCCGGAGACGCCGGTAACGCAGGTGAGTAGCCCCACAGGCAGCAGCAGCTCAACCTGTTTCAGATTGTTGCCAGTAGCACCGTGGATCACCAGACTGCGCTTATCGTTAATGGGCGTGCGCTGCTGGGGGATCTCTATCCTCTGTTTGCCGCAGAGATACTGGCCGGTAAGCGACTCTTCGTTGGCGGCGATATCAGCAGCCGTTCCCTGGGCGATGATATGACCGCCGTGAACGCCAGCACCGGGACCCACATCCACCACATGGTCGGCGCTACGAATAGCCTCTTCATCGTGCTCCACCACAATCACTGTATTGCCCAGGTCACGAAGATAGGTGAGGGTCTTGAGCAGCCGTTCGTTATCACGCTGGTGCAGCCCGATAGAGGGCTCATCAAGAACATACATCACCCCCACCAGACCGGCACCAATCTGGCTGGCCAGACGGATACGTTGAGCTTCACCACCCGAGAGGGTTTCGGCACTGCGTTCCAGGGTCAGGTAGTCGAGTCCGACATTGATCAGAAACTGCAACCGCTGGCTGACCTCCTTCACCACCTTGGCGGCGATTTCACCACGTTTTCCCGGCAACTTCATCTGCTGAAAAAAGTCGTAAGCCTTGCCGATGGGCAGCTTGGAGATGGCGGGCAGGTTATGCTCCGCTACAAAGACATGGCGCGCTGCCTCATTCAGCCGGGCACCTTTACACTTGGGGCAGGCGTGGGTAGAGACGTAGCGTGAGAGCTCTTCGCGCACGGCGTTGGACTCTGTCTCCCGGTAGCGCCGCTCCATATTGCGCACCACCCCCTCAAAGGGGTGGCTCTTGCTGCTGCGACCGCCCCGGTCATTAAAGTAGTTGAACTTAATCACCTCCTTGCCGCTGCCGAAAAGGAGGCGCTGTTGAATACTCTTCGGCAGCTCATCCCAGGAGGTTTCAACATCAAATTTGAAGTGCTTGCCGAGGGCGGAGATGAGTTGAAAATAGTAAGCGTTGCGACGATCCCAGCCACGCACCGCGCCAGCGGCAAGACTCAGATGGGGGTGGGCAACTACCCGTGCGGGGTCAAAAAACTGCTCGACACCGAGGCCGTCACAGGTGGGACAGGCACCGACCGGGTTGTTAAATGAGAAGAGACGGGGTTCAAGCTCTTCGATACTGTAACCGCACTGAGGGCAGGCGAAGTTAGCTGAGAAAATTAGCTCCTCGGCAGCATCGTCATCCATCCAGGCAACTCGCGCCAGGCCACTGGAGAGTTGCAGTGCCGTCTCGAACGACTCGGCCAAGCGCAGCGCCAGATCGTCGCGCACCTTGAAACGGTCCACCACCGCTTCGATCGTGTGCTTCTTGTGCAGCTCCAGTTCAGGCGGCTCGTCGAGTTCATAGATCTCGCCGTCAATCCGGGCACGGATAAAGCCCTGGGCATTGAGCTCTTGCAGTAGCTTGTGGTGCTCACCCTTACGCTCGGAGACTACCGGTGCCAACAGCATCATCTTGCTTCCGGCTGGCAGGGCTAACACCTGGTCCACCATCTGGCTGACAGTCTGTGCCTCCAGCTCTGTATTGTGCTGGGGACAGAGCGGGGTACCGGCACGGGCGAACAGCAGCCGCAGATAGTCGTAGATCTCGGTGATGGTACCGACAGTGGAGCGCGGGTTGTGTGAGGTGGTCTTCTGCTCAATGGAGATTGCCGGTGACAAGCCCTCGATGTGATCGATATCCGGCTTCTCCATGATTGAGAGAAACTGCCGAGCGTAAGCAGAGAGTGATTCGACGTAGCGGCGCTGCCCCTCAGCGTAGATGGTATCGAAGGCGAGGGATGACTTGCCAGAGCCAGAGAGCCCGGTGATTACAATCAGCTTATCTCTGGGTAGATCAAGATCAATATTTTTCAGATTGTGGGTGCGTGCACCACGCAGGTGGATTGTGTCCATCGATTTACCAGCAGTTGAGCGAACCTGATATCATACGCTGTCTTGTAGATACGGGCCAAAGCAAAGTTGCTTTATCGGCGCTGTATATGCCCACTGACAGTGGTCGGCGCAAACGATTCCCCCCTCTTTTCAGGGGTTTGAGGAATTGCCGTTGACGGTTATCCTTCGCCGTTTATTTGCAAGACCGAGTAGGAGATAATGTGAGTAACAGAGAGAGTGAACAGCAGGGACTACTGCCCCTTGAGTCCCGCGCCGCCGTCTCATTGGCGGGAATCTTCTCAGTGCGTATGCTGGGCCTGTTCATGATCTTGCCGGTCTTTGCCCTCTATGCAGAGGAGCTCGGCGGGGTGACACCTCTGCTGGTGGGTGTGGCGATCGGTGCTTATGGCTTAACCCAGGCCCTTTTACAGATCCCCTTCGGTATGCTCTCGGACCGTATTGGCCGCAAGCCGGTGATTATTGGCGGGCTGCTTATTTTTGCCCTCGGTAGTGTGGTGGCGGCACAGGCGGATACCATCTGGGGGGTGATTGTCGGGCGTGCTATTCAGGGTAGTGGCGCTATCGCCGCTGCGGTTATGGCCCTGGCGGCAGACCTTACCCGTGAGCAAGTACGCATGCGGGTGATGGCGGTGATCGGTATGAGCATCGGCTTTGCCTTTGCCATCTCACTGATACTCGGCCCACTACTTAATACCGTTGTGGGTGTCCCCGGTATCTTCTGGATTACGGCACTGTTGGCGCTGGTAGGGATAGCTATCCTAGTGCTGTTTGTCCCCGACCCAGCGGAGAGCAGTTTTCACCGTGATACCGAACCGGTACCGGGGCAGTTTGGTCGTGTCCTCGCCGACCCGGATCTGCTGCGGCTGGATATAGGTATTATGCTGCTGCATATGATCCTTACCGCCCTGTTTATTGCGGTGCCTCTGGCGCTGCGTGACCAGGTTGGACTTCCCGGTGGTAGCCACTGGATGCTCTATCTGCCGGTAGTTGTGCTGGCTATGGGCATAATGATTCCCTTTGTGGTGATTGCTGAGAAGCGGCGAAAAATGAAGCCGGTATTCCTTGCCGCCATCGTTGGGCTGATCCTGGCTCAGCTCGGTTTCTGGATGCTACACGACAGCCTCATTGGTATTGGCTTGTCGATGCTGCTCTTCTTTACCGCCTTCAACCTACTGGAGGCGACACTGCCGTCGCTGATTGCCAAGACCGCTCCGGCAGCGAGCAAGGGAACCGCCATGGGGGTCTACTCCACCTCCCAGTTTAGTGGGGCGTTTCTAGGCGGTCTCCTGGGTGGTTGGGTTCACAGCTACTATGGACTTCAGGGGGTGTTTCTATTCGGTGCGGCAGCAGCGGCAATCTGGCTGTTGGTGGCATTGGGCATGTCACCGACCAAGTACCTCAATAGTCACCTGCTGAAAGTGGGGGGCATGGATGAAGCCCAGGCGTCAGAGCTGCAAGCGGAGTTACTCTCCATCAATGGAGTGGAGGAGGCTGACGTGGAGGCAGCGGAGGGTGTTGCCTATCTTAAAATCGATACCGAAGTGATCGAACTCTCTCATCTGGATGCATTTTCCAGCGCTGGAGGGTAGACTTAATCGTTCGTTAGCGGCCCACGTTCAGGGACGAGGCGGAAATCAATAAAATCAGGAGGGGCTATGGCCAGCAGAGGCGTCAATAAAGTAATTCTTATCGGTAATCTGGGGCAGGATCCAGAGGTACGCTACATGCCAAACGGCAATGCGGTGGCAAATGTCACCCTCGCCACATCTGAAACCTGGAAAGATAAAAATACCGGTGAAAATCAGGAGAAGACCGAGTGGCACAGAATTGTATTCTTTCGCCGTCTCGCTGAGGTCGTAGGCGAGTACCTTAAAAAGGGTGCGAAAGTCTATATTGAGGGGCGCTTACAGACGCGCAAATGGCAGGGCCAAGATGGTCAGGATCGCTACACCACCGAGATCGTCGCCGACCAGATGCAGATGCTCGATAGTCGTGGCGGAGGCAGTGCCAACTTTGATTCCAGCCATTCATCGGCACCGGCATCAGCACCGGCACCGGCACAGCAGTCGGCACCATCTCAATCGGCATCCGCACCTATGACAGATAACGGTTTCGATGATGATATACCTTTTTGAAACATACCTAGGAGTTTAAGCGTAAATATCGTAACTTCTCAAAAAGTCCGTGCCAAAGGAGGTGCAGTAACACCTTTTGAGGAGATGCGGTGAATAGATCCCTGTACGCTCACAGCAGCATTCCTGCTGCTGTACGTCCTGAAAAGGTGTCCACTATAATCCGGCGACGAGAGATAGGATGGTTGAAATCAACGCGAGTGGATTTATGCCTGAGGTATGAATAAATCGGGAATAACGGGAATAAGGACACCCAACAATCGGGAATAAGGACACTCAACAATTGGCATATTAACAGGGCGGGAATAAGGACACTCAACAATTGGCATATTAACATGGCATGTTTTAGTGATGGGTGTCCTGGTTGTTTCTTGCTCTACTTGTTATGCCCGCGAACGGTTACAGCTTTAGTTACTCGATACAGTGACAGTAATACAAGAAACTTTAAAAATCCATGTGCATGGCTAGAGTAACCATTTCTGGTAGTGCGGTTCTTGTCATACTACTTACTGCCGCAGGTTGAGGATCAGGCTTGATGTATCAAGCCGGTTGCCACCTTTCATCTGTATCTGCTGGTAAAACTGATCGACAAGGGCGGTGACGGGTAGGGGGGCGCCATTGGTTTTTGCCTCTGCCATACAGATGGCGAGATCCTTGCGCATCCAGTCGACGGCAAAGCCAAAGTCGAATTCACCGGCACTCATGGTTGTTGCGCGATTCTCCATCTGCCAGCTCTGGGCGGCTCCCTTGGAGAGTACGTCGAACACTTTTTCGCTATCGAGTCCCGCTCGCTGTGCGAAATTGATCCCTTCAGCCAATGCCTGGAGGAGACCGGCAAAGCAGATCTGGTTGACCATTTTTGTTAATTGGCCGGAGCCGGTAGGCCCCATCAATGTTACTTGTTGGCCATAGATTTCCATAACTGGCGCTGCCGTCTTAAATCCCGTCTCTTCACCGCCACACATAATGGTGAGTATGCCGTTCTCTGCACCTGCCTGACCGCCGGAGACGGGGGCATCGATAAAGGAGATGCCCCGTTTTGATGCTTCGGCGGCGATCTCTCTGGCAACTTCGGCACTGGCGGTGGTGTGATCAACCAGTAGACTCCCCTCTGCCAACCCGCTGAGGATGCCGTCATCACCGTAGATTACACTGCGCAAGTCATCGTCGTTACCGACGCAGACAAAGGCGATATCTTTGCCGATGCAGGCTTCCCTAGGTGTTGGGGCGCGGCTGTTGCCATGCTGCTTAACCCACTGCTCGGCCTTTGCTGTGGTACGGTTGAAAACAGTCGAGTCACAACCGGCGGAGGCCAAGTGGCCTGCCATGGGGTAGCCCATTACACCGAGACCTATGAATGCTGTCTTTGTCATTGCCCTCTCCGTATGTTTTCTAAAGCCCATCTTTACAGACTGCCATACTACTACCTCTTCCAAAAGGGTTTTGTTCCCTCAGCCACTGCATCTGCGCGGCTGACACCAATATCTTTGAGGGCATGGTCATCCAGTTTAAGTAGCTGTTCTCTCTGCCGGTAACGTGCATACCAGCATTTAAGCAGCCTGATTGTGCTGGGTAGAAAACTCTCGTATTCACTCACTCTGGTGATCGTCATGGCGATTTCCATTCTCAAGGTCTCCGGTCAATATTTGCCTAAGGGATAAGTTACCGGATATACTGATACCGTTACAGATATAGAGATAAATAAATATACCGGTACAGATGCTCTATCTGATTATCTGTACTGTTAAAATTTATGAGGGTTGTACTGGTCTTATGAAAAAATATGAGCAATTGGCTGAAATGCTGCGGCATCAGATTGATAAGAAGATCTTTCAACCGGGAGAAAAGCTTCCCTCCATCAGGCACTTGAGTGAGCAGTGCCGTGTCAGCATCTCAACGGTTCAGGAGGCGTTTCGTCTGCTAGAGGCCGCAGGTGATGTTGCGGCGCGGCCCAAGTCGGGCTTTTATGTCTGTAGCCGACAATCACCGACTCCAACGCTACCTGCCATGCCTCAATATACGACCAAGCCCAAAGTGGTTAATAATTGGGCGCAGATACGCCATGCTCTTTATAGAAAAAACGAGATGCCCGGTATGGTCTACCTGGGAATGGCTAACCCGGATGTGGCTGCCCCTACCCTAAAACCCCTGCAGAGAAAAATCTCAAATCTTGCACACTCAGCGGGCGTTAGGATGCTTCACTATGATCATCTTTTTGGATGTATGGAGTTGCGTCAGCAGATTGCAAAAATTGCTGTCGATGCGGGCTGTGGGCTGTCACCAGATGAGATCATGATTACCAATGGTTGCATGGAGGGGGTCTCCAGCAGTCTTCGTGCCTTAACCGAACCGGGAGATACAGTGGTAGTTGACTCGCCCTGCTTCTATGGTTCACTGCAGGCGATTGAGGCTCTGGGTCTTAAGGCGCTGGAGATACCGACAGATCCGCAAATTGGCATCAGTCTTGAAGCGCTGGAGCTGGCGCTCGACCAGTGGCAGGTAAAGGCCTGTCTTCTGACGCCGACCATCAATAACCCTTTGGGGTATACGATGCCGGATGAGCGCAAAAGGGCGCTACTGGTTCTGTTGAGACGTTATGACATTCCACTGATCGAAGATGATATCTATGGCGATCTCTCCTATGAGACGCCACGCCCCCGTGCGATCAAGTCATTCGATACTGAAGGCCGGGTCATTCTCTGCTCCTCTTTCTCAAAATCACTGGCGCCTGGGTTGCGGATTGGCTGGGTAGCACCTGGGCGCTACCAGCATGATGTGATGCACATGAAGTATGTATCCAGCATGAGTACCTCAACACTGCCACAGCTGGCGATTGCTGAATTTATCGGTTCGGGAGGATATGACCGGCATATAAGAAAAATGCGCAGCAACTACAGAAGGGGCAGAGACCTTATGCTGGAGTGGATTGAACGCTATTTCCCAAGCGGAACGCGGGTGACCTGCCCTAATGGTGGCTATCTATTGTGGTTGGAGCTGCCTGAAGTTATCGATACTGAAAATTTGTCGGATCTGGCGGTGGAGAGGGGTGTCGGTATCGCCTTTGGCAATCTCTTTACCGCCTCGGATAAATACAGAAATAGTATACGTTTGAGTTACGCCAATACGCCTCATGAGAAGATAGAGGCTGCTATGCAGGTATTGGGTGAGTTGGTTTCGGAACAGTTGTAATCCAGTAGTCAGATCAGCGAGGTTGGGTGCCGGTATATACCGCTGTTTGCGATCAGCTCCGGGGCATGTTCTTCGCGAACAAGTTTGCTCCTACACACAATCACAAAATCTCTGTATATAACTAAAACAGATTATACGATGGCAAAATAGAACTATACTTAGCACCAATAAAAAGGGGTTGGTGAGCATCATGAAAACAATGCGGGCACTGGTGAAGGCCAGGGCGGAAGAGGGGATCTGGATGGGGCGTGTGCCGCTGCCTGTTATCGGTATCAACGATGTGCTAATCAAGGTAAAACGGAGCGCCATCTGTGGTACCGATATCCATATCTATAACTGGGATAGCTGGGCGCAAAAAACCATCCCGGTGCCGATGGTGGTGGGCCATGAGTTTGTCGGCGAGATTGTGGCGATAGGGGCTAACGTCAATGATTTCAGGCCGGGTGAGATTGTCTCCGGTGAGGGGCATGTGGTGTGTGGGCGCTGCCGTAATTGTATGGCCGGTCGTCGCCACCTCTGTGCCCATACCAGTGGCATTGGGGTTAACCGTCAGGGTGCGTTTGCCGAGTATGTGGCGCTGCCAATGTCCAATGTCTGGGAGCATCGTCCGGCTACTGATCTGGATGTTGCCGCCATCTTCGACCCCTTAGGAAACGCGGTCCATACCGCGCTTAAGTACGATCTGGTAGGCGAGGATGTGCTGATCACTGGAGCGGGCCCCATCGGTGCTATGGCGGCGGCAGTCTGCCGTCACGCCGGAGCGCGTCATGTCGTGATCACCGATATTAATCCCTGGCGCCTCTCTCTGGCGGCCAAGCTAGGTGCCAGCCGCACGGTGGATGTGCGTAGCGAACGGCTGGAAGATGTACAGCGGGAACTGGGCATGGATGAAGGCTTTGATATTGGCCTGGAGATGTCCGGCAACCCCTCGGCGTTTGCTTCTATGCTCGATAGCATGTGTCACGGCGGCAAGATTGCCATGCTTGGGCTCCCTTCTGAAGAGATGACTATCGATTGGAGCAAGGTGGTGTTCAATATGCTCACCATCAAAGGGATCTATGGGCGGGAGATGTATGAGACCTGGTACAAGATGTCGGTGATGATCGACAGTGGACTGGATATCTCTCCGATTATTACCCACCGTTACCCGGCGGATGATTTTCAGCGGGGTTTTGATGTGATGCGCTCAGGGGAGTCGGGAAAGGTGATTCTCGACTGGGAGTGTTGAGGTTTATCTGTAGGAGTGGTGCCCTCGCCGCGATGAACATCGCGCACGCTCTGCAAAATCCCATCGCACCGAGGGCAGGGCTCCTACAGCCGTAGACGGTAGATGCTATGCGATAGTAACTATTCAGCTAACCCTAATTTTTGTGGCTATTTTCACCGGGGGGCGGAGTCGATTACTCACATGGATGTGGGTAAGGAGCGTGAGCTGGGAGAGGGAGTTAACGGGACAGCGGCGCATATATCAACAGCAACATGACATACTGCAATAGAACATTCCCTCTCCCTATGAGGGAGAGGGCCAGGGTGAGGGTAAATTAAATCA
>JBEVXV010000660.1:0-7183 GCA_040505915.1 Sedimenticola sp. | reverse complement strand
TGAGTTTCGAGAAATAAGTCATCTGAAAAGACTTACCTTCTTAGTGTGTGGGTATTGATGTCGTCATCACGTTCCGATGTTTGTTTAAAAAATTATATTTACAAGTAATATACATTTCTACGAGCTCAATTCCATATTACATTATGCACAGCACTCCCGCGTCAAGCGGGCGCCGCAGAGAAATTAGTACCCTTATACCTAGTATGCTCTTCATGGAGATACCTTCACTCTACCGGAAGGCTATGACCACGCGCTTCCGGCCGCCATTACTAAGAGCTGCGAAAAACAGATTAGCGATAGCGGGGTCGGGAGGCGGGCCTCTCCAATGTAATATGGAATTGAGCTCGTAGAAATGTATATTACTTGTAAATATAATTTTCTACCTCACTCTATTCCATATTACATTATGCACAGAATTTGTCAGACTGGTGGGAGGTCTCCTTGATAAGAAAACCCCGAAAAGTTTGCAGGGATAACAAACTACTCACCAGTGAAACTGCGGAGATACATATCATAATCAGAGGAGAATGACGTATACGCAGAATCCCGTTGCATAGAGCATGTATCACACGATATCCAGGCTTGAATTAAGTCTTTGCTTACATAAGTCTCTGGTATCGCTTCTCACTTTGTCACTGGGCGTATTAACACTGCGGGAGGGCGTAATTAAGAGCCTTATAGCAGAAAAACGCTTACAATATGAATAATATTCAATATAACAGTGCACGCATGTACATTCCCGTCTAAACTGCCCCTATGATTTGGGTGTAGACCCCAATATGGCGTGTAAGGAACAGACAAAAGGGATCAATGCAGTCCCGGAAGTGTTCTGAACGACTATAATTGGGTTAAGAATGTGCATGACCAGAATCCCCAACAAGTGCGGAGGTGCCTCCAGAGAGAACCGACTGCGCTGCCACTACTGGGCCCAAGGACAGAACGTTATCTCGTTGCGTTACCATGGAACGAAGGTAGAAACTAGAAAACGTAGAATGAGAATGCCAATAAGCGGCTCTCATAATGTCCTGGAGAGGAATTCTTTGTGAGAAGGCCAACGAAGTGGATATCGCTCTAACTTCATGGGCCTTAATCTTCATAAAAGATAAGTCCCTATCCGTTAGACGCTGATAAGCCAGGACGACGGCCCGTTTGATCCATCTAGATACGGAGTCCTTAGAAACGTCTCCTTTACCAACTATTGGAAGGAATAGACGTTTCCGGCCCCCCCTCCGGTTTTTAACCCTCGCCAGGTAAAAGCGTAACGCTCTTACCGGGCACTGTAGCCTGTCCTTGCTGTCATTTGCAAATGCAGCCAAGCCAGGTACATGGATTATATCCGGAGCAATCGATGGACATTGATTCTTCGCTAGAAAACCTGCCTGTGGTAGAAGGGAGACTGACTCTTGATTTTTATCAAAACGGATTGCTCCTTCCTCTACCGACAGTGCATGGATCTCACTCACTCTTCTCGCTGATGCCAGTGACAGTAAGAATGCAGTCTTTACCGTCAGATCTAGCATAGAAGCCTCCCCTAGTGGTTCATAGGGGGCTTTGCCTAGCGAGAGAAGTACCCAAGTGAGGTTCCACCTGGGTGTGAGTGAGCGAGTTACCGGCTTTCTAAGCTGGAAGCTCTTGATTAACTCAGACAACACGTGGTTCGTACCAATATCGCAATGCCGTCTAAATCGTAGAGTGTTAGACAGCATTGAGCGGTAGCCACGTATCGTGGATGGCGCGCAACCCTTAGATTCGAACAGAAAGGTTAGAAATTCCGCTACGAGTGGAATAGAGGGATGGAGTGGATCACGTTTCCGTGAAGCACACCAACCCGTGAAGATTTTCCATCGTGATTCGTACACCTTATTGGTGGAAATACGTCTCGCTGTTGAGACGTATTTCGCAATCTTCGATGAAAATCTTCCCTTTCTGATCGAATCCCTGACAACATCCAACCGTGTAGGTGGAATAAGTCTGGGTTGCTGTGCGACAGGTTGTTCTGTGTTAACAGCTTCGGAAGCGATGGAATTGACCGGGGAATTTCCGTTAGTAGGTCTAACAGGTCGTTGAACCACGACATCTGTGACCAACACGGAGCTATCAGAATCAATCGAGCATTCGATGTTCTGACTTGCTTTAGGACCTGTTGCATTAGCCTTTGAGGAGGAAAGGCGTATGCAAACAGGTTTCCCCATTCCATCGCTAACGCATCCACTGCTTGTGCCCTCCAGTCTGGTACTGGGGACACAAACTGTGGGAGTTTGGAGTTGAACCTTGTGGCGAACAGATCGATCGAGGGTGTTCCCCACAGGTTGAACAAACTCTGCGTTATTAGCGGATTTATTGCCCACTCCGTGGGGATGGGCTTTCCCCTGGAGAGGCTGTCCGCTATAACGTTCAGCTTTCCTGGAATGTGACGAACCCGAACGGTGATGCCGTTCAGTTGGCAGTAATTCAGAAGATCCCACGTCTCTCTGAATAGGGAGAGAGAGTGGGTTCCTCCCTGCTTGCGTATGTAGGCCACTACAGTCGAGTTGTCTGTAGCTACCATAACGCATTTGCCCCTGAGGTGGGGTAGCAGGCTGTGAATTGCCAATGAAACAGCTCTCAGCTCCAACAGGTTGATGTGGAGCTGAGCCTGATCGGGTGGCCAAATACCTTGGCTGACCGTTCCCTGCGGCTCCAGATGGGCCCCCCATCCGTATAGACTGGAGTCCGTATACAGATGGAGCTGGGGCTTCGGGTCGTGCATGGGCACGCCCCGTGTGAGCCGCTGGGGTTCCAACCACCAATTTAATTGATGGTGGAAGTCCGTCTGGTCGAGACAGATCTCGTGCGACAGCGGGAGAGTGTGTGGAGTCCACTGCGATTGCAGAATGAACTGTAATGGGCGCAGATGTAATCTGCCCATTTCCACGAACTCCGCCGCCGCATTGAGAGTACCCAGCAGTGAAAGAAACTCTCTCGCCGTAAGACGGTGTTTCTTCTGCATATTGGACAGGAGTAGAAGTATATTTTCCACCCTGTCCATGGGTACTCTCACTATACCGAGATCTGCGAGGAAGTTCATACCGATAAAGGTGAACCTCTGACTCGGTACCAGATCGGACTTGTCCCGGTTGGGCAGTAGTCCTAAACGGATGACCACCGCCCAAACAGTGGACAGATGTCGCAGTACCACTTCCCGTGAAAGGTGGTAGACCAACCAGTCGTCCAGATACTGGAGGAGACTGGGTCCCTGTCTTCTGATGAAGGCCGCTACGCACTTCATCAGACGCGTAAACACCATCGGGGCCGATGAAAGCCCGAATGGAAGAACGCGGAATTGGAACACCCTCCCACAGAGTGCGAACCTGAGATACTTCCGGTGAGACGGGCGTATCGGTACATGCAGGTAAGCATCCTGTAGGTCGATGGAAACTGACCAGAAATGGTTCTGAATAGCTATTCGAACCGATCTCTGGGTTTCCATCTTGAAATGTTCCAACTGAACGCATTTGTTCAGTGGAGACAGGTCGATCACTGGCCTTAGTTTGCCATTCTTTTTCTTGACCAGAAAAAGTCGGCTGTAAAAGCCCGGTGATCCTTGATCCACCACTATTTCCACTGCCTTCTTTTCCAGTAATTCGTCTACTACCGATAACAGTAGTGACGTGTGGGTAGAGTCCTTTACTGGAAAACAGACTGGCCTGAGTGACAGTGGGGGAGGAGTGTGGAAGGGTATCATGTAACCTTTCCTGACAATGGACAACACGTATGTGTCGTCCGTGATCTCCTCCCACTTGTCTACAAAGTGTGCCAGTCTGCCACCCACCGGTACCTGTGGTAGTGGTGGGTGGGGCAGTGTGGGAAGTGGCAAGCCGCTAGTACGGGCGTCCACGACCCCGTGAGGGGCGTGTGTAACCACGTGCAGGGGCTCTGCCACGACCAGCCGTCGCTGAACCGCGGTATCCGCGGCCACGACTCGGCTGTACCGGAGGGGGAGGAGTGGCGGTAATTGCCTTCTTACTCCTATGACTCTTCTTCTTCTTTGAAGGAGTCACGCCCTCCGGTTTGACTGGTTTAAACTGGACTTTGGGTCTAGGAGCCATTGCCCGGTGTAAAGCAGTACGTTCCTGCTCCGCCTTGTTTAGCTCCAACACCTGTGGAACTAAACCGGCAAACAGTTTGTCAGTTCCAAGTGGGGAGGAACGCAAGATTCCTTTACTTGTATCAGACAAATGTTTAGATGTGGCAAGGGAGGCATCCCTGCGCAGCTGCATAATGTCAGCTGACAAGGACACCGCGCCGGCAATGGAGTGCCGCGCGGCGCTGCCCTTAGCCTTGAGCAGGTTGGTACTTGAGAATGATTTCTCAGTACCAGCGGATAGCAGCAGGTTATAGCTCGCTGCATTAAAAAGCTCGAGATACGATGCTGCATCCGCGAGTGCACGAGCCCGAGTTTCCCACTTCTTCAGTGTTTCCACACTGATGTTCACGCTCGACCCCTCTTTAAGGTCGCAGTTAGAGGCATCTGCGTCCAAGAGGGGGGCGGAAGAAGCGAAACTGGGTGTGTGCACCCTATACGAGGCTGACCTCGTTAGACGTTTCACATCTATGGCTGCGGTTTGAAACCCAGTGACCGCGCGCAAAGTAGATGTATCCCGCTGGAGGAAGTCAACGGTGTCCCCCACGCAAACTGAATGTGGAAGCACCTCTAACCCATGTACGGGTACGGACTCCTCCAGCACGTCCATCGAACCGGTGCGTTTCGGTAGCCTGGGTGTAGGGAGGTTACCCTGAGGGCAAACCTCCCTAGGCAACAGGCGGTAAACTTCGTTTACCGCCTTTTGAAACGTTACCGATTCGTCATCCGTGCCCAACCCACCTTCCTCTAATTCAGAAGAGGGAGGCAGGGTTTCCGGATGTACCATGGAATCGGAACCCGAATCCTGGTATGTGGACTCTGATGACGATGAATCGCCAGAGTCCCCCGGGACTCGAGACGGGACGATGTACCTGTCGTGAGATATGGAGCCATCTGCCTCCAATACCCTGGGAACAGTGTCTGGCCACTGTGCCCCCGACGGCGCATCCCGATACTCGTAAGGGAAAGCACTGTATGGCTTTTCCAGAGTCTCCGGGGCTGGTGTCTCGGAAGCGTGTCGCTTCTGTCGTTTCAGGTAAACCTGCTGCGATGGATCAAAGGAATCGTAATTCCTTTTCGCATTCGGTTTTACAGATGAAACATTTGTGACACCAGTGCTACTGAGTGGGTACGTAACCAACCCGTGTATGTCGGTATACCCAGAAGTAGCTGGATTTGGAACATCCCCTGTGTGTTCAAATCCTGCCGGCAAGTTTTGGGTAAACAGGGCACCGCGTATGTCCGGTGTCCTGTAGCCCGTAAAATAAGCCGGATCGTCTGGACCGATCAACGAACGTTGAATTAGTCTCGACGATATGTCGTCCTGTAGACCGACTTTGTCAGGAACAGCGACATTGTCAGAATTCCGGTGTCCGGTAACACCTGGTCGGTGTCCGGTGTCCGGTATCTGTCCGGTCCGGTGTCCGGTCCGGTGTCCGGTCCGGACATGTCCGGTCCGGTGTCCGGTCCGGTGTCCGGTCCGGTGTCCGGTGGTGTCCGGTGTCCGGTCAGCCCCCCCCCCCCTGTCCGGTGTCCGGTCCGGACGAACGTAAACGTCGTGTCCGGTCCGGTGTCCGGTGGAGGGAGGCCGATGTGGTAGGACTGAAGTGTCCGGTCCGGACCTGTCCGGTCCGGTGGCTCCTGTCCGGTCCGTAGGACCAGACTGGGCCTGTTGAACCCGACCCGAAACGCCTGAGTTATCGATAAATCGAAAATTTTGGCGTGGGTCCTCTTCCGCATAGAGCGGAGGGTTCATAGACCTATCAGGCTGTGGGGATGCGCACCCGTAAGGGTGTGTCTCCCCCGCCGTAGCAAGCTTCTGCTCCGGAGGCTCCAAATTAGGGAGCCCCCGAGAGGTGTTACTAAGCCCTGCCACAGACCTTTCGGTAGCCCGACCACCTCCGCTCCCACGCGTGTCAGTCGAGCCAAAAGACTGACCCGCGGGTGCGACGCCCATTAGTGGGGTCACGTTCAGCGGAGGGTTAATAACCCCACCGATGCCCACGCTCATGTCCCATCTGCTTGACCCCGAAGGGGCCGAAAGAACCGAAGCGGTTCGAAAAGCAGGGACATGAGGCGGTATCGAGTGGGTAGCCACTGGTAGGATCTTACCTGTAGAGCCCGACGAGCTTATCTTACTTGCATATGACCTAGCCCGTAGGGCCCGGTCCCAAGTGTCAGTCGTCCACTCTGCACACACATCGCACTTGTTGGAGGGAGAACATTTCTCACAACGAAGACAATATTCATGTGTATCGTAGGTACCCTTCCGGTGGCCGCACAATCCCGACACCTGTCCCTTACCCGACATAGTGGGGTGCGAAATATCTGAAAAGATATTACACGGGGGCAGTATAGACGGGAAATGTACACCGTGGTTGTATTAGCCCATGTTCATTACACGGATTTTCCTAATATAAGGCTAACACCAAACAGGGGAACAATTCCGCTCGAATTTCAACGCGGAATTGTAAAATAAATTATAACCACAATAGGGTACAGAGGAAATTGCGTTGCCGAAAGAGCCCGGGACGAATACGATATAAGTCCGAATGAGGACGCTCCCGGTAAATCCCAAACACAATTTAGTTCAAAAACACAATTTCCGCAAACTTCGTTATGTCTCAAACCGTCACGGGAATACAATGCGTTTTTATACAACTCCTCTGATAACTCAATACGGTATCCGCTCGCTGTAAACTTCGTTAAACGTGATGAATACAGGACACGTCCTGCCTGTTTTTCGCAGGAAAGAGTAATGGCGGCCGGAAGCGCGTGGTCATAGCCTTCCGGTAGAGTGAAGGTATCTCCATGAAGAGCATACTAGGTATAAGGGTACTAATTTCTCTGCGGCGCCCGCTTGACGCGGGAGTGCTGTGCATAATGTAATATGGAATAGAGTGAGGTAGAAAGACTGGAAAGCAGCTAGTGTAGGAGCCGTTCAGATTGGTCATATGAGTATCCCACCCTCCCCCCTCATATGAGCAATCTGAACAGCTCCTAAACTGTTTTCAAAAGCCATTTATATTGTGAATGGGGTGGAGGTGTCGAAATGCGCTT
>JBEVXV010000659.1:0-7336 GCA_040505915.1 Sedimenticola sp. | reverse complement strand
GTAGAGGACCGTGAGAGTCGTTTGAGCGACCGCGCCTGCAAGCTCAATCTCACCATCCATGCTGAAGAGAATGCGATGATTTTTGCCAAGCGCGATCTGCGCGGCTGTACGGTCTTCGTCACTCATCCCCCCTGCCCCCGCTGCGCCTCTAAGCTGATTCAGGAAGAGATTAAACGTATCGTCTATATCAATCCCAGCGATGATTTTCTATCACGTTGGGCCGATGACCTGGAGTTATCTCAAGAGATGTATCGGGAGGCCGGTATTGATGTGATGGGTTACGCTATTGAGAAGATCAATGTGGAGGATTCAAAAATCACAGTGGCTCCCGGCGGTTTCTTCAAAGAGGTGCTGGGGCGGCTGCTCCAGGCTATCGATCGTAAAGGTTGATCTCTTCACTCCCCCTGTAGGAGCGGCGCCCTCGCCGCGAAGTGGGTTGCACACAGATCTCGCCCTTGAGAGATTTGAACTCCGAAACTTCGGTTACCAAACAAGGAGACGGTTTTTCTCTGCGTTCAGCTTATTCATATCAGGTTGCCGGTGATTTTTTCGGCCGATTCCACGACACGCTACGCAGTTCGACAGTAAATTCCCCATCCTTCTCCTGCTTAACGATCTTTATCGGTAGGTAGTGGAGGTCTGGCGCCATCCAGAAGGTGGCGCGAGAGGGTCGATCATCTTTGGCATGAGTCAACTTCACTGCATCATAACTGCCCGCTTCTACTTGTAACTGAACCCGGTCATGACGCTCAAAAAGGTAGGTTTTCAAACGCCCGCCATCAGCTACCTTGAACTGGATGCTCTGATCATTCTTGGTTAAGTGAGACATCAGTGCCAACTGCTGGCTGAATTTATCTTGGGCACCGCTGGGGATATCCATTGACCAGTCGCTGTTTTCTGTTCGGTTCGACACTTTGTGGTTTTTCCAGTCGAAATCGAGACTCACCTTGCGTACTTTTTTTCGCTTCACTCGATGGTAAAAGTAAGTGAGAGGGGTGATGCGGTTGCCGTTGATGGTTCCCTGACTGATCTCGGTGATCTCATCCTTTCTGAAGAGGGCGGCAATACCTACCGTTATGGTGTGGGCGCGGTAGGTGTAGGCGCCCTCTGCTGTGATATCCAGGGAGACATCGATTTTACCGACGACAATACGTCCCATCAGCAAGCTGTACTCTGCGGTGTAGGGTTTCAGTGGTTGTGACTCGGCAGTCGCAACCCCATGGCTTAGCAGCATCCAGCTAATAAGAAGAGCCAGACTGATTCCCCGTTGGGTGTTCATGCCGGTGGTGAATCCTGCGCGTCTATGATGAGCGGTTTATCCAGTCGTTTGCCATCTTTCACTACTTGGTTCTTCTCCATCTTCAACCGTCCCTCTGCAAACCAGCGAATGACCTGTGGGTAGATGATATGCTCCTGGATCAGCACCCTGGCTGCCAACCGCTGCTCATTATCCCCTTCCAGTATGGGTACCCGTGCCTGAAGCACCAGTGGGCCTCCATCCAACTCCTCAGTGACGAAGTGGACGCTGGCGCCGTGCTCTTTATCGCCAGCCTCAAGCACCCGCTGATGGGTGTGCAGCCCTCGGTAGTTGGGCAGCAGAGAGGGGTGAATGTTCAACATACGACCATGAAAGCGCGCTACAAGGGGGGGAGTGAGAATACGCATAAAACCAGCAAGGGCTACCAGTCCCGGCTGGTATGACTGAATTAGATCTCCCAGTGCCTGATCATAGCGCTCCCTGTCCGGGTAGGCTTTGTGATCGAGTACCTGGGTCTCTATGCCGGATCGGGCGGCACGTTCAAGCCCGAAGGCATCCGCCTTATTGCTGATTACCGCCCTGACCGCTACTGCCGGGTCGTTCTCGGCGGCGTCGATGATAGCCTGGAGATTGCTGCCGCTACCGGAGATGAGCACCACCAGTGAGAGTTGTTGCTCGCTCACGCTCTAATTTCCACCAGTGCAGCCCCGTCGGTTGCCTCGATTTGCCCAAGCTGCCAGGCCGTTTCACCCTGGGCCTGCAGCAGTGTCATCGCCTCTTCTGCATCCTCAGGGGCGATACAGACCACCATGCCGATGCCGCAGTTAAAGGTGCGTTGCATCTCGTTTTCGAGCACATTACCCTGCTCTTGCAGCCAGCGGAATACCGGTGGTAGCTCCCAGGAGTTACCATCGATCACCGCCTTGGTTCCTTCTGGCAGTACTCTGGGAATATTCTCCAGTAGTCCGCCGCCAGTGATATGGGCGAGTGCGTGGATGTCGAGGGCGTTGTGCAGTGCCAGCAGAGACTTGACGTAGATCCGTGTCGGCGCTAACAGCGCCTCACCCAGGGTCAGATCTCCCATCGGCTGATCAAGGTCGGCAGAGGAGACTTCAAGTATCTTGCGCACCAGAGAGTAGCCGTTGGAGTGGGGGCCGGAGGAGGCGAGTCCCAGTAAAATGTCACCGGGGCGAACACGGCCCGGCTCTATGATACGGGATTTCTCAACGATGCCAACGGAGAAGCCAGCTAGGTCATAGTCCCCGGCACCATACATCCCCGGCATTTCGGCGGTCTCACCGCCGGTGAGAGCGGCACCGGACTGTTTGCAGCCCTCGGCTATGCCCTTGATTACGTCGGCGGCAATATCAATATCCAGTTTACCGGTGGCGTAGTAGTCGAGAAAGAATAGCGGCTCGGCTCCGGTGACGATGATGTCGTTGACGCACATGGCGACCAGGTCAATACCAATGGTGTCGTGTTTTTCGAGTTGCAGCGCCAGTTTCAGTTTGGTGCCGACGCCATCGGTACCCGATACCAGCACCGGCTCCTTGTAGCGATCGAGGGGTAGCTCAAAAAGTGCGCCGAAACCGCCAAGTCCCGCCATAACCCCCGGTCTGAAGGTCGCTTTCACAATCGGTTTGATTCGCTCTACCAGGCTGTTACCTGCATCGATGTCTACACCGGCGTCGCGGTAACTGAGGGAATCGTTCTTGTCCTGATCCACTGAGGGCTCCAAAATTCTGTAGAATAAAGTGCAATGTTATCAAATCAGGAGGGGTTGGGCAGGTAAAAAGGAGATTTCGTCGATTTTAGACAGGATGCGAGCGGCAGGATAGAATTACGGATTCACTATTGCAGGTGCGCCGCTTGGCCTTTACCCTTCACAGCATATGATCAATTACAATAGAACCCTGATAACCTCCCTGCTTCTACTCCTACTCTCCTCATGGGGAAGTGCCTCCGCGACCCAGGTAAAAGGGCTTTATGAGGTAGAGGTGCCTGTGATTGGGCCGGAGACGGCTCAGCGCAACGAAGCGATTCGTGAAGCGTTTGGACTCATGTTGGTAAAAGTGACGGGGAATCGTGGGATTGCCAGCCGTCAGGAGCTGGCCGACGCGATCAGCAAAGCCCCCCGCTACGTCCAACAATATCAGTACCGTTTGGCGCCGGTGGATCCAGCGGCTACCGAAGGTGTCTCCCCAAGTGGTGAGATTGAACCACCTCTGGAAGCGCTTGCGGCTGACTCACCCGATGGAGGGGGCGAGCCGGTGGAAGCTGCGCCTGCCCGCCTGCTCAAGGTGACGTTTGACCGTACTGCCGTGGATCGCCTGCTGCGGGGGAAGCATCTTCCTGCCTGGGGTAACAACCGCCCCAGTGGGCTGGTCTGGATGGGGCTGGAGACGAGTGCCCAGCGTAGACTGGGGCTGCCTGATGCAGATATTGATCTTTATGAGGCGCTGATTGCATCAGCCAATAGTCGCGGTCTGCCGTTGATCTTTCCACTGATGGATCTGGAAGATCAGGTGGGGATGCAGATCGCTGATATTTGGGGTGATTTTGAGGCCAATATTCGCCGTGCATCCACCCGCTACACTCCCGATCTGATCGTCAGTGGCCGTCTGATTCAACTGACAGGGACGCATTGGCGCGTCCAATGGAGTCTCTATCTGGGTGATCAGGTGGTCAAGTGGAATGATGAGAACAGTACAGTTGAGATCCTCGCTGATCAGGGAGTGCAGCGGGTAGCTGACCTGCTGGCTGAGCGCTTTGCCCCAGTGGGTGGGGATAGTGGGCTCTCCCAGGTCAAGCTTAGGGTGGAGGGCATCTATGACTTCAAAGGCTATCTCGCTGTTGGAGATATGCTCCGGGCTCAGGGATCGGTTGATCGTATAGATATCCTCTTTGTTGAGCCCGATGCAGTCACTTTCGCACTACAGGCGCGGGGGGGTATTCATCTTCTGGAGCAGGGACTCGTTTTAGGGGGAGGGCTGCTTCCAGTGGCCAGTGCTGAAGCCGCAGAGAATCAACTGACCGGTCAAGTCGATCTCACTTACCGCCTCAAGTGATGGGTTCCTGCTGTGAAACGTGAAGATATCCCCAATCTGATCAGTATCCTGCGAATATTTCTCTCGATTCCTGTGATCTGGATGCTGCTGGAACAGCGGTTTGAGATTGCTTTGGTACTGTTTGCCGTGGCCGGTATTTCAGATGGGCTTGATGGCTACCTGGCAAAGCGTAATGGTTGGGAGAGTCGTCTCGGTGGTCTGCTTGATCCGCTGGCGGACAAAGTGCTGCTGGTCTCCAGTTACCTTTCACTTGCCGTCATAGGGGCCATCCCGGTGTGGTTGGTGCTGCTGGTGATTCTACGTGATTTGGTCATTGTCACCGGTGCCTTGATCTACAACTTCCGTGTTAAGCAGTTGGATGCCGATCCGAGCATGATCAGCAAGATCAATACAGTTGTGCAGATATTTCTGGTTCTGGCCGTTGTGCTCGACCTGGGTATGATTGAGCTACCCATGTGGATCACTGATGGTCTGATATGGCTGGTCTTTATAACCACCCTAGCCAGTGGTATCAACTACGTCTGGGTCTGGAGTCGACTGGCCGCCAGTCTCGGCGATAATGAAAAGAGCTGATTCGATAGCCCGGAACACCCTTAGGGCATGATCGGATTCATAAAGCCCATCGGGCGTGAAATCTGTCGCACATTCTCCCGCATTACCGCGACACCACCGCCCATTTGACCAAAGCGCTGCTGAATATTGGTCATGCCTGCACTTAGATGATGCATCTCCTGGTTGATAGTGCCCATCTCCGTTGTCATTCGGTGCATACTGCCACTGATTTTCGGCATGGTTTTTGTCAAGGATGCGGTATGTTTATTGATCTGATCCATATGGGAAACATGCCCAGACATTAACTTCATCTTGCCACTCATATTGATCATGTCGCGATTAACGTTTTTCAAGTTGGTGTGCATCGAATCCATATTAGTGACTATGCCGGTAAAATCCTGATACAGAAAGTAGATGTAATAGATATTGAATACCGCCAGGATCAAGAGCAACAGCGACATAGCCATGATCATCAGGTTGGTGATGCGAAAGTGGTGATGTCGTTCATCGAGATGGATCTGGGTCTCACGGCTGAGCCGTCCGACCGCTTCAATAACAATACGTTTAGGATCTTCCATATCGGCTCACTTATTGAAAAAACGGGAACATCTTATTCATACTGCGTGCCGGCTGTCCCATGCGCTGCATATCGACACCCATCCGCTGCACCTCAAAATTCATATAATCTATTGAGCTGGAGATATTGGCGATGTTGGTTCGTACTGACCCAATATCCTGCTTGATACCACCTACATTTTGCTCCATTACCACCATATCTTTGGTGATGCCCTGCATCTCTTTGTCCATTATGCCGGTCTGCTGATCAATCTTTTGCAGTAGGGACACCTGCCGCTCCATGTTAGTGATGTAGCCGGACATCAGATTCATCTGTTTAGAGACAGAGGTGAAGTCTTGATTCATGTTGATGACAACGTGGGTGATGCTGTTGAGCTGGGATGAGAGAGTCAACAGCAGGATAAAAATCGAGATGGCGATGGCAGCAAGGATGATGATGCCCGCGCGAATACTGTAGTTGAGGCGGTCCGCCAGCTTATTCTTGATATCGATCTGGCTGATAATGATCGCTTCAAAAGAGCTGATGGCACGAAGAAACTGCTGATCAATAACCTCGGCGTCTGTTGTTTCGTCAGCTGATGGAGTCACATCTGTCATATCTACTCTTTTCCAATTAAATTCAACGGTGTGATGCCTCCGCTAACTCTCGGCTGGTTAGAATACCCTCGTAATAGAGACCCCTGAATAGTTACCCAGCAAATCACTAAAGTAAAGCAAACACTACCCGTAGCTTGTGCCTATCACACCCTAAAGGCCGCAATCAAAGGCTCATGGCGCTTTGATAAAGCACTCCCGAGTCGGTGTCTCAGTAACGCAGTTGCTCAATCACCTCAAATTCATTTTTCTCTGGAGACCAGCCCCATGAGTAGGCCTGAAGGTCATCAATAGCAAGTTGTTGGGCGTGTTCAAAAGAGCCGGGGCTGAAACCACAGCCGTAGCTGGTACGCATCTTTCCCCGCACTGTTTTGAAGCGGCTTTTGAGCACAACCGCAAAAGCGTGCGTCAGGCTGGACGATGCCTGCTGATGCATAATATCAACATTAACCTTGTAGTCGGCATACCCCTTTTTTCGCAGAATATCCTCCGCCTCATCAAGCGCAAGTATCGGATGGCGCTTACCGTAGACCAAAGCATAATCCAGGGTATTGCCCATCCACTTTGCCATCAAACAGACGGCACCACCCTGATAAGGGTTCTCGGGTGCAGTCGGAGGAGGGGCGGCCTCAATGACGCTGGTGATTAGGGCTAGTAAAAGCGGGATCAGGTATCGCATGGGTTGCCTCCTGTTGGTGACTATTCATCTACAGACCTACCAGAGAATAGAATTAGGTATCCTGGTTGCATGGTTGCCGTTGGTGATTAATACGCTTCCTATCGGGTTAAATATTACAACATCTCGTAAAATTATCATCTGGAGCCCGCACTCTGAGCGCCATCTCAGGCAAGGACGGTAGGGTGATCTTGATCGTGCTGTAGTAGATCAGAGAACTCAAGTTTACTGATCATGTTTTCACAATCTATTGTCGGCTCAGTTTTCATTCTATATGGCTGATTATAGTCTGAGATGAGTGAGATAGCAGCTGTCAGCTGCCGGTTATCAGCTATCAGAGCGGCCATCATTCCGGCACAGGCAGGGAGACCGTCTTGCTATAGCTAGCGCTACAGCTACACCTCCACAGTTTGGTTGTTTTGTGCTGGGGAGTGAACAAGAACACCCAGTGCGCCAAGCGAAAGCTGGCACCAGATTGGAGGTGAAAGCCCTCTACACAGTAAGGAGTAGTGACCCGCGGTGGCCCCGAGACATGGACTGCTGCCCGTAAGTGTAGCGGCTAAGCGTTGACAGGGGAACATGCAGGCTCAGTATTGAGCTCCGAAATCACCA
>JBEVXV010000658.1:0-5203 GCA_040505915.1 Sedimenticola sp. | reverse complement strand
TTCTAAAGGAATCACTACTTGCTACTTTTGATGGAGAAATAAACCAAAATCCACTGTTTTATGAATGATCCACAATAACTGTGCAATAACTTAGTTATTGCACAGTTACTAGCCGTGCGTATATCAGCCCATACGTTTCAGATATACGCACAGTTAGTTATTGCACAGTTTTAAGCTCCGCCCCTTCAGAAGTGTGCGTATATTGCAAATATAGCTGTGCAGATATAATGCTAAAGGTCCTCTGCCTATGATACAATAATGGTAAAGGTCTTTGGGCTATGATACAAGTAATAGTTAGAGCATGGTTTGTCCGCCTGTATGTAGAGATAATCCGTGAGCTTTAGCGAGCGGATTATCGATCATACAGGCGGACAAATCATGTTCTAACTAATTTATCCCATTCCAGTATGTGGACTTTGTCCATGTCTCCTAATATATCGTGTACACAAGTATGAAATCTGGGAAAAATGGGATAACTGAAAATGGTCTGTATCTCGCATGCAATATGTAATACTTTAATTAAACTTCACACATGCATAGATAATGAACCGAAGGTATGTCACACATAAGAACTCTCGCATCACTAATTTTGGAGTTATTGACCTTTGTTCTTTTGCGCATAACCCATGATTGTTTGTGGCTGCAGGGGGATACAATACTGTCGTTTTCGACGGTCGGTCTAGTTTAATATATATGCATGCACTCGAACTATTGCCATGATTAATAGTAAACTGGTGAATAAGTCAAAGGACCACACCCTCTGTCAACCAGTCTAGACCCTGATCAGACTCGCAGGGACGCATGTTGATCTGGGTCTATGCTGGTTGCACTGGTTGAGTTGTAGGCTTTACCATACCCTGGCTCAAATGTAGATATATTTGTTTCCTTGATTATTTTAGGGGAAACAATCAGCAAATGTTATTGCCTCTCTGACCTTAACCCTTTGCATGCTGGGACAAATAAATGCTACACAAGTTCAAACATTGCAGCAGACAACCGTTCAAAACAATGCTTTTCTTGTTGAAGTCTGAAAATTGAGATAATATGTGATCGTATTTTACTGGAATTGCATCTTTCGGATGCAATTTCAATGAAATGTCATCACATTATTAGTTATTGTGATTGTTCGCAGTCAACATAGCCTCATATTGTCCGTTTGAACGATCCCGAGGCGTCAGTCGAGGGGACATAACACTTTCAAACGGGCAATATGAGGCTATGCTGACTGTGAACAATCACAATAACGAATTTGTCATACCGCAGGTCCGCCAACGCCTGCAATTTTCTATGCCGCCCAGAATCCAGAGACGCAAAAACACATGACAAAGTTCAGTTCGTCGTCAGTTTTCAGTCATCAATCCAAACCATTTTGATAAGATACCATAGTAAGAAAGAATTATGCAACTCTGAAGCCACAAAAACAAGCCGCAGATTTGAATACTTCAAAAGCAATAGTCTCAAAGTGCAGTTTAGACACAAGAGTCGGGTTTAAATGATTCAGGTGGGCTGAACCGGGCTTTATTTTATATTAAATAAGCGATTTATTTATTTGTATTTCTCTATCAAAATAAGTTGTGGAGATATATTGTAAAGCGTCGGCCATGTTTGTTGCTCCAGTATAACATGAGCCTCAGACAGTAACCATCGTCTCATGTTGCCTGCATAGATAACCAATGAAAACGCAAGGATTTTATCGGCGGTATGACAAATTTGGCTGTTAGTCTCGACATCAGCATGGCAATTGTTTAACTGCACAATTATTATGTCTTTACATACATCACTCAATGTTTATGTTGCGACAGTAATGTGGTACTGGTGGGATGGAATTATAAAATATTACAAATTTCTATATGCATTTCAGTACCTTTAGCATAATGGGAGGCGATAATCATACATGTTTTCATGATAATAATAGTTAAAGCAAATATTTATTTTGTCCATTATATGTTGGCTCATACAACAGTTTATTTAAGGATTTTTAAATGGTTATTACTGGTACATCACATGTAAAGTCGATGAGATTTTAGTGAATATAACTGTTATTTTATAAGAAGTATTTGTATTGTATATTTCATGTAGTGTTTCTTGTTGGCTTCTACGACTACTAGTATGTGATTTAATATGGAGATCGGTCGCCGGTCTCTTCCAGTTCAGGTTTTCATCATGTGATTGACTTTTCTTCGGAAACTCTCAAATGAATGGTCTGGAATATCGATTGCACGGCACTCTCTCTGGTATTCTTTATATAGTTCTTTCATTGTTTTACCGGTAACACCTACATATCTAGATACTATCAACGTTTCTGCAGGATTCCATGAAACCCTCCTACGACACTCATTCATTGGTATGTGTCTGCTTTGTCCTCCAATAACTCCATCGTTTGATGAATTTTCCTCAACTGGAATTCTCTCCATTTCACCAGATTCCACCTCTTCTGATTCTCTGCTATGTCCCGGTTGTTTATTCTGATCATTTTCACCAATCTGGTCACGTTTCCTTTTATTGTCAAAGCTATGAGGAATAGAGGAGTGAACTCTAAATACGTTGACTGTGTTGACACCGTACATCCTAAATCGACTTAATATCTCAAACGACTGTAGTTTATTTTGTGACACCGGTAGTAGCCTTTCAAGCCTACTTAAGTTTAGGTAATTTACGTACCGACTATTCATAATCAGACAGATGCATGTCACGTATGTTACAACAAGTGTAGTCTCATCCATGGTCAGTTTCTTGGCTGGAAGTTTTTTCAGGCAAGGTTCAATCCACGGAAACACATGATCATATGTGGACGAATGGCAGAGTTTCCGTTTTTCCAATTCGGATAACACAAGACAATGATAACTGGCAGCTTGTCTTTCGAAACTACTATCGTCATCCTCTACGTCGCTCAGTACCCAGTACCCATATGTAAATCGCCAGTTCAACCCTTCATTGCGAGAAGTATCATAATTTCTCACTGCTGGAAAGTATCCTAGATTTAACTCTTTTACACCTTCTCTCATCGCATCTTCTAACTTCGTGTTGTCATGAATCAATTCTTGTAATGGTTTAAAAACCATGGGCCACTTACATTTCTGTGCATTAACAAATGTGTCTACTAAATTTGTAACAGTAACACCTCCAACAATACGCTTGTCCTTGTTTCCGGCACTTGTTTTAAGGAAAAGCATAAAGTCTTCAAACCGCTTATACACAGAACCCATGTCGTGTATGTCCCGCAACAAACACAGTATAATGCGTTTTCCTAACGTGACAGTACTTGCATCCGCAAGATTGTACATGCCAAATAGCCTGGTGATTTGCGTCTGTACCTTTACATTCTTGGTATAGATATTGAGCGGCGGAGTGGTATTTTCATCCGAACAACAACTAAAGAAGTTTTCGAGACACAGAAAACCCATTTGATCTGTTAAACAACGGGTTGGGTAATCTAGTCCAGGTCCCAGATTAGTAGCATATATCCTGGAAATATAAGAGAATGGGTGGCCCCACAACAGCTTTTCGCATGCCAATTCATGCTGATAGGCTTCCCAGACTGCGAAACTATCGCCCGTGCCTTTCCTTGTATTATATATATTCTGTAGCTTAGACTGCAGATACATGCCAGTTTCGCGTAGACAATCGAGTACTCTTAATTCGGAAATTTTGCTGAAAGGTGCTATCATCGGTTGATTTTGAAACAATTCAAATAGTTTCTCCTTGTTGATTAAGTCTGAGGCGATTATATTGATACAAGTATCTGGTAAACGTATCACAAACTCTAAACGACAGTTACCGTTCCTCACCTGAGCGAAATTACTTTTCAGTTCAGTGAGATAGTCATCTGCTTCTCTGCGCACCTTTTGCTGACTATGCATTGGTAATATACGATCTACCATTATAATCGAACCGGAAATAGGATGGCAGACGGTCTGGGGTCGGCGATGAGGTAGGTCGGAGTACATTTGAACAAATCTCATATGTTCTGGAAATTGACAGATTGACCTGAGCCTACCACTAACATCGATTAACCTGCGATCTAAGTTCGACTGGTAATTCACGCACTCGAAGAAAGAAAATGCTGAGCTTAAAGTTCCACGGTCACCGATCACTTCCTTTACTCCACTTCGGCACCAGAACAGATCATGAAAATCAGAGCTCACACATATGCCAAGATGAACACATATATCATCTACTGCGGTTACGTCAGCGATTGGTAGTTCTATATTACTCGGGCATTTCTCTCCAAACCTGAATGTAAATACAACAGGATAAAACTTCGAATCCACGAAGTCTGTGGTGTCCAATGAACGCTGAAATGCGTTTAAGATTGTTCTTCTGTCGTTTGGAAGCACAAACATTTTTTTTATGTCGAATATGTTGTTCTTTGCAAGCGTTTCATTTGCCTCTCCCTTCTCAACAAGACACTGTAGCTCTTTCTCAAAACTATGCCTCAATCGATTCATATTGTTTAGAGTTATTCTCCGAATAATTCCGCTACTGTAGTTGACATTACATCTCACACGAGGTAGAAATGCGAGCCACGTTTCCCATCCTCCATAATAAATCAATTGACATCCCACACTCTGTTTCAGCGCGCCAAACACTGCTTCACTATAATCTTGAAGTTTAATATGTTTTCGTAGAAGCGGATAAATTCTCTTCAAATCTCGTTCACCCCTGGAGGCAATATCTAAATGCGTAAATTCAGAAGAAAGTCCATTGGCAACGTGTTTCCATTGAATCGTTATTCCATCAATGTCATAGTCATATCGTAATTCTTCCGGGTCTTCAACAGTTGTTCCCCGAACTGCAATATAATCGTCTCGGTGTAAAAACGATTCGACGCTTTCTGCTGCCTCCCAAACCCGCTCAAAATTTGCAGTATTTTCAAACGATGTTTCCACCAGTAAATCGTCTTCGGTTTCTGACATGGTGCTATATCTTTACCTGAAAAAATAAGGACTTCATAAATCTGCAGGCGCATGAGAAAACCTACCACCAAGCACATTTATCAGCCTGTGCATCAGTACAGTCTGATAAGTGTCCACGCTGGCTGACAGGTGTGCTCCGAACTATTCCGGTTGTATACTTATAGCCCCATGGACCATGAGAACAGTGGGGTCGGGGTAAAGTGTGGTAAGGTAGTGGGTAAGGTATAGTAAGGGGTCGGGGTAAAGTGGGGTAAGGTAGTGGGTAAGGTATAGTAAGGGGTCGGGGT
>JBEVXV010000657.1:0-4304 GCA_040505915.1 Sedimenticola sp. | reverse complement strand
CTGTGTTATATTAAGCAGTCTGACATCAAAAGGAAGGGAAAACAGTGTAGTCCAGTAAACGGAGCTGATAATTTGGAAAAGGTCGGCAAAAATAGTAAAGAAATGAAACCTATGTAGATAACATGTTTTGAGCCTTCTAAATAAGATAGGCTGGTCTCCCAAACTGTCCGAGGTGAGCGCTTGCCAGGAAAGTTAAAATCCAAGATGGCCGCCATCCGAGCTATATTCTCGACAATATCACAAGAACTAAGCTAGTTATGAACAATATTTCAGAGCTTACACCTACATTATCGGTGTCGGGCGATCGGATGGTGATTCGCAGAAAATTATTTTATGACTACCATCATGGTTTTCAGAATGGCCGCCACCAATGACCCTTTTTCTCTCGATACATTGGTAAATATATCTATAAAATAAAGGCGAAACACCAAAAGAGCTACAGGTTATGCCCGCGACTTGAATATTTCATTTCAGATTGTCTCGTGTCATTTGCAAGGTAAATGTTCAGTGTTATATGGTAATAGTATATCCGCAACATACGTATCAACTGATAATGGATCTCCACTACTATGTTACCAATTTTCGCTTCCGCGTTCATAATTGCGTCGCAATGTCGGAAGTGGACGCTCCGCTATACTGATCCATAGTTCTCATGACATCTTCATCCTCATTACCGGAGTCATCTGAACGTCCGCGATCATTGACTTCATTCAGTAGATGATTGTTATCTTCGTCCATTTCTGGAATGTCGGAGTCACAGAGAACCGGACAATGAAGGACAGCCTTCCGACATCCACAAGCTCGCTCACATCTACATTTGCAGTTGCACGAAATCAACCACATACGTTCAGGGGGAGAAGGAGGCTGGCGGTTTAGAACTGGGTGGACGTTAGTGTCTATTGACTAAGTCCCATCCCCACTACCCTGGTGGTAGTTAATTTCTCAACCAGTGTTTTACTCGGTGGTAAGTACGCAACAAATGTTGTATAATGCTTCGAGTTTGATCTTGCCGTGTAGTGGACAATTTGCTATTAGCTTAATGTTTGTTCAGTGTCAATGTATCCTTCGATGCAGCGTAGGAGGCTAACAAGAAGTCTTCTCCAGCTGACGCAAAATACTCCACTGGTTATGATGGATCAATGAATACGTCCACGCATTTCTGCAAGTCGGGTTGCTTTTGCAGTAAGTTGAATGCTTTCCGCTTAACTTGTCGATACAGGGCGAATGTGGTGTCGCACCCTGTCATTACATGCAGGAAAAACAGACTTACACATAAACGTTCCATGTTCTTCTGAACAGATGCGATATTGTAGACCTCATTCGGGTACTTTCCACTGCCAGCTTTAAACAAGTATATATTATCATTTGTCCCGGCAAGTTGAATCATGAGGATGAGAAGATCAACATCAGAGCAGAGCATGCATAACCATGGCCTTGTTTTTACCAATTGACAAAAAAAACTGTCTTGTCGGATGGTGATTTGCATTTCGTCAGTGATTTGTATTTCGGTTAATTGACATTTGGTGGCACTTTGATTTCGTTCTGCACTTTTCGTGCTGGGAGCATCACTGTAGCCATCGAACACCTCAAGCTTGCTAGTTCCTGTGGAAGTGTTTCTCTACATATGCTACATATGTCCTGTATAAATCACTGTATGTCCCGTTTTGTGGCCAACGGCTCGCCGCAGCAGATATCCACCATCTAACACATATGTACTGTCTGTCGGACATATTTCCTCACATTCCACCCCGGATGCTGTCTCCATTATCTTGCACATGATGGCTTCCTCTGTTTGTCTCATTGATACATCATCGAACCGATACACATGACAAGGAGCCAACTGATACTGAACACACGAGGCAAAGTCTTCATCTGACTTTACCAGGCACATACTTAAGTTAAACAGTTGCATTATAGTGATAGGTATGATCTCCTCGTGCGACTTAACTGAGCTGCTAATTGTGGCCAGAGATAGAACTGCGGCTGTCCTGTGCAACTTGACTTTCCAAACGTCATTCCCGTCATGTGTATCTAGCTGAGTATGCAAACTCACTTTGGCTGTACCTTTATGCGGTCAGTAACGCCAGTGTTCGTGATTACACTTCCAGGTGTGACACACATGATACCTCCCATGCTGTTGAGGGTACCATAATCACCCAGAGATCTAACATTAAAATCCGCATTGTCAAATACGAACTGATTGAATGGATTTGCTTCTACAGAATATCTGTTTTATAGCATCGGAGATGCTTCATATCGTCATGCTTCATTGTATGAAGAACATACACCCATAGCATACGTATGTCCGTAAGATGTCTGGATCCGACCTGACTGTGTGCGTAGACTGATAGTCCGACCTGGATCATAAACAATAGGAGACCGCGGTCGAGTGGCAGTGATTATTGCATTGTTTATAACTGCATTTTCGTTTTCTATATGGTTTATGTATGTTTTCCCTTTTTGTATCACATTGTCCATGCATGTATTCAGTGTTTCTATCATCGTACGCATTGTCTGATGGGGCATACACATCTATGTCGTATGCCATCGACCTAATGTTTTCCCTGACGATTGCCGCAGCTTTCGAATACATATTACCGACTTCTTGCCTGGCAAACAGGAGATACTGATGTCGTCCCCAGAGTGATCGAGAGGCTTTCTCTTCATTGGCCGTTCGGAGCATACACTAATATAATCTGGGAGATATTTAGCAAGTTTGTCGAACAACTCTTCCAGTAAGTACTGACATTCATCGTTGTCCCGTAGAAAAAAACAGAGACGATCGAATGCTGCTGCTGAATCATCATACGTGGGCCGCCCTTTCTCACGGTTAGATGGCATTTTGAAGAATTTGCAGTAACATGGGATATGATATCTGGCTTCAGCAGCCACCAAGTCGCTCATCACTTCTTCAACACGGGTACTGACTATACGTCCCCACTCGTCATTGCCTGTTGCTGCCTCATGTTGAATTCTTTGCTTGATATTTGAAGCATTTCGTAAATGCTCCGTTTGTCTACAGGCTTTTGTGTGATCAGATATGTGATCGATTTCATTGCCACAAAACGAACAACTGAGTCATGTCAAAAGTTTGCTGAGTGTGTGTTTTGTCCACAGAGGGGATTTGTGCAAAAATGATGTTCGATTAGCTTGTATAACTTATTCGACATTGCTGTTTCGTATGGTATCTAGGCCTTATGATACTGCGTCTCCTTCCGACAAGGCATTTGGCATACAAGATACATGTCATGCGTATCCATACTACTGATATACACACAACACTCACTATATGAAGAGTACTGTATATGCAATACATACTTGACGTTAAAATATCGATACAATAGTGCGATCATTACAAATATATATAGAATAACTACTTGAGGCGTTTTCTAACCAAACCTGGCTTATTGCATTTAATTACATGTTCGTACCCGGAACAATTAGGTGCTATGACAACTAGGGCAAATTTGTTACAATGGGAATGATGGTGTTACTGTAAATGAGACGGATAATAATGAACGTCGTGGTGTAAGATATTATTGTTGGGAGGCCATAGTTTAAAATCCAAGATGGTGACTCCATTAATGGATATTACAATCATATAAGTAGACATTGGAAACATATTATATCAACTAAATTTATGTTCCCAACTGGCTTAGTTCCCAATATATTGCCAAAATATATTCAGATTGACGGCCATCTTGTATTTTCCGTTTTACGACGAACGCTCACCTCGAACAGTTTGAGAGACCAGCCTATATAGGTAAACATCGGAAACGTGTGCATATCAACTCAAATTATGTTTACAACTGGCCTAGTTCAAGATATATTGCCAAAATATATTCAGATTGGCGGCCATCTTGGATTTTTCGTTTTACGACGAACGCTCACCTCGAACAGTTTGTGAGAACAATCTATATAGACAGACATCGGAATCATGTGTATTACAACTCAAATCATGTTTACAACTAGCATAGTTCCCGATATATTGCCAAAATATATTCAGATTGGCGGCCATCTTGGATTTTCCGTTTTACGACGAACGCTCACCTCGGACAGTTTGGGAGACCAGCCTATGTTATTTAGGAGGCTCGAACCATGTTAGCTACATATGTTTCATTTCTTTACTATTTTTGCCGACCAAAAATGCTTTGTTTACTGGAGTATCTGTCGGGAAGTTTTGTGGCACACATACCTCAACAAGTATTTTACCTACTGTCATGAAACTTCACAGGAATGTTAAACACCATGTTTAGTTGTGTACCTGGGGTATAGCTACTCTGTCCATCTTGTATGAGCAGAGT
>JBEVXV010000656.1:0-6961 GCA_040505915.1 Sedimenticola sp. | reverse complement strand
ACAGTCCCGGGTAAACAACAGTTCCACATCCGGATTCTCCACAACTTGTTGCATCAGGTCGTCCAAGACTACGAGTAGTGGTGCAGCTTAATTGCCCAATACCCAACAATTGTGCATTTGATGCAGATTTTATGCCCCATTGCCTGGTGGTAGCTGACATAGTACTAAAACATATTTTTACTGGAGGCACGTGATTTTCTCCCCCTGGTGGCCGTTTTTTGCAAATTCAAGATGGCCGCCATCGAAAACTTGAAATATCCATAACTCTGGTTCTAATCGTACTAGAAACTTGCTTTTGACATCTAAACCATGGTTTTTGGGTATGAGGAATCCATTGGAGATGAGTTTGAGCAGATTGGAGGCCAAAATATGCATAAATATAAAGAGTGGGGGCCAGAATATGCCTAAATCCAAAATATGCATATCATCAAATACACACTTGTTGGGAATAAAATAAAATAAAATATTAATGTCATTGGAGCTTTTAAGTTAGGGTTGTGTTATTTGATTGAGCAGCTGTCTTTTTGTATTGCAGTCTGTGTGGTGATGCATGGTGCCCGTGGAAGACATCTTCAAGCCGCCCATGGATCCTTGAGTGTGGACACCCAGAACTTATGAATAGCATCGAAGGAAAAACGTACATTGGAAAATAGAAACACTTTGTGATATGTGATATTCTAACATTTCATTATCAATAGATCAATAATTAAATTAAAATGTCGGATACGAATGACGCAGAAGTAGTGATTATACCTCAACGTGAAACAGACTGGAGTAAGTGCTGTCTATGTCAAAAAAGCAAGAAAGAGGACTTACGGTGTCCAGCAAACTATAAAAGATTAGACTACACATCCTCGTACATTACCTTAGCAGACAATTTGATTGGTTTCCAAGATATTCATAGTGTGCCACTTCACATTAACCTAGCTAGACTGGATGATGGCACAGGTATAGCAAATACACTTGTGACCAATAGCGCCAGGTACCACAAGTCATGTTATACCGCGTGTAATAGCCGTATGCTCGATAGAGCTGGGGATCAGAGACAGAGAAAAATTTCTAATCAGCTGGAAGGGAATCAAGCCTCTGGTGAACCAAGTCCTAAAAAGACGAGATCAAGTTTGGATTGTGCTGTCACGGAAGATGAGTGTATATTGTGTTCGGGGAAGTATGATGGACTGCTCATCAGAGCTACATCTGACGATATTGACGTTAATCTCAAACAGTGGGCACATACAACCCATAATTACCAGCTAGTTGCCAAACTGGATGGAGCAAAGGAACAAGATTTACACTCTATGAATGCCCGCTATCACAAGGGTTGCTATACTAAACTATATACCCAGGCCCGTGCAATAAACACCCATAGTAGTCAGCAGCATTGTTCAAATACTCAGTCCGAATCTCTAGATGCAATAGCTATTGCTCAGCTAGTAGCATACTTAGACGCATTTAAGGATAATATACACAAATTATCAGACCTAGTCACCCTGTACACACAGCGATTAGAACAATTAGGTGGCCAGATGACTGCTAAAATCCATGCAACACGGTTCAAAGAACGCCTGATTGGTCTCCTTCCTGAGTGGAAAGCAACCCCAGAAGGCAGAGAAGTATACCTATCACACAAAAAGACCTTAGGATCAGTACTAGCAAATGCAGCCCACAAGCCTTTGCAAGATAGTGAAGCAGTGACACTAGTGAATGCCACTGTAATTCTAAGGAGGTATATCTTGGAGGACCAGAGTCCATTTAATGGAATATTTCCCCCCAATTGTCTACAAGCTCCCATCCCTGATCCACTGGTAGCATTCATTAACATGACTCTTCAAGGTCCTAGCATCAAGGATCAGGTATCTACTGAGACAGGAGCCCGCTACAAGGTAGCATGTGCCATTTCTCAGCTACTAATTCACAACGCTGTAAAGCATACTCCCTCATCACCCAAAGATAAGATGCGACATCCCAAAACGAGAGAGACACCCTTACCTCTTTATATTGGCTTGAAGCTGCATGCTGATGATAGGCTTCGGAGGGTGATAGATACATTCCATAAGCTTGGGCTTCCTGTATCCTATGACCGTGTCTGTGAAGTTAAGTTGGACATGACCAGAAGTGTTTGTAAGCGGTTCCAAGAAGATGGAGTTGTGGTTCCAACGAATATGAGGAAGCATGTTTTCACCACTGGAGACTTAGACAATATCGATAGTTCAAAATCCTCAAATATGGCAAGGTCAGAGCTACACGGTACATTGATGACACTTACCAACCATCTATCTCTTGACAACCAGGGTGTCATTAGAGATCCTTGCATCATCGACCATACTGATACATCTGTGCCAGAGCTACCAGCATCATACACAGTGGTACCTCCTGTGGAGTTATATGCAGGTGACATCATCCTCGCAAAGTCATTGGCAACGGTACGACCAGGAAGAGAGTGTATCCCAGGTGCAATCGTCAAGGAGCAAGCCTGGTTGGAAACATGTACTCGTCTTCTAGAGAAAGATGCGTTGGATGACAGAGATACCCTGACGTGGGCTGGTTTTAATTCGAGTCTTCAGTCAAATGAGGTGGTAAAACCACGGGCTGAGATTGGGATGTTGCCTATCTTCCCAGAAAAAGCTCCAACTGCATCCATGGTAAAGCATGGCTTGACTGTGATCAAGGATGCAATCGAGTTTCTCAATCCTGGCCAAACGCCTGTGGCTGGTGGGGATCAGCCCATATTTGCCCTTGGCAAGCAAGTGCAATGGCGTTGGCCAGATGAGCTTGGTGAGGATAAGTATGTCCTGATGATGGGGGGCCTCCATATTGAAATGGCTGCACAGAGCATGATGGGAAAGATGCTGAAGGGATCAGGATGGGTCCAAGTTCTTACTGAGGCAGGTGTACTCACGAGCGGTAGGGCGACGTCAGCACTGGCAGATCACTACGTCAAGCGAACTCGATATGCACACCATGTTACTCTCGTAGCATGCTATGTTCTGCGTAACGAGGCATACCAAGAGAGTCTACAGGAAGAGCTAGGGGATGGAGTTCTCAGCTTTGATGAGTGGTGCAAGTGGGCTTCTGACCAGTTCCCCATGTTTTGGTACTGGTCCACTGTCATGGAGTTGGAACTACTCAACTGCCGCTTGGTTCGCTCTCAGCGTGAAGGACAATGGCTGCTTTATGTCCAAGTCCTTGATGAACTCTGCCCGTGGTTCTTCGTGTTTGATCACACGAACTACTCACGCTGGCTGCCGATACATGTGAGAGACATGGTGCAGCTGCCTAACACACACCCTGACGTGTATAATGAGTTCATGAAGGGAAATTTTGTGGTTCAGCGATCTGAGCACAAGTTTTCCCTGATTGCCAAGGACCAATCACATGAGCAGACAAACAAAGTCATCAAAGGGCATGGTGGCGCTACTGGACTATTTGATGACCCATCATCATTGATGAATCTAATGTTGTCTGGCCCTGAAATGTCCAGAGCTATTGAACAATTCGAAATATCAGCCTTCCCAACTCATGTCTCATCAAAGTCTCACCACGAGGAGGCCCACACATATCAGGTCTCCTTTGCGAAGGATGTCCAAAGCCTCATACAGGTGATGAAAAGCAAGGGAAATCCATTCTCTGAGACCAGTCCTAATCTGATTGCACTAGACACACAAGAGGTAATGGATGATCTAGTTGTCCATTGTCTGAAACAGGCGCACACTTTGGGAACAGCTACCCACCAACAGTATGTCTCAACTAGGATTGTAAATGCGAACATAGCTATTACAGATACATTGAAACGACTGGGAATTTACACCTTTGCGAATCAGCCTGATCATTCCTCTCCAAAGAACAACAAAATGGGTACCATGAGGCGCAATACCACTCTCATAACGCAGCTGTTCCTGTCTCTGCAGTCCCGTCCAGATGCAGATATCTCCGACTTTTTCAAGTTTGAGAACCAACGGGACCCACCCTCATTATCAGATAGAGGGCAGTTGCGTGCAGGAAGTAAATCTGACATCCTGAAGTGCTTCCAGGTGGGTTCGAATCCACAGGCAATAGGGAGCGCCAGAAACATTGTGGATGTCACTGTCAAGGTGCTGGATGGACCAGCTATTGTTCACATGGTGAGACCAACTCGTGCTAAAACGTTTGATGAATATGCCAGCATTCATTTTGTACCCTTCATCAAGTCGCATCTTGGTGGACAGGTAACAAGAGTTGACATTGTGTGGGATGTGTATCTTGAGCAGAGCCTGAAAGGTCAAACTCAGAGACGTCGTGGCACAGGTACACGCACCCGTGTCACTGGCAAGACACCCATCCCGAAAAAAGACTGGAATCAATTCCTCAAGAATGCTGACAACAAGGAAGAGCTCTTTGATATCCTCAGTAAAGCTGTGACAGATATCCATGATGGGGACAAACAGGTGATTTCCACAAACAAAGATACCGTCCTGACCAACCACCAGATTGATGTGTCTGCTCTTAAACCATGCAACCATCAGGAAGCAGATACTCGCATGCTTCTGCACCTGAAACATGCTGCTTCACAAGGGCATCGCAAAGCCTTCCTAAAAACAGTGGACAGTGATGTTGTCGTCCTTGCCATCACAAACTTTAATCGACTGTCCCTGGATGAACTCTGGGTGGTTCTTGGCACGGGCACCAACATAAAAAACTTTCCTATCCATGAGATCGTGCAACAACTGAACCCTGAAAAGCTAGACACACTGCATCTCTTCCATGCCTTCACAGGCTGCGACACAACATCAAAGTTCCTTGGAGTCGGGAAGAAAACAGCCTGGGCAGTGTGGGACATCTATCCGGATATCACGAACACATGGGTTGCATTGGCAACAAATCCTGCTGAGTTGAAATTGGACACTGTGCACATGGCCAGAATTGAAAGATTTGTGGTTCTCTTGTACAGCAAGACATGTGGTGCAGGTTCAGTCAATGAGGCACGGAAACTGTTGTTCACTCATGGCTGTAGATCCCTAGAGACAATCCCTCCAACACAGGCAGCTTTGTTCCAACATATGAAACGTGTCCTTTTCCAGGCAAGTTTTGTTTGGGATCAGAGCCTGCAGTGCCATCAGGACTTGCCAGATCCATCAGAATGGGGGTGGCAGCGCAATGAGAAGGGGCAATGGGTTCCCTTCTGGACAGACCTTGCAGATGCGAGTAAAGCCTGTTCTGTCCTCCTGCGCTGTGGGTGCATAAAGGCATGTCAGGGAAACTGCAAGTGTCACAGAGCACATATCCGCTGCAGTCCTGTGTGCAAGTGTGAAGGTGGCTGCTGTAATAATGATGATAATAATGATGATACGACCTAGAAGATATGATGGATATTATGTCTATGGGCAAGCTATGGGTGTATTGAGACTTGATAAAGTATATGTCACACACAGCAAACACTTACCAATTACTTTCAAAATACTCCAGGCCTTAATTGGTCAATATCTTGATCGGTATGCCCTACAGCTAGAATTAATATTGCTCTTTTATTGGGTAGTTGATGTACACATATTCCTGTACTTCACACATAGATTGACGTGGTCGACAACTATTATCATTGTCCCTCCTGAACACAGTCACATCGTGAAAATCGCATCGAAACCCTTTAGACGAGCTAGTGATGTACCTACACGTACCTATCCTGACTGATATCATATCATAGGTTCAATATGCAGCATTTGACATGTGTGGGCCAGGGTATATCTAGGATAGTATATGCAACGGGGGCTTAACCAGTAATATCTCAATACCCAAACAGAAGATAGCAAGTAACATGATGAATATGCATATTGCAGGTTTTCAGAAATATAAAATTACAGAAATGGCTGTATGTAGTCTATGCTGTCACTAACGCGTGAATTGACCTTATAGTTAAGCCATGATGCATGTCATTAACTATTAGATCATGGAATCAGTGTCATACTATCTGAATGCATCATGGCATTAACTATTACGTCAGTTCGCATGTTAGTGACGACATACACTACATACGACCGTTTCTGTTATTTAATAGTTCTGGAGATATACATGTAATATGCATATTCATCATTATTTTACTTATGGTCATGGGTGTCCATCTAATTTCATAAATATAGCAATTGTGTTTTTATAAATAGATTGTAAAGCATACAAGATTTATGCTAATTGGGTCCACTGAACTGACTCATATCTATGATCAATCCATTCCCCAAATCTAAAAATAAAATGGATCCAGACATCAGAACCATGTTTCTATAACTGTGAATGCAAGACTTATGGTGATTTGCAGATTTAACCGGTGGCCATCTTGGATTTATCATGGACATCAAGATACTTCTACCTACATGTAATTGTTGTTAGATAACTCCCCAGGGATATGGATAATCAGATATGAGATAAATATTGGTCATCGCAGGTACATACCTCATGAATGATAACTCTACGCATATTATTTGCCACCTGGTGAGCCATATCGGTGGCCATGTTGGAGTTATGTAAATTAGGTCAAAGAATTCACCTCAAAACCATTTCCAATGGATTCCTCATACCCAAAAACCATGGTTTAGGTGTCAAAATCAAGTTTCTAGTACGATTAGAACCAGAGTTATGGCTATTTCAAGTTTTCGATGGCGGCCATCTTGAATTTGCAAAAAAAGGCCACCAGGGGGAGAAAATCACGTGCCTCCAGTAAAAATATGTTTTAGTACTATGTCAGCTACCACCATGCAAAGGGGCATAAAATCTGCATCAAGTGCACAATTGTTGGATTAAGCTGCACCACTATAATGCACTGCAATAATATTGGCTATTTATAGCATTGCAATGAAATTTTAAGCTTCACACTACGTAGGAGTTACATAAGGCATTCCTTGTCTGCCACAACCAGGATTGTGTAATTTGACGGTAGCACAGTCGATGTTTACATGACCTTGAAGCCGTCAAAGTGTTACAGTTCTGATAAATGCAG
>JBEVXV010000655.1:0-11691 GCA_040505915.1 Sedimenticola sp. | reverse complement strand
GTCAACGAGGTGTCGCTGTATGCAAAAGCACTGGAAACACCGCAATAGTCGGAATGGCCGCAAAGGTCGAACGTCATTCCACAAATACCACGCTCTCCCCCGTTTTCTAAATTGCAGCGTGCCCCGAGGTTTCTTTGGTTCAGCACCAGCCACATATGTAGCGTGCAGCATTCCAAGTGGGGATTTAGAAACACGCCAGTATTCAGCCACCTCTAGGATACATCTCGCATGTTATTCCGTTCGACGATTTTACTCCCGCCTGTTATACAGGCAACGCCCATTGCTTGTCGTCTCCTTAGCAATGAGCGACAGGGGCTCGCGCCGGATGTTGGCGACCAAGCTAGCTACCTCCCCGATGTACGCTGGGGTAGTAGTTCTTAGTCCAGCCACCATTGGCAGATATGGAGAGTCTGTCTCGATTAGTAGCCGTTCCAGTGGTACTCTCCGCATCGCTTCCCTCTGGGCGGAGTCGAAGTGAACTATCTTTCCCGCAAAGCTGAAGTAGCAATTGGGGAAAGCGTTTCTCCACGTCCTAACTTGGCTTGCATCGCCCACAAAGCAGTGTAGGTGGATCGGTTGATCGCGGGTGCAATATTTCCGGACTAGCTCGAAACAGTCGGCGTATGCACTCCTGGCGTGAAAGTCCCTGGTTGTTCCTTTGACATGGAGTACCAGAACTTGCTCAGGCTTCGCCCACTGTAGCATGGTACCCAGGGTTCTTCGTTGGTCTTCCCACAACGAGGGATCTACACTGTAGTCTAGGCCTACTTCTCCAAGGCCTGTGACATTGGGGCGCTGGAGCAAGGTCTTCATGTGTTCTAGATCTTGCTGCACAGCTCGCGGTGCTTTCTTGGGATGGAGGCCGATCGTTATTGCCCATTGTGGGTCTGAAACTATTGGAATTCTGGACCAATTTTCCGGGTCACAGAACACTAACACACCGCCCACTAGGTTGGCCTTAGTCGTGGGCAGAACCTCAGTTCTTTGGTTGGCAATTGTGCTGATGTCGGTGGTGTCGGCCCGCAGTCTTTCAGCTAGCCGATCCAGATGGAAGTGGCTGTCGAACAGCGAAACTTCCGTCTCCGATCGCCGTACCAATTTTTCTTTCCGTGGTGGACTAGGTTGAGGCCGGACAACTCCAATGGATAAGGGGGCTCCAGTGGCCACAGCCTTTGCATATGTCATTTGCCTCGTCAATACCATCACGTGGGCCGCAGTAGACTGGCCGCCTTCCGTGTGCTCTGATGGAAGTCTTATCGGACTTATCTGGACGTCAGGCTGCGTGGGAGCGGCGGGTCTTTCAGCCGCCTCATCCACTTCCAGCAGTATGTCTTCTTCACTGTCTCGAAGAGAGATTAGCGACTTCACAGGGCTAATGATGCTTTCGTCTTCGTAGTCCATCATGAGTCCTGCTTCAGTCTGAAGTTCCGGTGAGGACGGGGCTGTTTTAGCCTCAGCATCTACCTCTATGGGAGCCTCTCTTGGCGAGACGGGACCTCGCAAAGACATCTGATCTGCAGACGGGGCTGTATCAGCCACATCGTCATGGGTCTTCGGGGTATCCAGGTGTCCCACCAGTAACTGCTCCGCAGGTCGAATTGTCATGGACGGGGCTGCCTTAGCCACATCGTCTTTGGGCGCTGTAAGCGCTCTCTCTGGAGTCCGGACTTCCGAGGACTGAATGGTGAAGGACGGGGCAGTTTCTGCCACTTCGTCTACTTGCCCTCTATTGCCCGTAGCCGACGCAGTTGCCAGCCGTGCTGTCTGGCTACGCCGAGTCTTCTTGGTGAGCCGACTGCGGGTGGTCCAGCTAGCCCCGAAACGGCGGTACATCTCATCGGGTTCGGACCCTGTGAGGCGGCTCATCAGGAACGTCATCACTCGCCAGTAAATTAGGCATGCCGGTGAGTTCATCGGTTCGATGGTATAGAACCGGGGGATGGGCCATCCAGCGGTCTCGCAAAGTCGGTCCATAGCCCTGCGGGTCCTATCTGAAATGGTGGTGTCCGATTCCAGGATCAGGTTGCGGTTTGCAAATCGCAACAACTTGACGGGATTTGCTCCGGGCCCAATGATCATCTCAGATAAGGTCTCTAGGCCTACCAGACGTCGGTTCTGAAACCTGAAGCTTGACAGCATATCCTCGGTAGCATCATCATGAAATACCGCCGGCACGTGGTCGTGTAGCGCGTGTCGCTTGACAGTCCGAGCCCTGATTGGACAATCATCGAAGGGACACTTTTGCCTGTGTATGCGTTTGGCACAGGTGGCCCCCTCATCAGACGCATCGGCCCTCCTTTTCAGTGGGGCCCTCCTCCTCTCATCATGGACAGTCTCCACCTCTGAAGGGGCTGTAATAGCCACCACCTCTTCCGAACTGTCTACCGCTTCCTCTCGGACGACCCTCTGTGTTCCCGTGACACGGACTTCTAAGGATGGTGTGGGCACAGTTTGGCGGTCTGCGGTGACCACTGAGCTCACGTTCTCTGTACGACTTCCCAGGTGCCGAGCCAATACCTCCAAACAATGGCACACTGGAACATCTTCCGTCTGTGTCGACTGATAGCACATTTGGTGTCGCTCTGTCTGAGTTCCTCAATGTCCGACGGTGGTTCGGGCAGGCGTTCGCGACCGTCTAGCCTGTGTAGAGCGTCTCTCAGGCCGCCTTCGTTCCGGAGAACGGGGCCGCTCAGACGCAAACTTTCCTCTGCTATCGTGGCGTCTCGGTCGATCGGAACGAGGTTGCCTCGAACGATCAGACTCCCTTGCTGGCCACCGTCTTTCCTGAGAAAGGGGCCGTGATCTCCTTCCTCGTTGTGGGGACAGAGGCCTTGCTCTGCGCTGGTCTTCCGCTGCCGGCCTACTTCGTTCGCGGGAACGGGGCCTTGACGGCAGCTTGTCTTGAAGTTCTTCAGTGGGCCTACTTCGTTCATTAGAACGGGGCTCCTCCCTGTTAGAGCGTGGTTCGGGCTGTGTCGTGTCAATATAAACATGAGGAGGTATGTCGACCTCCATACTGGCCGCATTATACACTGCCTTGGGCAGGTCCGTATGGTGCAAGCGGGCATCCTGCACCAATTTCCCCCCCATCCCGATGTCCTCCCTAACCCTGGAGTGTGGCACGGTGACAGCGTTTCTGCCCCCTGGATTTGGGAAATGTTCCAGAATAACCCGGTTCGACAGAAACGTAGTGCTGTCCAACTGGAAGTCCCGTATCCACCTCCAGAACTGTCTCTTTACCGCCAGCGTATATTGGAGCTTTGCGAGTTCAAGGTATTGGGCAGTGCCTATGGAACTATCCATGCCGAGCTCGCGTGTCAGCTGCCGCGCTGCGATCAATGTCCCCTTCTTCGTTTCGGAGACGATGTGTTTCTCCGTCTTCCCAATGATTCTCTGCCACCCATCACCATCCTTGGGAGAGCGTTGTTCCATGACGGTGGCTCTGCACCTGTAACGAGAATTACAGGGTCTCACTTTCACTGCCTACCCCCCGGGTCCGCCACACACACACGACAGAAGTATTTGCCAATTTGACGAATCTCGGACCGCGACAATCCAACGCACGCCGCGTGAAACCACTCGAGACAATTATCGCATTGTATCATTAAACGTCCGTCATCCGGTTCGCGGCAGAAGCAATAGCGGATCTCCTGATCATTCGGAGGGTTCTTCTTCGCCGCTTCAGCTAGTAAAACTGGATTGGCTTGCAGACGTTTTATCCATGCGGGTAACTCTCTATCTTTGCAAAGTTTCATGTGATCGTGGTTCAACGTGGATGACCCTGTTTTCGTCTTAACACGGTGAATTGCTGATGACAGTTTCTCCACAATGATCCCGGGACCCTTCCATGGGGGACACAATTTCTTGCTCTTCCCCTTCACTGAGGCTTTGTCCAAAATATACACGGGATCTCCTACTTGGTAGCTCTTCTCCAAGATCTTTACGTCATAGCTCTTCTTCATCCGCTTTTGGCTTGTCTTCAGATTTTCTCTTGCTATCCTGTGTGCGGAGGTAATGGCAGCTTCCAGGTCTTTCACATACTCATCGGTGGATTGCTCTGGCGCGCGGCTCTCCCCTCCCGGAAACATAAGATCTGCTGGGTGACATGTTTCTCTCCCTAACATCAGTTTATTGGCTGTGAACCCGGTATCCTTATTGACAGATGATCTGATGGCCCCTGCCAACTGTGGCAAGTACTTATCCCAGGTATTCTGTGTTCCTACAAAACACCTTACGGCATCCATCAATGTTCTATTGAACCGTTCCACTTGGCCGTTCGCTGATGGTCGATAGGGTGTGGTTCGCGACTTGTGTATATCTAACAGATCGCACACCGCAGCAAACAGCCGACTCTCAAAGTTTCGTCCTTGATCGGAGTGTATCTGGAACGGGTATCCAAATCTTGAAAAGAACTCTGATACTGCTGCATGGGCCGTCACTTCCGCCGTCTGTGATGGTAAAGCAATACACTCCACCCACTTGGTAAACTGGTCTACCATCATAAGTACGTACTCGTTGCCATTGGTAGTACGCGGGAGTGGGCCCATGAAATCCAGGTGCACTCTCTCCATGGGGTAACCGGCCTGGAAGCTGGTCATCGGAAACTTGGCTCGTCTGTTTGTTTTCTTCCGATGATTACACACACTACATGTGCTCACATATCCGTTGATCATCTGTGACATGCCGAACCAGTAGTATTTGTCCTTGATTCGACTTCGTGTCCTGTCCATACCTTGGTGTCCTGATGACGGTAGATCATGATGTGCCTGCATAACACGCTGCTGCAAGCTTTCTGGTACTACCAGAAGATATCTTCCTTCACTAGACCTCTTTAGGATAGCGCCCTCCAGCGTATATAGTTCCTTATTTAGCCAGTAATACTTAGCAGCTGGACTAGAACTGAAAAGCGTTCCTTCGGCCGGGACTGTACCACTTTCCAACCAAGCGATGATAATGTCGAGGTCAGAGTCCTTCCTTTGCTCTACGCCAATATCTACTTCCTGATTCGCGAAGTTTGTCACAATATACAGTTTCTGCTCCTCTGGCCCATACATGTCAACACGATTCCTTTCCCATAGGATGTCGACATGTCGATGGACAGCCGGTTTGTCAATCGGGCCCTCCACGGTAGATCCATACTCGTATGCTGGTGTCTCCCTTGACCGATGCTCCTCTTCTGCTGTGCTAACATCCGCCTCTATTGAGCATGCCGCCAAAACAGTTTCCTCCTCTAGAACCTGCGCTTCTTGGCTGGCCTGTTGGGGAAGGGGCACCACATCATCCACCTCTGAGGCAAACTCTGACCAATTGCGGTTTGCCTTCTGACAGTAGTTACATCCCTGACAGGGCAGCTCCTGTAACTCAAGACCCAGTTTGTAATGATTACATTCTGACGCTGCTCCGGGCTTCCGCGACAATGCATCCGCATTACCATGGTTCTTCCCCGGCCGATGCTCAATAACCATGTCGTATAGACTCAACTCCTCCATCCATCTAGCTAACTGGCCTTGGGGCTCTTTAAAGCTCACCAGCCATCTCAAGCTGTTGTGGTCAGTTCTCACTGTGAACCGTCTACCTAGTAAGTAGTGCCTGTACTGCCTCGTAAATCGGACAACCGCTAGCAGCTCCTTCCTCGTTGTACAATATCTTCTCTGTTCTGTTGCCAGGGACAAGCTTCCAAATGCTATCACCCTCTCGATGCCACCCTGTACCTGTAACAACTCCGCTCCTATAGCGCAGTCTGAGGCGTCGGTGTCCAGGATGAATGGGTCCATCACGTTCGGTAGAGCCAAAATTGGTGCAGACGTTAGTGTCGCTTTAATGGCTTCAAACGCCTGTTGCTGCTCCTCTTCCCAGTTAAATTTCTTTTTCCCAGTTATCGAGTACAGAGGGACAGCCAGTTTTGCTAAGTCCTTCAGAAACATCCTGTGGTAGTTCACTAGACCCAGGAATTGTTCTACCTCTTTGGTGCTCTTGGGCGTTGGCCACTCTTTCACGGCTTTTATGTGTTCCTCACAGAGTTCTAAGCCTTCTGGACCTACTTTTCGACCCAGGAATTCCACTTGTTTCTGAAACAATTCGCATTTCCTTGGCTTTAACTTCAGCCCGTATTCTCGGAACCTTGTGAACACTTCTGTAAGGTTGTTCAGATGGTTTCTGAAATTACTCCCCAGGATCAGTATGTCGTCGAGAAAAGCTAGTAATATCTTCCAATTCAGGCCCCTTAGGACTAGGTTCATTACTCGGCAGTATGTGGCTGGGGCATTGCATAAGCCAAATCCCATGCGAATGAACTCAAAGAGGCCGTACTTGGTCAGGAATGCGGTCTTCTTCCGGTCGGATTCCTTTACCCGGACTTGCCAATACGCGGAATTCGCATCTAGCTTGGAGTACAGCGTGTTTCCAGCAAGTGTGTCGATGCATTCCTCAATCAAGGGCAATGGGAACGCGTCTTTTATAGTGACCTTGTTCAGGCCACGGTAATCCACACACCATCTAACTGAGCCGTCACGTTTCCTTACCAATACAGGAGATGCGGCCCACTCTGATGTAGACGGTTGAATCACTTTTGCTTTCAACATACGTTCCAGGTTGGCATTTTCTTCGTCTGTAAAGCGGCATGGTGTCCTTCGCATCCTTTGCTTGATGGGTCTTGCATCACCGGTTTCTATTTCGTGCTCCAATGCAGTGAAATTTCCTAGATCAAAGTCGTCTATAGAAAAAACATCTTGATATTCTATAAGTAGACTAGTCAGTTGTTCCTGTTCATCTGCTTCTAGATTTCGCTTTGCCCGTTCTACAAGCTCGACTAAATGTTTAGGAACTTGCGTCTGGGGCCCTTGTTCTTCAGGTTTTACTTTGTAGACCTTGGCCTTGATGCATTCCTCGTCTCCCGGCACCAGTCCAGTAATTTCATGAGCTATCCCAACCACCTGTTTCTGTTTTAGCACAACATTATGCTCAGTGGTGTTGACTACACATACATTCAATTGCGCGTCTGAATGAACTGTTCGTGCCATCATCGCCGGTGGGTTGTGAATAGGCTCCACCATGAATTGTGACATCTTAGCGTCTGTAGAACATTTGACCATTTTGACTGTATTTGGTGGTACCACCGTCTTGGAACAAACTACCACTCTTGAGACTTTTGTACTAGATGAGCCTACAATGTCCATCTTGATAGTCTCCCCTTCTAATTGCAGCTCTCCCCTTGGCAAATTTATGCTGATCTGGTTTTGACGCAAGAAATCAAGTCCTAGCAGCATGTCATCTTCTATGGGTGCGACATAAATTTCCACCTCATACTGTATCTTGCCAAGTTTCAATTTTATCGGACCAATTATGGCACCGGACAATTTCATGTCTCTGCCTGCAGTTTGCAGTGACACTTTCTTGATTATCGCAGGTTTTTCTCGGAACCGGTCAAATACCCTGTCAGATATAATTGTTACCTGAGCTGCGGTGTCCATGACGGCATCTATGTCAATCTCTTCGATCTTCACTGGAACTTTGATCATGGAAGATGATCGTAGCTGATTGATCAAGATCGCATCTTCTGTAACTTCTTTTTCCACTTCTACAGGATTGAGGTCAGTGATCTGTAAACGACTGAGAACATCTGTAATGTCACTGACACTACATTCAGGTTGTTTTTCAACAGCTTTCTTCACCTCTATCACATTATGACTGGCGTTCAGGCCTGGCTTCTTACGGGTCGAATGCCGGCCTAATGGTCCGACCCGCTCCCGTTTAAATCATCATCTGAATCGTCATCACTTTCCTCTTCCCCTTCTGAGATTGCAGATATTCTTGCACGTGACCTCTTCTTGTCGCATTCATTACTATAGTGACCAAGCTCACCGCACGTATAGCATCGAATATCTTTCTTGTCGTATACTGGTTTACGTTTCTGGAACTTCTCTGTTAGCCCTTCTATCTGCTTGGTTAGGTCAGCTATACCTTTGTTCACAGTTGTACCTATCTCGGTAACTGCCTTTTCCACTGTCCCAACCCGTTTTTCCAGCTCTTCATATTTATCTGTAGGCTCAAATCGAACTTTCTTTTCGTTTGTTGTTGAGTTACCTGGCTTTGGTTCCTGGCCACTCTTTTTCGGTATGAAAGCTCGTGAGATTTGAGCACACTGCTCGTTGTCAGCAGTTTCTTCTCGGCCAAACTCGACGGAGCAAGTATCATATGAATCTCCAGTTTTCATTGCTTTCACGTCTCGCTTGTTTCGGCCATACATCATCCAGTCTGTGTGCTGGTACCATCTGACTTTGTCTATTGCTTCTTCCATGGTTCTTGGTCTCAGGTTTATAGTGTAGTGACCAGCAGCTTTGTCAGTTAGGCCCTGACAAAATCGGAAGATAGCCTGGCGATATATCTGTGCATCGGTCAGATCGGAGTATGCTTTGGTTGCCATACTCACCACTCGATCCGCCCATTCAACGATATTTTCTTTTGTTGACTGAGTTGCATAGCTGAAATACATCTGCGCAGTTTCAGGAAGGTCTTCTATGTTGAATCGCCTTTCAATTTTTTTCAGCAACTCGAAATAATCGATATCCGGCTCTCGTGCCATGGTTCTGGCGAAGAAGTCACTTGCTTGACCCTCAAAACACAAGCATAAATAGTTCAGCCTTTCCTTGCTTGTCCAACATTGGTTTTCGGCAAAAACATTGAACTTTGTTTTGAATGACTGCCAACTCCCCTTCCCGTCAAATGATAATGTTCTTGGCAGAGTTACGTTGGCCTTGGTTCGGGTACCATCATTGCGGGCTCTTCCCCATTCTCTTCTAGGGTGTACATAGTCCTCTTCTTCCCAGTATGATGTTTCCGGGTTGTCCATGTATTGCCTTGCTGGTACACCAGGATATTGTTGATCGGCGTCGCGTACATGTTCGTAGCGATTAGAATCCTTCGTCTTCGGGCGTGTACTATTTTTACTATGCGACTTTCTCCAAGACATATTGTCTGAAAAAGTATTCGCACCTGCACGCTGTTGTAGTTGTGGAAACTCTTCTCTTGCCGGCTTTTTCAAAGACATGTTGTCTGAAACAGCATTGGCATTCTGTAAATATCCGGAACCTGGGAAGGCCAAATGCACTCTCTTATCTGTGGCTGCCCGCTCTTTCGAAGACATGCCGTCTGAAAAAGCAATAGGGCTTTCTCTGTTGTTTGGATCAGATTGGGGGAATGGTGTCAACATTTCCTCTTTGGCCAGCTTCCTCGAAGACGTCATGTCTGAAGAAGCGTAAGCACCCCCTGAACGCATTTTACTGGTAGGCGGCTCCTTCAAAGACATATTGTCCAAAGAAGCTTCAGTGCCCTCTCCATAATAATTATCTGGTTGCGATTTAGTCGGGCCCGCATTTTGTCTAGATGCCACGACTCTAAGGAGATTGTTAAATGTATTCAAATCATCATTGGAATTTGACACCATATGCCTCATTCTGCTACATTCGGCCTTGATCCTCTCGTTATCCTCTTTCATTTGAAGATTTTTGTTTCTGCTTCGCTGATTATCTTCCGCTAAGCTTTCTCGATCAACCTCCATCGCATGTAGAATTCTTTTATAGTCCTCCACTTGTCTTTCTGTCTCTTGGAGTTGCTGTTGTTTCATTTGCAACTGTAAATTGTCTTGATTATCAGCTGACACCCGCTGGTCTTCACTGCCCTCATTGTCGCTGTGCTGTGTTTCCACACCTGATCTTCCCCCTTGTCGATTGTCGCTAGCCATGGCCGATGATACTTCCATCAGGGAAAAATCAATCGTGTCCGCTAAGCTTCTGACGCTTCGGATGTCCAACGCCAAAAATTTCTCACGCGAAATGTTCCCGTCTCTATCGCGTATTGCTAGAATGCGGTCGGCGTTCACCGGGCCTACTCCGTACAGCCTCTCAATTTCGCGACCGGTGCAGAAATTGATTCGGAGGCCCGCGTGCTGCGATTCTTCGTCGATGCACTCATTTGTGTCCATGGTGCACTTGTGTGTGTGTAGCGGACACCGGGTCAGTGACAGCTGATGGTGAACTTTATTTATTTACTTAAAATTCAAAAGTAAAAAAAAATTTAAATGTGGAAAACTATGCAAAAGGAAATTGACAAAATAACCAACTTGAAAAATTAATTTATTATTCAAGTATATTTGCACAATTTTATTTTATTTTTTTTTTTTTTTTTTTTTTTTTTTTTTTTTTTTTTTTTTTTAAAGTTCACTTCAAAGTCTAAATAAAGAAAATAATTATATAATATAAAAAAAATAATTACATATTATACTGCACTATCGAGTTTAACTGCAATTTTTTTTTTTTTTTTAAATAAAAAAAATCTCAAAATATTTGCACCGTAAAACAATGTTATACACTAATACACTGTATGTATACATTTTGTAATGAAATAATTTATATACTGCGAAAGAAATTCAAAACAAATATTAAAGTTTCCAAAGTAAACAAATTTCCAAAAATAATGAATTAAACTAGGCCAAAATATTGCAAATCTGTCTAAATAAGTTGGTTACTTATGTCGTAAAACTCGGAAATGTCAGATACAAATATTAGAATAAATTATTAAAATTATTCCGAAATTATACTGACAGTTAATGAACAATTTTCCAAATATTTTTCAAAATTTTATTAAAAAGAATATTTAAAGAAAATGGCAATGAAATAGAAGTTTGACGAACCTCTACTAAGCTAGTTGACTAGTATAACTTCTGAGTAATTCTATATTCTTTTCGTTACAATGGTGTGGAAGGTAAATCTGAAAGAAATTATAACAAGATTAATACAAAGTCATTATTTTTTAATAAAAAATCCTAACAGCCCTTGGGTGTGTATTTATTAATTTAATAATTAACAAAATATTCCAAAATTATTAATCATTCAATTAATAAAGCGTGTTGTTGTCAAAAGTGTTAAGTCAACAAGTTTTGATGACGGAACAACTACCTATTGTAGTTGCGCATGCGCGAAATTTGAGCAGGGCGGAAGTGGAAATTTAGTTTAATGGCGGTATATCCGCCGAAAATTAGACCGAATTAAAAAATATTAAATAAAATGGTTTATTTACGGAATTTTATCTAAAACGGATGTCAATTGTTGTCAATTAATTTAGAAACGTCTAATGTACATGTAAAGTGGGCGAGAAACGGCTAATTTCGATGAAAATTTGTTCTTATCAACAAAAACTCCCTTGTAGATGCCGGGACAAAAAATCAACAAAATTAGGGATTTCCCAAAAGGATACGCTCTAAGCTCTTGAGAGTCGACGACGCCAAATGTTGTATTTCCCGATACCCGTGTGATTGTATCACAGTCCTACCTGTTATTGCCTCTAGGGCCGGATTTATGGAGCATGAAATTCTTCACGACTTGTATAGGAACAATGGCGGTCTTCAACTGCTTCCGGTCAACGAGGTGTCGCTGTATGCAAAAGCACTGGAAACACCGCAATAGTCGGAATGGCCGCAAAGGTCGAACGTCATTCCACAAATACCACACTATGTAAAAACTACTGTCTCCATTTACGTTCCGCATGTAGCCTTAGTTGCATAGTCCCTGGTAACCCTCAACCAAAGTACCATCGTCTGTCCTGCGTTACAGTGGTTTACTGTTGAAAACTATGGAATAAGTTGAATTTGAAACAGCTGAATTTAGATGGGTGTTGTTTTATCGTAGCTTTCGTTGT
>JBEVXV010000654.1:0-4091 GCA_040505915.1 Sedimenticola sp. | reverse complement strand
ACATTGGCTGCTTTGTCTTCACTGTGAAAGGCTGAGTCCCGCAACTTGCCACTTGGGGAGTTGATCACCAGATGGGCGTTGATTCCCCGGTCACTGATGGCAAAGATGCTCTTGCCATCGACATCGCGGCTGGCCCGAACACAGAGTTCGCAGAGAATGCAGCGGTTGAAGTCGATGATGGTTTCGGTGTGAGAGGCATCTATCTGGCGGCGTGGATAAAAATGGGTAAATTCGGGTGCCAGCATACGGCAGTGGTAGGCCACCGCCTGGAGTTGGCAGCTACCGCTCTTCTCACAAGCGGGGCAGACATGGTTGCCCTCGACAAAGAGCATCTTTAGCAGCAGGCGCCGCCGGGTGTTGACCTCGTGGGTCTCGTTCTCCACCGTTGCATCGCTAGTTGCCGGTGTGGTGCAGGCGGTGACCGGTCGACCGTTGGCATTGACGGTACAGAGGCGACAGCTGCCGTGGGGGTGAAACTCCGGGTTGTGGCAGAGGTGGGGGATATAGACCCCTGCCGCCAGAGCGGCATCCATGATGGTCTGCCCCTCGTCGAAGGGGACGGTGAGGCCGTCGATGGTGAACTGTTTGTTCATACGCCACCCCCTTTGAGATGTGCTCCGGGATCGTCCCTGCCGGTAGCCTGGCGCGCCTCCTCCAGCGAGGCGTCGAGATCAAATGCAGGCTCAAAGCGGGTGGAGCGTAGCCGGGATTTATAGATCAGCGGAAACTTTTTCATGCTGGTAAGAATTGGATTGGCAGCAGTCTGGCCGAGGCCGCAGTGGCTAGTCTCCTGCATCAGTGTAGCGATGGTCTCAATGCTCTCCAGATCCTTGCGGGTGGCGTGGGTGTTGAGGATTTTGTTGAGCTGTTTCTTTAACAGGGTGGTGCCGACACGACAGGGAGTGCAGAAACCGCAGCTCTCGTGTACAAAGAAATCGGTAAAGTTTTTCACCGCTTCGAGTAGGCTGCGGCTGCGGTTGAAGATCATAAAAGAGCCGCCGGTGGCAAGATCCTCAAAAGCGATGGTGCGGTGAAACTCCTCGGCAGGTACCCAGTGGCCTGCGGGGCCGGCAATCTGCACTGCCTGTGTCTCCTCGGCGCCGCAGTCGTCGAGTATATCGGCAATGGTCACGCCGAAGGGGTATTCGTAGATGCCCGGACGCTGACAGTCACCGGAGATACTGAGCAGTTTGGTGCCTGAGGAGTCTCGGGTGCCTTTGGCGCGGAACCAGTCTGCACCGTGAACAGCGATCATCGCGGCGGCGATAAGGGTCTCGACATTGTTGACTACCGTCGGGCGACCCAGGTAACCCTGGGTGACCGGAAAGGGGGGGCGGATACGGGGGATACCCCGCTTCCCTTCAAGAGATTCGATCAGGGCCGACTCCTCACCACAGATATAGGCACCGGCACCGAGGTGGATCTCGATATCGAAATCAAATCCCTGGTGGCCGAGTATCGCCTCTCCGAGCAGTCCTTGGTTACGGCGCTGCTCCAGCTCACGTTTTAGCGGCGACAGCAGGTAGCGATACTCACCACGCAGATAGAGGAAGCCTTTTTCGGCACCGATGACGGCTGCACAGAGTGTCATGCCCTCGAACAGCCGATCAGCATAGTGCTGCAACAGCAGGCGATCCTTGAAAGTGCCGGGCTCACCTTCGTCAGCATTACACACCACCACCTTTTGTGTTGGCTCCGCCTGGAGGCAGAAGCGCCACTTATCGGCAGTCCTGAAACCGGCACCACCCCGCCCGCGTAGTCCGGCATTGCCAAGGGTATCGAGTAGTCGCCCCGCTCCTTGGGAGAGTACATTCTCAATCGCTCTTCCCGGCGGTAGTTCGTTACCAAGTAGCAGATCACGGCGGCGAATATTGTCGCCGACATGAAATAGCTCTGAGGGCCACTCTGCCACCGCTATCTCCTTTTCAACCAAGGCCGTAATACGGTCGATCCGCTCCGGTGTCAGGGAGGTCAGTGTACAGCCGTTGACGAGAGCGGCCGGACCCTGATCACCCATGCCGGTACAGGAGGTGTAGTCGAGGCTGACCCGCCGGTCACTGCGTATACCACCAGGGGTGACGCCCAGCCGCTCTCCAAGCTGTGCTGCCAGCGAGTGGCTACCGAGCATCTGATCGATGATGTTATCGCTGAAGAGTATCTCGTACTCACCCTGAGGTTGGGTGTGGAGGAAGCTGTAGAAGCCGATCACCCCCTTAATAGACGCCTGGGGGATGTTTAGTGCAGAGGAGAGGAGGTCGATGGATTGATTGGGAATATGGTGCAGAGATTGCTGAATCCCAATGAGCATCTGCAGTAGATTTGCTGGCTCCCTATCCCATTTCACCAGCAGCTGGCCGGTGGTTTCCTGAACAACTTTATCGGACATCGTGCGCCCCTGTTGTAGCGGTTGACAATATTATTTCTGCATTTAACACCACGGCTGTTCCGCTAACTCCCTCTCCCCTTTGGGGAGAGGGTCGGAGTGAGGGGAATCAATAGATAAGTCGTTGATTTAATTCACCCTCACCCTCACCCTCACTCTGCCCCTCTCCCTCATAGAGAGAGGGAATGTTCTATTGCAGTATGTCATGTTGCTGATGATATATGCGCCCAAAAAAACACCTCCACACAAGGAGTTACTGCAACATACTACAAAGTTAACGGGACAGCAGTGATTTTACCCGTATAAATAATAATCACCCTCTGTCTAAATATAATCCAATGTTCGCTAATATGTAATAAAGAAAGTGCGAAATAAGCAATTATCAGCGAGTTTTTTTTTCGCCCTAAGAAACCAGCCATAAGAACGCGATTGCCAGAGGATCTGACTGTGGTAGGGGGGTGTTTAGAAATTGCAGTGTAAAATCTGGGGCACAATACATAATAGGGGGTAGACGATTAGCGCCACCAGCAACTATATGTGGTGATCTTTTACCCATAATCATGCGTGGCAACCCCATATCTGGGTTGAAGTGGCGCTAATCGCCTACCCCCTTACATAATTATGCTAGACCGCAAAGATGGCAAGATTAGCAAGAGTTATTTTACCTGGATATCCACACCATATAACCCAGCGAGGAGATCGCTGCCAGGATGTATTTTTTTTTGTGAAGAAGGCCATGAATATTATCTGACTTTGCTCAAAGAGTGGTGTGGTATTGAGGGGATAGAAATCTGGGCATACTGCCTGATGACGAACCACACCTTATGTGGGGCTCCACATAAATAATGTAATGTGACGTTTAGAATTATGTGAAGTAGATAGTGTCAATCTGCACTATTGCGGGTGTTTTCGCTGCTCGCCCTGTTATTCAGTATGACGGGATATTGGGGTGGATATCCACTGTTATACCGGTAAAGGGCGGGGGAAGAAATGCTCTGTGCTCACTAAAATCATGTGGAGGTGACACGGTACGTTGCTGAGTGGAGTGAAATAGGTTGCTTTTGTGGGTTGAAATCCCTATCCTTATATGCCAGTCAGAGGTGCGGAGGCTTTTTATCGGGTAATAGTAAGGTCGACTTTCTGTTTACTGATGCTAATCAATAAATGACTAATCACACACCGGCAAAGAAAGAAACCTGATAAAGTAATGTAGCGATACAGAAGTCTATTCATATTACTCTCCAAGATTAGCTACTATTCCATCAATTTCCTTTTCCAAAGATTGGAAAGCAGGCAGGTTGCGCAGAGGTGAAAAGTCATCAATACATTCAGCAAGCCTGTGTACGCTAGTTTGCGGCCTGAACTTTTTCAGTTTACGACCATGAAGCTCACTTGCTGTACGCAATAGTTGATAAAGGGTATGTTTTGGATCTGGTAGTAATTCTAAACGGCTCAGCGGTGGCAACTGAATCGGTGTTTTTCCATTTGGATTTGCTGCCGCTTGTCTAATTCCGTTAATATCAAATAGCAACCATGCCTCCAACATGTGGACTGGAATTACACATACGTGACGTGGAAGTGATAACTGATTTTCACTTAATATTTTCTGAGCACCCACTCAGCCCTGACGCACATCATCACAACCCCAATGTTTCCATGCATTCCCAGCCTAACTGAAAAATATTTTTCGTTTTAGCGGGTAGATAAA
>JBEVXV010000653.1:0-3552 GCA_040505915.1 Sedimenticola sp. | reverse complement strand
TCTATTTACACTGTAATTAGGGGTTATTTGAGATGATAAGGCACAGTTTTTTCTCGTCTGTGGTGGGTTTTGTTCTATTGGGCCTACTTTTTGTCGCCACCGATGTGGTCGCTATGACTTACGGTGAAGCGATCAATAAGGCCGGGCGGCAGCGTATGTTGTCCCAACGTATTGTTAAGTCATACACTCAGATGGGGCAGGATGTACGTTACCGTGTGGCGGAGAAACAGCTGAAAGCAGCAATACTGCTGTTTGAGGCGCAGATGGCCGAACTGAAGAAATTTAATAAGGATGCAGAGACACAGCGGGCACTGGCGTTGACCGAGAAGCTGTGGGTGCCGGTAAAAGCATCCGTACAGAGCAAAGTAGTAAAAAAGAGTGCAAAAGAGCTGCGAAACAATGCCGAAAAACTGCTGATCTCTGCTCACCAGGTAGTGCTGATGTTTGAAGATCAGGCCGGGACAGATCAAGGGCGTCTGGTCAATATAGCGGGGCGTCAACGCATGCTCTCTCAACGGATGGGCAACCTCTATATGTTGCAGAGCTGGGGATTTACGGATGAGATCTATAAGGCTGATTACGATAAGGCGGTTACTGAGTTTGAAGAGGCGCTGGGTGAGCTGAAGGCATCTCCTGAGAATACGCTTGAAATCAAACAGGGACTGAAGGAGGCGGGGCAGTTTTTTGATATGTTCAAACTTAGCTCCCGCATGGATCCAGGCCAGTTTGTGCCGGGGTTGGTAGCGAGGATGCTGGATAAGCTGCTGGTGAAGATGAACCATATCACGGGTATGTATGCTGCTCTACCTGCGGCGAAGTAGCGGGATCTATCGGGTGGTTGGAGGGGTATTCTCGTAGTTGGGGAATATGCTCCCAATGTAGGGTTTAGCGATATTTACTAAAAACTCTCCGACCCCAAGCACTACGAGAAATGAGCCTTGCGCACATTTTGCTATTGTCTGTAATACCAATACAGGAAGCCAGTAAAAGTAGTTATTGATACAAATGTACTTCTTTCTGCCTTAAGGTCTAAGCAAGGAGCATCATATAAGCTATTAATTTCATTGATTAATGGTGCGTACAGGCCAAATATTTCAGTACCTTTGTTTGTCGAGTATGAGTCTGTAACAAAGAGAGCTGGGATGGTTACAGCGCTAACTGACAATGATATCAATGCAGTACTTGACTGCCGGTTGAGTAAATCAAATATTCGGGAAATATTTTATTTATGGCGCCCCTGCCTTAAAGCCGTAACAGCACAAGAGTTTATGATGGAGAGCGGTATTTAAAATGAGCACTCTCAGTTTAAATACCTAATTCTTTGCATGAAGAAGTCATGTTACTAGCAAAGAGTGAAGGTATATCGATTAATCAATTTATATCTTCCGCTGTTGGAGAGAAATTGTCAGCGCTATTAACAGAGAAATATCTTCTTGGCTCCTATTCTCGGACAAGCGCCTAGCATGGGTATGAATTAATGAGGTGAAAATTCTCTGTGGGTAACTACCCGAAAAGATTTCGGATTTAGAACATACTGGAAAAATTACCACCAACACTTAACTGGGATAGAGCCATAAAAAAACCGCCAAACTCGGCGGTTTTTTTATCTATTGCAAGGCGCTTTGATCTTATTTGATCTTGGCCTCCTTGTAGGTTACATGCTTGCGGGCTTTGGGATCAAATTTGGTGATCTCCATTTTCCCAGGCATGTTACGCTTGTTCTTTGTTGTGGTGTAGAAGTGGCCGGTACCGGCGCTGGAAACGAGTTTAATTTTATCACGCATGGTCTCAGTTCCTTATACTTTTTCGCCGCGGGCTCGCATTTCGCTGAGCACGGCATCTATGCCTTTTTTATCGATCAACCGCATGCCGCTGGCAGTGACGCGCAGGCGAACCCAACGATTCTCACTCTCCACCCAAAAGCGGTGGTGATGGAGGTTGGGAAGAAAACGACGCCGGGTCTTGTTGTGGGCGTGGGATACGTTGTTTCCGGCAACCGGACGTTTACCCGTCACCTGACATACTCTGGACATTGTTGAATCCTCAAAAAGCCTGTTCAGTCCGCCCTACCGGCGCACCGTTTAAATCTGTCAAACTACCCCGCAGGGCGGTGAAGAGGCGGATTTATACCAGATAGAGTTTTTACAGGCAAGTTTTTCTTGTTGGGTAAGTTGCCAGTTGTCAGTTGTCGGGGAGGAAGATGAGGATGGCTTTGCTATAAATATTATTATAAATCATAATATTACAGCGCTACTGCGTAACTTCTCAAAAAGTCCGTGCCATAGGGGTGCAGTAACACCTTTTCAGGAGACGCGGTGAATACCTCCCTGTACGCTCACAGCAGCATCCCTGCTGCTGTACCTCCTGAAAAGGTGTCACTGCACCTACCTGAAAGTTATCCATCTGCACCTGCTTTACAGTGTATTTTCGGCAATCGACTTCGACCCCGCACTCCAATTCACACTGCCCAACTGCAGATTCTAGGTTTAAGGTTACATAAAATACGGCCAACTGCCCTTAACTAAATGACTCCCCGCTCCGCCAGGGAGGTCATTTCGCCAGTGCCAACAATGACATGATCCAACACCCGTACATCCACCAGAGCCAGTGCCTCTTGTAATCGTCGGGTGATCTGCTCGTCTGCTCTGCTCGGTTCGGCTACACCCGATGGGTGATTATGGGCGAGAATTACGGCGGCGGCATTGTGGGCCAGTGCGCGGCGCACCACCTCCCTTGGGTGTACACTTGCACCGTCGATGGTGCCCTGGAAGAGCTCTTCGTATTCGATGACGCGGTGATGGTTGTCGAGGAAGAGGCAGGCAAATACTTCGTTGGGATGGTGGGAGAGGCGGCTCTGAAGGTAGTCGCGGGTCAGCTGTGGGCTGGTGAGGGCATTGTCGCGCTGCACTATTTCACGGAGATGGCGTCGCCCCATCTCCAGGGTTGCCTGGAGTTGGGCGTACTTGGCGGGACCGAGCCCGTGGCTGCGGCAGAAGAGCTGTTTGTCTGCTGCCAGCAGGTTGCGAAGCCCTTTATGCTCTTCCAGCAGATCCCTCGCCAGATCGACAGCGGTCTTGCCCTTGACACCGGTGCGTAGAAATATCGCCAGTAGTTCTGCGTCAGAGAGTGCAGCGGGGCCACGTTTAATCAGTTTCTCTCTTGGCCGTTCATCAGCCTGCCAGTCCGTTATGGCCATCTTACCTCCGTGTATTGTTTCGGTGGGCTAATGCAGCTGCCCTGGATGTGTAGTAAATTAAATCATAGCAGAGGGTGGTTTCTGGTTCCAGATCCGTGTTTATTGGGTTAATCTTGTACGGTTGACTGAAACAGTCAGAATAGTGCTTGACGGAATGAGGGTTCTATTGTGAGCGGGTTTTTTTCTCTACAGCCGGTTGATTAGAGTTATCGAGGGTATGTCTGAATTATCACAAAAGCAGATATTGCTGGGTGTTACCGGTGGTGTGGCGGCCTATAAATCGGCTGAGCTGATACGGCTGTTACGCAAGGCGGGGGCAGAGGTTCAGGTGGTGATGACTGCCAGCGCAAGCCACT
>JBEVXV010000652.1:0-19602 GCA_040505915.1 Sedimenticola sp. | reverse complement strand
ACGCACAGGAGATCTATTTTGTTGAGCTTAAACTTCTTCCTGGAAAGGAGACGATTTTTATCGAGGATGAGCTCGGCCGACAATTCACTGTCAATATCGAGACACATGAGATAGCTTCACCATAGATAGCTCATTACTTGAATGCAGGGAATTAAAAGGAGAACAGGGTGAGTAGGTAAAGAATTACTGGTAAAAGAAAAATCATTTCTCTGCGAACTCTGCAATGTGGGTACCGTAAGGCGGCGACCTCCAACCAATTGTGGTTCAGTTGTTAGCAAGGCGGTTGTGTGTAGATTGGCTGGTCTGTACTCACTTTGATAATCGGTTTGAACCAACAGCCCTTAACCACCACGAAACAGAACAACCCGGTTTCTTCCATCACGCTTTGCCCCATACAGCGCACTATCCGCCGCAGTGCAGATGTCGTCGGCATTATCAAACCGGTCACCATCGGTGATGAGCACCCCGGCGGATACGGTCAGGTTTACCTGCTCGCCTCCATAATGATAGCTGATCTCCACCGCCTCCACGGCGCGCCGCAACCGCTCCACCTGGGGCATCACCTCATCCTTCCGCTCCACCACCATCAGACCACCAAACTTTTCTCCTCCTAGCCGAAAAGTGTAGTCACCGCTGCGGCGCATTCCAGCCTTAAATAGGTTAGCGATAATTTGCAGCGCCTTGTCTCCCATTTTTTGACCCAACTGATCGTTGTAGCGTTTGAAGTGGTCGATATCGAAGATAAAGAAACCCAGGTAGTGGCCATGGCGCCTTGCCCGGTTGACCTCTTTCAGAAAGATACCCTGAAGGTTGCTTCGATTGTGCAGTCCGGTAAGTAGATCGGTGCTGAAGGTCTCCCGCAGAGTTCTGCTTTCGATCATTTCGTGCATCAATAGTGCGCTCAGTTTTTCATGGACCAGATCATGGGTCTGCTTGAAGTAGTAGACGAGAAAGGTGAAAACCAGGGAGGCCGACACAAAGTGCAGCATGCTCGTGGTGTTCCATGCACCCTCCTGCCAGTAACCGATACCAAAAAAAACCGTTGCAAGGACAGTGGTGTAGAAGATGGCCGTGTGCAGCAGCCCGATCCGCCCACCCTTTGCGATGATGGCAAAGAGCGGAAAGAAGAGAGTCCATATCAGCGTGTGGTCATGGTTTTGGGCCAGCAGCGGCAGGGGCGTCAAAAACAGGTAGAGAATCACGATACCGGCATTGCTCATGCGGTTCAGGTTATGCTGGCGGTAGTAGTCCGCCAGGATCGCCAGGGTCGCCAACAGCAAAATGCCTATAAAAAACGACAGGTGGTAGGCCCCACTGATCAGGTTGATTACCAGGAAAACCGACAATGCCACACTGATAATGTAAAGCGAGGCGATACAGAGCCGACTTCTCAGATAATCTGGGCTGTCGATCGGTTGCCTGTCATTGTCCTGCAGTAATCTTCCCAGTCTCATAAGGAATCCGGGGTACAGAGGTGCGGTATGGCTCTGGTTAAGCGCCGATCTTCACAGCCGCTATATTATAAGTCGTATATTGATCCACGTTTAAAAGTTACCAAATGGATTATTTGTATCATCACTGGTTTCCGGACTGCTATTACCTCCACCAAAGAAGCTCTTTCCTTTCGGCTCTTCCCAACTGGGTGCAAACATCAGCGGCTCCACCGCTCGGCGTGATACAACCTTATCACCTCGTTTGATCCTGGATGCTTTGATTCCTACAGGTTTGGCAATGGCATATTTCTCTTTAACTGTAACCACTTTCACTGAACCTATCCGCTCTTCCTCTCCACCGAGTGATATTCCAGTTTCTGGGTCAATAAGCTGCTCCCCTACCGTCATCAGGTCCAACACCTCGTTAACCGCTACAGCACCATCCCCAAGATTAAGGTAAATTTTTCCTTGGCTGGATTTGATAACCGCGCCTACTGCACTGGAAGCTCCCGTCTGTTTGACCAGACCAAAGACACCCTGGTTAACAGCAGAGATCACCGCCTGCCCAATGGGCGTCTTTGAGTACTCAGATACAAAGCCACCCAGCCCGGCACCACCGGAATATCCCGCCCCCCCAAAACTGAGGCCTGACTCCTCGATCGCGACCTGTACCTGATCGGTATAGACCACTTCGCTGGTCTCGGAGTTGATCAATCGAAAGTTCATACCCAGTACAGCCTTGGATGATTTAATGGAAAACCCACCAAGGAGGGCACCGGCGTTACCACCTAGCAGGCCACCCAAACCACCGCCCTTATTTTCCACGCCGGCTTCATAATTGGTTACCACCGCCTGAAATAGATACTGTGCTCCCAGCACCTTGCCAATTTTTGCGGCCGATGGTTTTGCCATTCGGCCCGTTACTCCGAGGTCCTGCTCCTGCAGCGTTCTGTCCAACACCTTGCGTTCGACCAAGCGGAAACGCCCGGTGCGATGCATGACATCGGTGAGAATCGCCTCAATACCCTGCACGGGAACACCCCCGCTGCCGCCGGTGTATGTCATGGTGCCACCTGAGCCCGAGATGTTGACTGTTGAGGAACCCGAGTTGTTTTCCACGGGTAAAACGCCAATACGACTCTTGGATCCGCCATACTTCCCCCACTCCAGATTGACCAGATATTTTGGTTCAATATGGGTGATATTCTGCGGCAGTGGTCGCCGGGCCCCCTCCTCGTCTACGGAGTAGACCAAAAAATCGGCTTTCACTATGGATGCCATGCTCATGACCCATACCGCACCTAATATCAGGAATATTCGTTTCAACCTTAACATGGGCATTTATGCTCCTTTCACTTGCAATGATATTGCACTCTGAAATCTATTGGATAGGTCTGTAATTGTCGTGGGTAAATATATCAGCTATTCCTGGTTTTGTGACTGTTGTTGCCAGGGGTCGGAGTCGGTTGCGCCACGATTAGAGTAAAATGTACCATTATTACGACGCAATCGACTCCAACTCCAGCTAAATAGTTACCTTCACGGTAACCATTGTGTCGGATCCCATGGGTATTTTCCAATCCATAGTCCCTATTTTTTTGCGCCACCTTCGGCTTTTTCCCTCAGCCGCATCAATACTGAGTGTCCTGGATAGGCCTTCAGCCCCGCATCTATCTCAGACAGGGCTTTTTCCTGGTCACCATTATCCAGGCTTGTACGGGCCAACTGCTCATAGTGGGTGGCGATCTGCTGCAGTCCGGCCAATGCACGTTCGTTCTCCGAATGAAAGCTCAGCACCCCCGTGTAGGCCTCAGCGGCATTGCTGCCTTCGGGCTCCACCAACCTTCCTATCGCCAGATGTAGATCCGCCATCTCCAGTATACGCTCGATTTTTGCCTTAGTTTCAGGATCAAGCGGGGCTTCTGTCGGTTTTTCTTCCACCGGCGCTACAACTACCGGGGTGGTAATGGGCATCTTTTTGATGACCACCGGCGCTACGACTTGCGGGCTGGTGATGGGCACCTCTTTGATGACCACCGGCGCTACGACTTGCGGGGTGGTGATGGGCGCAACTTTGATGACGGGTGGATCATCTGCGGGCAGTTGGAAAAAATAGTAGACGCCACCGCCAATCAGCACAGCTGTCAATCCCAGTGCGCCTATCCATACCCAACGGCTGACCCCGGCACCAGCGCCCCCTTTGAGTTCATTCAATAACTCATCGGCACTGGCAGTGCGCTCATTTCGATTGAAGGCCAAGCCTCGTCGAAGGGCCTGGTTCTGCTTCTGACTCAGTGCTCTAATTGGCTCCGGCTCAAGCTTTCGGTTACGCGCCTGGTTTGCCGGGAGTTTATTGAATGGGTGACGACCTGCAAGCAATTCATAGGTTACGCAGGCCAGAGCATAGACGTCATCCCGAGGATCGGGCGTGGCTTGATCAAACATCTCACAACTGGCATATGCCGGGGTCAAAGCCTCCCATTGCCCAGGATCGAACACGGTGGCGTCTTGAGCCGTCTCTCCAGGCCGTTTTACAGCACGGGCGATACCAAAATCCAACACTTTAACCGCACCCTCCGATGTTATGAAGGCATTTCCTGGTTTGAAATCGGCATGAACGATCTGCCTTTCATGCGCATATTCCAGCCCCCTGACCATACCCTCGACAATCGGCAGTGCTTCTTGCAGCGGGAGACCAATGGAACTGACCCGTTTCACCAGACGTTCGACCGACTCACCCTCCAGTAACTCCATGGTCATAAAGACAAGATCACCATCTCGATCAAAATCATAGACGGTCGCAATATTGGGGTGGGCAAGACGCTGGGCCTTCTTGGTTTCCCGTTGCAAGGCGATAAAGGCCTCGGGGTTACCGCGAAAATCCTCGTTTAGCACTTTCACCGCCACGAAGGGATCCCGATCCCGCGCCTCCTCTTTGCGCATATCACGAGACTTGTAGACTGCCCCCATACCGCCGCGACCAACCTCTTCTTCTAGTACGAAGCGGCCTTTGAGCACTGTGCCTACCTGGGGTATCTGTGGATAAGCTATATTGCCTGAGGGGGGGTCTGCGGTGGTGGAGCTGTACGTTTCATGGCCAGAATCCGGCGCCCTGGCTGCACCTTGAGGATGAGCACTCTTGGGCGCCATGCGCGTACGCAGATCAGCGGCTACGGCTGCGCCACTCTCTTCACCTTGGCTCTGCTGTTCAAAATCGCCTGGTATAGCAGCATGCTCTGCACCCCTGACCCGCTCCTTCAGGGCCAGATAAATCTGTATAGGGAGCCGATCCTGGCGCAGCAGATCCTCTAACAACTTATGGATCTGAGGTGAGCAATCAGGATCTTCGGAAAGCTTCAGATCAAGCGCCCCCAACAAGCCATTGAAATCCAGTTTACCGGCAAAGAATTGATTTAGAGCCGAGTTGAAATCTATCATTTCAAGCTTGTGTCACCCTGATGCTTATATTGAGATTTAGGAAAACGCCCGTGAATTATTGAACATCAATCCGATTAGAGATTCAAAACACGGCAACCACCCTCCCCAGGCGGATGCCGGCACTATATTACTTCTCACCCACAAGCAGGAATTCACCATACTCATGACCGGTACGTTTAAGCTTGGCATACTGTGGGGTCTGATCCACATTCAGCTCTTCCGTACTAACCTCAACGCGAGCCTTTACCTCTCTATATAGCTTTGATCCCTCCAGAATACCCTGGTTCTCTTTCAAGGCTTCAATGAGAGCGCTGGCAAAAATAGAGTGACCATTACCGCCATCATCCAGTACCGGTTTTACACCGCCGGAGGTAAGCACGTAACGTGAACGGGTCTTGGCGATGGCACGTAGCCATTTCATCCGGACTTCATCCGACATGCCAGGATCCAACTCGGTATTGGCGCTCCTTGTCAGGGCACCGGAATAACAGGAGTCGGCAATGACGAGTACATGCTTGGCGGACATGGCATTGAGAATGTCGGTAATGGCAATGGTGGAGACCCAGTTTGCCGTACTGTCACGCTCTGCATCCACCGGTAGCCAATGTCCCCGATTGTTTGTTTTGTCGTATTCACCATGGCCGGCATAGAAAATCAGCAGGTTATCTTTTTCTGTCAGACTCTTACGCAACTTATTCATTGTCGATAGAATTTCATAGCGTGTAGCGTTCTGAAGACGGGTCACCGTAAACCCATATTTCTGCTTTAAAATCTCGGACACCGCATCAGCATCATTGCTTGGGGTACTCAGGTCATCAAGTTTCTGATACTGATTATTGGCAATCACGAGTGCATAGTACGTCCCGAAAATCCCGTCACCGGTCGTTTGAGTACCGGCGGCGGCAGATCTCTCCTGGGCAGCCTCGGGTAAAAGCCGAAACTCCACTTCACTGCGTTTCCCCTGCTTATCCACTGCCACGATGCTGACCGGTGTCTTGCTCTTGCTCACAGGCACATTGGCCTTGAAAAGCCCTTGCGCATCGGCTTCAAAAGGCTGGCCATTGATAGTTAATGACAACAGCCCGGCGGGTGCCTCCACCCGGCCAACAATCAGACGTCCCTCGGTTCCGGCTGGCGTGATCACATTGGTGATGGAGCGCGTATTGGCCACTGGCGGATCGATTAAGTTGATGGTCGGACCCACAAGCTCACCGCGCAATGCAGCCACCGGGGGTGAAATGGCGACACCCTGCCCTCGCCCTTCGACGGGGCGTGCCGGCTCATACTTAATCACCGTCTCTTTCTTGATGATGACCTTGGGTTTGGTCAGGTGCTTCAGTTTAGCCCCCCGTGACTCCCTTATCTGCTGCATGATGCTTCTGGCTTCGGCCTGAGTTACCCAAAGAACATTGTAATTAGAGACTCCCGAGGTAGACTTAAGCAGCACCTGCTGAAGCTTTTTACCCGGCTCATTGGGATCGGAGCAATCTGCTGATTGAATCTTATACAGGTCACTGGAAAAAAAGGATGTAAAGCCGATATCTCCACCACACTCTGTCGTCTCTACCGTTATCTCGATAGGCTCCACAGCAAAGGCCGCGTTGGAAATACCCAGCAAAGTGCTACACAGAAGCAAGCCATATAGCCCTCCCCTAAAAACTCTATTGAACGCCCTGTGCCGGCCTTCATTGCCAGTAATAGAAAAGAGATTATGAAACAGTGACATCATGGTCTTCATATTTTGCGTCCTACCCGTGAGATCGAAAGGCCTTACACCAAAATTACTGTAGCTGACTTTATTATAACTATTCAGCTGGGTTTGCTTTGTCATCCATGGCAAAGATACTCCTCTCGCAACTACCTGATACCAGGAATAATATGCCAGCAACAAGGGGCTTGCTGAATAGTTACCATTTATTTACAAATAACCAGGCTTCTCTGTATATATCATCACTGCTGTCCCGTTAACTCCCTCTCCCCTTTGGGGTGAGGGTTGGGGTGAGGGGGATCAATAGATAACTCGTTGATTTAATTCACCCTCGCCCTGGCCCTCTCCCTCATAGGGAGAGGGCATGCTCTATTGTAGTATGTCATGTTGCTGTTGATATATGCACCCTAAAAAACACCTCCACACAAGGAGTTACTGCAACATACTACAAAGTTAACGAGACAGTAGTGATATATCATAAAGATCGCTGAAAATCAGAAACCATCCCCTTCAAAGTGCTTATTAAATCCCAATCACAGGCTTTTCAGTTCATCTTGTATAAATCCTCTTCCCCCTCAGCCGGTTGGGGAAGCTGATCACCACATGGGTCTCTGCTCCGGCATCAAAGGCAGAACCTGGAACAGATGGGTCAAGCCACCTTCCTCGTCTTCCAGTTCCAGTTCATCTCCCTCTTCTTCATCAAGCTGATGCTTTGGCAGCAGGACTCCCTGGCCGACGATATTATAGATCTTGGTTCTCTTTTTCAGCAGAGAGGAATCCACGTTCTGGAATGCACTTTCAGCTGCCGCCGCAGCCCCGGATGTACCCGATAATATAAGCCCGGGAACATCCACTATAGAACCACCACTTAGCACAACATTATTGAGTCCGCCGCTCGACTCATAGGAAAATAATCCGGGATGCTCCGCCAGGGTTATTGGCGGTATCGCAAGCTGACTGCCACCTTCTCCACTATGGTAAAGAGTGCCTCCATTCAGGCCATAATTGATCGCACTGAGGGCACTATTCTTAAAACGCAGTGGCAACAATGATGAACCGATATCCTGATTTACAGCTATTGCATGAATATTAGCGGTGGTATCGTTCAAGCCGGTGATATTTGCATCCTCAAGAGTACCCATCACGGCCCCCGTTTGTGAAGTCACCTCTACCGTCAGACCGGTGGCCGTGGCCTCGAGTACGGCAATGGTTACATCACCGGAAGCAGTATAAACAATGGCCCGGCCGTTATCGTTTGTGCCTGCCCTCGTCACCGTGTGCGACCCCATCGTGATGGTACCCGTATCCGAAAAGACCTTTGCCGACCCGGCAGCCGTAATGTTGGCCGACTGAGTTACATTACCTGTACCCACCAACCGGATATCTCCACCTGTCGAAGTCACTGCACCATCGATTGCCAGGGTCCCGTTGGCGGTTACATCAAGATCGCCTGTAACAGTTAGCGCCCCAAGAGCAAGCGTGGTATCACCAACGAGCGTCCCGTCATTGATAGTGCCCGTAGATGCCGCGAGGGTCACTGTGCTCCCGAAGGTATTGCTGGCTGTATCCAGCGAAATATTACTTCCATTCGACACCGTGAATGACGCAGTGCCGGTAACATTGATTTCACCACTATCTGTAACATCACCATTAGCATTCACGACCAAGGTATTAACCGAACTGGTACCAGCAAAATCAGTCGCGGAGTTCTCCATGATCGTGACTGTGCCGACTGAGTTTGCAGTCACTGAACCAAAATTGACTGTATCACCCGCTGCTGCACCAAGATTGATGGACGTGCCGGAAAGGGATGCATTGTTGGTCACGGCAATAGTGGATGCCGCCGCATTGGTCAGAGCGCCGCCGGAGCTCAATGACAGGCTGCTTCCTGTATTGGAACCGGCCACCTGGGTAGCATCCGTTTCGCTGATGGAGACAGCACCTGCAGAGTTAAACGTCAGGGTGCCAAAGGCATAGCTATCATCCAAGGTGATAGCGGTGCCTGCTAAATCGGCATTATTGGTTACCGTCAGATCCGCCGTACCGTCATCGGCAAGGGTCCCCGTCGAATTTAGATCCAAACTATTGGCCGTGCTCACGCCGGATAACACGGTGCCGGAATCTTCGGAGACCGCAACCGCTCCGGCAGAGTTGACTGTCACTGATCCAAAATTAACCGTATCACCCCCATTATCCCCTAGGGTGATGGACGTGCCGTTAAATGCGGCATTGTCGGTAACGGCCATGGTGACACCGGCCGCATCGGTAATGGCACCACCGGACTGGAGGCTTAGCGTGTCGGAAGTTATTCCATTGATACCATCAACGGTACCGATCTCAAGCGCATCGACATCACGTATCGACACAGCCCCTGTCGTGTTGGCAGCAATGGTGCCGAAGTCATTGCTTGCATGGGTTAGCGTGAAGCCTGCTCCACCTTGAAGCAGCAGATCGGCATCGAGGATCTGCGCCGCCTGGGTTACATCTCCACCCTGAATATTCAGGGTCAAGGATTGGCCATTCAAGGTGACAGAGTTCGTTGGTACAGTCATTCCGGTACTACCGGCACCGCCAATAATCTCCAGTGGCCAGCTCTTATTACTCCCGGCAAGTGACAGATCGATAGCGCTGCTATTACCCATGGTAACTGCACCAGCAGTGGCACGTCCGATGGTGACACTGCTGAAATTCGCATCAATACCATCAAGGGTGGCATCCGTGATGTTGTAGCTGCCACCGACTGTTCCCCCGGCAATATTGAGTGCGGTACCCGCCGCATTGGGGCGCAGGGTAAGCGAGCCAGTACCCGTACTATTCAGTGCAAGCCAGGAAACCCCTCCATCCGAGGAGAAGATGATGCTGTTTGTACCTACATTGACGGTACTGTCCGTCATGCTGATGGATCCGGTACCTCCATCAACCTCAACAGTACTCCCAACAGTAACAGTCGAGGTGCCGGTCACGGCAATCCCTGTCGAACCTGTGATATTTGCATCAAACCCAATGGTCTCGATGACATTGGTATTACCAATAGTGAGCGCCCCGCCATTGGCTGTGAGAGTGTCAGTGACACTGAGCTCGTCCGCGCCACTTATACCATTCAAGGTTACCGTGGTGGCGGTAGCCGCTGCATCGAAGGTGCTGGTCTGGGCGTCTACCGTAAGTGCATTCACACCGCTGACCGTACCGCCGAAGGTGGCATCACCCAGACCGGTAGCAATGTTGATATCCAGACTATTGCCATCGCCGGCAACCGAACCGGTGAAAATGACATCATCGGCATCCGTTGCTCCACTCTGATTGATTACCACATTTTCGCCCAACGTCACGGCACCGGTAAAATTGAATGCGCCAGCGGTTCCAATCGTATAGGTGGTGCCGTTGAGATTGATACTGTCGGCTGTCACATCCTGTGCGCCGGTAGTGGCCACGTTGGCCAGATCTGCCTGACCTGCGTTGCTGATGGTCAGGCTGGTGAGCGGTGTAGTACCACCCGCCGCACCCAGGCTCACCGCACCACTGTCTGCATCCAGCACCAGCGCCTGACCGCCATCCACGGTGCTGGTGAAGGTGATATCACCATCGGTGGTGTCGTCATCCGCATCGCTGTCGATACTGACCCCGGCACCCACCAGATCCACCGGCCCCGTGAAGGTGATATCACCGTCATCGCTTATATAGCTGGTTCCGTTCAGATCAATGTTGCTACCCGTCACCGCCAGGGTGCCGGTGGTGGAGACGTTGGCAAGATCCACCTGCCCCGCACTGCTGATGGTCAGGCTGGCGAGAGGTGTAGCACCACCCGCCGCACCCAGGTTGACCGAACCGGTGCCGGCGGTCAAACCAAGGGTCTTTGCGCCATCCACCGTGCTAAAGGTGATGTCACCGGCAGAGGTGCCGGTGGTGATGGCGCTGTTGTCGCCCAGGGTAACTGCATCGTTAAAGGTAACCGTGCCACCGGCCCCTTGCACACCACCTCCGTCGCCAGCGCCACCGCTGGTGTCGATATCGTCGTTGAGGGTGATGGTCGGGGTGCCGCCCGTGGCCGTCATAGTCACTGTGCCACCGTCACCACCGGCTGCGCCGCCGCCCGCCGCTGCACTGCCCACGGCACTGATAGCGCCCACCGTTACATCTCCGCCGGAGAGAGTCACAGCACCGGCTGCATGACCGCCGTCGGTACCGCTATCGGTGCCCCCATCGGTGGTCACGTCTGCCAGGGTCAATGCCCCACTGGCGGTGATCGTCACCGCTCCACCGGATACCTCATTGGCACCGCTGGTGATGATGTTGAAACCGGTTGCATCGAAGGTGGTAATGTTGCCGCCGTTGGCGGTCAGGGCCGCCACATTCAATGTCCCGTCGATATCTACCGTGGCGGCCTGATTCAGGGTCAGGGTACCTAGTACCCCTACGCCACCAACGGTGTCGTTGAAGTCGATATTTCCGGTGCCTGCAGTCAGACGGAGGGTCTCGGTATAGGCAGTGGTGGCATTCAGGATGTCATCGAAAATGATATTACCGGCCGTGGCACCGGTGGTGATGGTGCGGTTGCCACCCAAAACCACAGGTGAATTGAATGTTACAGTCCCACCGGCCCCCTGTGTGCCACCACCACTGCCAACCCCGCCGATGGCGGAAATATCACCACTCAGTGTGGTGCTGTTGTCCGTAGAGGTGATGGTCACAGCACCGGCTGCGCCCCCATCTGCTTCATCATCACCACCCACACCATTCGCTGCACCGCCATCGGTCGTGATAGCCCCAACACTCACCGTACCGCTATCAGCAAGGATGATCACCGCTCCACCTGTTCCACCGCTCTCGCCGCTGGTATCGTCCGTGTTGTCACTCCCCGCACTACCGCTGGTGTCGATGGCACCCGTGACCGAAATCGCTCCACTCTCATCCGAATGTAGCGTGACTGCACCACCCGCCTGTCCGGCGCTGTCAGCTCCGGCCGTACCACCGGAAGTATCAATACCGTTGCCAAAGGTGATTGCACCATCAGTGGTAATATTAACCACGCCACCCGCCGTATCAGCGGATCCAATGGTGTTCACTGCGCCGGTGAAGGTGGTCAGACCAGTGCCGGAGCTCTGGATCAAAGAAGCCGCCGAGAAAGCTGCATCGGCTACTACATTGGCGGCACTGATGATGGTCACTGCACCGAGGGCGGTACTCCCTCCAACAATGCCATCGAAGTCGATATTGCCGGCACCGGCGGTCAGATCCAGGGTCTCAGTGTAGGCAGTGGTGGCATTCAGGGTGTTGCCGAAGGTGATATCCCCACCACCGGTGTTAATCGTCGTATCATCTACCAGCGTGGTGGCGCTGGCGAGATTCAGTGAAACAGTGTTGACAGTCGTCAGGGTTCCGTCAGTCTTGATCCCGCCGGTACTGGTTAGCGTTATCCCGGTTCCACCCGTTGCCGTAATGTTGTCGAGTTCATCAGCATCCAGTTCAAGGCCATTCGTCACAGTTGCTCTACCCAGACCAATGCCGGTACCGTCAGAGTCCGTGATCGAAACCGTACTGGCACCCGCATCAATCGTTGAATTGTCGTTGTGCACAAAGTCGATGTCATCGGCAGTAATTGCGACGGAATTACCATTGGTGCTCAGAGAATCACCGTTCCCAACCGTTAGAGTGCCTACGTGATCGTTAGCATCGGTATCGGCATTGATAGTCACGGACTGATTGGTAACCAGATCCGCATTTATGCTAATCCCATCGTTTGCGATGAGGGACAGGGTACCGGCGGAACCGCTAGCTACGGTAATGTCGCCACTCACGGTCACTGTGTCTGAGGTAAGAGTCGAGGACGAGGCTCCCGCCCCATCCGTACCCTTGGTCACAGCCTGACCGATAGTGAGTGTGCCGGTGGTCTGAAGGTTAGTGATTTCAGCCTGGGCCAATTCCGCTCCGCCACCGCCAATCTGAATATCATTGGACTGGGAATGACCAATATTGATGGTGCCGGCACTGGAATTAATGGTGCCGCCAAGGGAGAAACCTGCACCAATCAGGGTAATGTTACCGCCACCCGATACAACCCCTCCAAGGGTGAGGGTTCCCGTACCATTAGCCGCCCCTGCCACGCCGGTGTGGGGGGAATCAGCCTCCATATGGATGGCTCCACCCGCCGTGGTAATTACATCGGTTGCACCGGCGAAGGTGATATGCCGACCAGCTTGCATCACTACCGATTCGGTATCGATATTAGTAAAATTTAGATTGTTATCCACTAAATCGGCAATCAAAATATCTTGATTAGCCTGCAGGATGACATTGGTATTCAAATCTTCCAGGGTATTCTCAGCGATTGTCCAGTCCGTAGCAGAAGGTGGACCGTCACCAGGCTCCGCGAACAGAAGATCTGGAAGCTGCCCGTCATCTGCACCGGGAGTTGACGCTTTATCGACAATAATAATGTCCTGAGGGTCCAGCAGCAGGACACCTGTTTCACCATTGGCCGCCGTAGTGTCTACCTGACCGTCGAATTGAAGGTTCTGCTTACCAGAGGTCTCCACAAAACCGCCATCACCTGAAGCCTTACCACCACGAGCACTGATGTCGCCAAAGAAACGTGTGGTCCCATCCGCCCACACTATTACCTTACCGCCATCACCTGTTTCAGTGGCATCTGCTTTGATGACCACATCGGATCCCACATAGGTGTGGTTGGCATTCTGTACATCCGGATTGGTACCCTGGTAGTCGCCACCAATACGTACATTGCCGCCGCCCGTGGCACCTGAGGCATCGATACTCGCTTCACCAGTAATGGCCACCCGATCCCCCAGCACATCGATATCGCCGCCCTGGCCACTGCCGGAGGAGGCGTCTAGGGTGCCACTGTTGTAGACGTCGCCACCCGTGCCCACCAGACGAATGATGCCACCGGAGTCATCTATGCGCCCGGCACGAATCACGCCGTCGTTGTTCACTACCCTGGAAAAAACATCCTGTGCGGCATGGCCGGAGAGGAGTACCCGCCCCCCTTCTGCACGTATCTCACCGCTGTTATTGACAGCAGATTCAAACCCGGCTGGATTCTCCAGCACCTCCTCATCCACCTGGAAACGGATTGAGCCATCACCACGGAAATCCACCACCGCCTTGCGACCGGCAGCCAGATTTACATAACCCACATCCGCAATAATCAGACCTTCGTTACTGACCGCACCACCTACCAGGGTGACGGAGCCACCGGTGGCCGCACTAATCAGCCCGCGATTGATAACGACACCGGCCGATTCACCGTCAGCCAACCCCATCTCGTAGCGGCCGCTCATAAAGTCAGCCGCGTCCATATCCAGGCCGGTTGCAAAGAGGCTTCCCACGTTGACAGTGGCCGATGTTCCAAAGATGATCCCATTGGGATTGCTGAGAAAGACGCGGCCGTTGGCTTCTATCGATCCAAAAATCTGGCTGGGATTCTGGTCAAGGATGCGATTGAGTACAGAGGCGGAGGCAGAAGGCTGTTGAAAAAGGACACGCTCACTTGAGGTTACATTGAAACGCTGCCAGTCAATGGCAATATTTTGCGACTGCTGCTGAATCAGTGTGGTTGCAGCATCCGGTACGCGAATATGACCGGCACCACCCATCACTTGCCCACCCTCGGGCCCTGAGTAGGCTGGACCAGACGCCCCTATGACTGCACCAGCAGAGAGCGCAAGCACCTTTCCAATCAGACGGGTTGCATCTATTCCTTTCTGTGCACACTTATTCATAGATCCAGACTCCTGCTTCCGGTCTTTGGGCTGTTGATATGTGTTGCCCCAGTAACATAGGATGACCAACGGTCAATAGTGTTCCGCTCTTTCACCGAACTAGAAGACCTGAAATTCTGCACTAATGAAAAATTGGGGATCATGCCCGTTACTCGGTGCCTCGCTGTCATGAGGCGAGGCCAAAGTAGCATTAATATATGCCTTCTGCGTCTGTAGGGTTAGCCCCACACCATAACCCTGCAGTTGAACATAACGCTGTTCATTACTCAGAGGCTCATTTCGCCAACCGGCCGCATGATCGACGAACAGCGAAAGGGCCAGCGCACGTCCCCAACTCAGTTTCCGACCACCGGCCAACCACTCCGGTACCGCATGTTCATATAGGAATGGAAGGTTGGTAGCCCATTCGACAGATGCAAAATAGCCACTGTCCCGAAGGTACTCAGCCGAGGGATAAGCCCTGACACTGTTTGGCCCACCAAGACTCATCTGTTCCAGTGAGACCAGCAGGTTCTGTGAATATTGGGTATTTAGGCGTAACCACAACCAGCTATCAGCGGATAGTTGCTGCTTACGGGTCACTTCAGCCACGACTTTATTGAACTGTCCGCCGGCTTTTTTGCCAGATGAGCCCGTCCGGCTTGAGTCGGAATCATCTTTTGCATCCATGGCACCAAACAGACCACCAAAGCCGTGGGAGAAGACTGCAGAAACGAGGGTCTGATTGGCCTTGCCACTGGGGCTTTTCCACTCATCCGCGAACAGGTAGTCGGTACCGAGCTCCAGTACTGTCAGTCTATCTTCTGCAGTCTGGATATTGTCGCTAAGGGTTTCCGCTTTTTTGGCGATCAGGCGGGCGAAGCCCGTATGCCGTTTGCGAAAAGAGCGCTGAAAAGAGCGCTCAAGTGATACGTGAGCCTGTTCGGCGGTACCTTCGATATTGAGACTCGCCAACTCCTGGCCCAAGTTGAACGCATTACGGGAACCCCCTACAGCCATACGGTAGTCGGATGAGATCACCGGACGTTCATAATTCAGTGAAAAGAAGTTTCCATGGCCGGGGTTGAAGTTACGCAACAGCGTGCCTGAGAGGAGATCGGCCTTTCCGCTGATATTATTGAAATCCACATCAACCCTGGCGCGATAGACGCCAGTGTACTCGGAACCTGTATTATCCAGCGAAAAAGCAAGATTATAGGGAGACTTCTCTTCATAGACTTCCAGATCGAGATCTGTCAGTCCGGTGGATTTCCCCGGAAGGAAAGTCAGCCGTGACTTGCGTTCAGCAAAAGCCAAGCCGGGGTAGTCCCACACATTGAGCAGCGCATTGGTAACTGCTTCGCGGGATATAGGTTTGCCCTTCAGCTCGGTGAATGGCGCCAGTAGAACATCGGCCTGATAACGTTTATTGCCCTTAACGACCAGCTCACCAAGGCGTCCTTGGAGAACATGTATGACCAGTGTTTCATCGGTGATGGTTTGCGGAGGAAGGAAGGCGGTATCGAGAATAAGCTCACCTTCTCTGTAGTACTTGGTAATGCTACCCGCTACATCCTCAAGATCAAAGAGAGTGAGCTGATTATCATAGTTTTTGAGTGCTTCAGATAGTATTTGATCCAGGTCCTGATCAACCACCCTGATGGCGCAGAAACCTTCGGACTCCACGTCCATACACACCGGACAGACTTCAACTGACTCAACGGTCTTACACTTGTCGGACAACTGATCTCTGGGGGTCAAGCGTTGAACGACAATACGGCTGATCCTGACGGTTTTATCATCCGGCAGGCGCTCCCGCTTCGGTGGCACCACAAAATTGAAACTGTCATCCCCAACCTCATCCGGCAAAGAAATATCACGAGAGGGGAAGTCACTTCCCATATACCCGGTAATATCCTGATTAACAACTTCCATGCCCAATTCAGTTGGCTCTTCATCTGGTAAAGGCTCTCCCGATGAAGCCGCTGCGGTTTCAACCAGCACCTCCTTATCTTCAGGGATATCCTGATTAACCACTGCCTCACCTAATTCAGCTGGTTCTTTATCCGGTAAGACCTCTCCCGGTGAAACTTCCGTGGTTTCAGCCAGCACCTCTTTTGAAGCCATCAGATTCGGTATATTAAAGGTTGCACCAAGTACGAACTCTATAGCTTGTGGACGCGAAACATCTCCAGTTGTCGAAACATCCGGAATCGTCAGCATCACACCCTCACGAAGCAAACTAATATTCCCATTAGTGAACGCTTCAGGGTTCTTAAGGTAGAAACCACGCATTATTTGATACACCGAGAACTGCTCATGTAATGGCAATCCTTGGGCAATCATCAAGATGTTTTCATTCCGGCCGACCGGCCCATATGATTTTGTTTCAGAAGAGACCGGGGCATCACCGGTAGAGGTATGGAAGCCGCCAGGCTCGGAACTCGTTTTTTTCTTCTCAGCATCCCCTAAAGACGCTCTGGGCGTTACAGCATCAGTCACTCCCTGTGCCAATACCTGCCCACTGGAGAAAGTGATCACCAAACCGAGAAGTGCGCAACGAAGCGCCCGCCCGATAAACGCTCTCCCACCTACCAATATATCCATTCCACCTCTCACTTTTGCTGACGCCCATCAAAAACGCCCAGACAATCTGTGGTGTAGTAGTGCATTTCTCAAAGGAACTCCAGAATGATACATACACTGGAGGCAAACACGCAAGGGGCGCTCTACACGTCGAGAGTAGCCGTCCTCTGCCCTGGATTGAGGGTATCTGCTACTAAATAACTCAAGTTTCAGAGTTCGAATCTCTCGATAGCGAGATCTGTGTTTGGGGTCGGAGTCGATTGCCCATATGGATGTGGGTAAGGAGTGTAAGCATTGCGCCAAAATAGAGTGCATTTCCCAACATATTCAACGCAATCGACTCCGGTCCCTACCGAAAAATAGGCTCAAACCACCATTTGAACACCAAAACTTGAGTTCTAAGTATAGATACCCCTCTGATTATAGATAAATCAGTACGTCTAACCCAGATTTGCACTGCCCAAAGAAAATCGGTACTCCCCAACAACGTCAAACACAGCTAGAATCATGTAGGAGACCACTTTTAAAAATAGACCAAAACCCTATGAAACTCCATCTAAAGGTCATTACATACCGAAACCAAGCTCCGGCCGCCCCCATATCGTCTGTCTTCGATGAACAGGGAGGGAGTGTGGGACGTACCGCAGGCAACGACTGCGTGCTACCGGATCCCGAACGTTTCATCTCAAGCAAACATGCGATGATCTCTTTTCAGGGTAACGGCTTTGTCATCACTGATACCAGCACTAACGGGCTCTACCTTGATGACAGCGGCCAACCCCTGGGGCGCGACAATAAAGCGGCATTACACAATGGCCAACGCCTGGTAATCGGGGACTACACGATCGAAATACTCATTGACAAAAAGCCGCTTGATATGGGGGCATCCCCATTCGGTGACAGCTTGCCTGATGAGATTGAGAATGATTTACCGGCACCTTCCCCCTGGGGGGGCATGGGGTTCCCACCAGTGGAGAGTAACGGTCCAACTTCAGAATCCTTTCCTTCGACACCTTCAACTCCCTTCGTCAACAGCGTGGATGAGATTGGACAAATTCCTGAGAGCAACGATTTCTTTGCTTCACCTGGCAGTATATCGAGAGAAACCTCGACTCCCATTCCAGAAAGTACATCAGAGGCTGACAACACGCCCTCGGAAAACCAATTCTTTCAGCCACCTCGAAGTATTCCCGAGAGTGGCAACATCCCAGCACAAGATGAATTCTTACAATCATCGCAAAATATTCCCGAAGACTGGGATATCCTAGGTGCTTTGGAGGTGACTGGACAGCCCTCGACCACTCTGCCAGCAGAAGCGGCCACCCCCCCCCAGCCACGCCTTTCTCCGCAGCCGGTCATACAAAATGCACCCGCCTCCACAAGTAGCCTGGACGCGCTGAAAATCCTACTTAAAGGCGCAAATATGGAGAGTCTGGAAGTCGCCCCTGATGAATCAGAGGCGGTCCTCGAAACCATCGGTGAGCTGATGCGGGAAATGGTTGGCGGTCTTATGGAGGTGCTACAGGCCCGAGCTAATATCAAGAGTGAATTCCGTATGCAACTGACGACGATACGACCAGTGGAGAACAATCCACTGAAGTTCTCGGCCAGCATTGACGATGCACTGTGCAACCTGCTGGCTCCCCAGAGTGACGCCTATCTTCCGCCTCGCGTGGCCCTGAATGAAGCAATGGATAACATTGAGGCTCATCAGTTGGCGGTGATGGCCGGTATGCAGGCGGCTCTCTCCGCCATGCTCAAACGCTTTGAGCCCGGCACCCTGGAGCGCTATTTTGAGAATAAGGGAGGACGTAGCCTGTTGGGGAGTAAGAAATCCTGGTACTGGGAGCAATTTGAAGAGAAGTACAAGGAGGTTCTTTCCGAGGCGGAAGACAACTTTCAGGAGCTCTTTGGAGAGGAGTTTGCCCGTGCCTACCAGGATCAGACTGCAAAACTTGTTCAAGCACGCAACCTTATGCAAAAAGATGAGACATAGATTGAACCCATCGGGAGCAATCGAACATCGAACATCGAACAGGGCGCAGTGAGCGGAAAAGCCGGGAGAATATTTTTTAACTTTGCAGGGGTGTTGCTCAGACAAAAATACCCTATACTTTGAACGATAGGTTCTTTACAGAGACAAAAAACCGGCACATTAAGATGCGAAATAGTCAGTCTTTGAGCCGAATTTAGGACCCGATGTCATCAACTCATCAGTAATTGGAAGTCATATTCACAAAATATAATAATTGTGATGACTCAATAGCAAATCCAAGGATGTTTTCTATGCGCTCTCGTTATAAGCTGATCACCGGCTCACTGGTATTGCTATCGCTTCTGTTAGTCAGTTGCATGACCAAAGAGCCACCGCCACCCGCTACGCTTGAGATGAGTATTCTCAGCTCCATTCACGTGAACCCAAACACTCTGGGAAAATCCTCTCCCATCGTCATTCGGTATTACGAACTCAAATCAACTGCAGTTTTCGAAGCCACCGATTTTTTTGATCTGACCGATCCAGACAAAAACATCTTGAAAAACGATCTGCTTGGACGGGATGAGTTAGAGATCCATCCCGGGACAGAGCAGACAGTTCAACGGGAGCTGGACAACGCCACCCAGTTTATTGGTATTGTTGCCGCTTATCGTGATCTGGAACAGTCGCGCTGGCGTGCAGTGCTCCCAATCACCGCACATGCAGCCAACGCTTTTATCATTC
>JBEVXV010000651.1:0-23652 GCA_040505915.1 Sedimenticola sp. | reverse complement strand
GGCCGGATCGAATGAGTAGTTGCCCTCTTCATCCAGTACAAAGCCGGCGGGGGCATCCACACCCTCGGTAATAGTAAAGGCGGCGGTCGCAGCAGCATCCGAATCTATTGAGATCAGCTGACCGCTAATGGCGGCAGAACCTTCATCCAGAGTCTTAGTAAGATCTTCAACAACCGGCGCATCGTTGGTACCGATTACAGTAATCTGGATCTGGGTGGTATCAGTGGCACCGTAGTCATCAGTTACCGTGACCGGAATGGTCAGTAGGGTTGAATCACCCACATTGAGCCGATCATAGGCTGTATCAGCCGGATCAAAGCTGTAGCTGCCATTCTCATTGAGAACAAATCCTGAAGGTGCCTCACTACCCTTACTGATGGTGAATGTTGCTGTGGCATTATCATCAACATCAGATGATGTCAGCTGCCCACTTATTAGAGAGGCACCTTCATCAACAGTGCCCTCATCAACAGCGTCAATAATCGGCGCATCATTGACAGAGACCACCGTTACTACGCCAGAAGCTTTAACCGCTTCAGAACCATCATTCACCATATAGCTCAGTGAAATTTCACCATGGAAGTTCTCATCCGGGGTAAAGGTCCAGGTGCCATCACCATTATCAACCAGGACTCCATCATCCACCGCAAGGTCTTCAATGGTTAAAACATCGCCATCTGAATCAAAGGCGTTTGCAAGAAGTTCATCCTCAGTAATCTGGATTTTACCGTCTTCATCCATAACGAACTCTGTCATGTCCGATATTTCTACAATACTATTTACAAACTCTTCTTCTACTGGGAGTTTAAACGAGGTCTTGAGAGTGGTTGTTTTATCACCGTCAGTCACGGTTAATATCAGTGGTATATCACCTTCCTCGAAGGGGTCATCCGGATCCGGAATGAAGGTATAGGTATCATCATCTTCATCATCATGACCAATAACAATGATGCTATCACCCTCAGTATCTATGGTGATATCAATGATTTTTTGATTCTTTAACTCTTCATCAGTAATACCTTCAAGAAGTTTAGATGCTTTGAAAGTTACAGGGTGAACTGTAAATGTATCTTCAAGTAACTCTATATCGGTATTTTTTTTATCTCTTGTAACACTTGACTCTTTTTCAGGTAACTCTTCAATTATCTCTTCTATAAATTCAGCCCTATTTCTCTCGTGTTCCCTTATTGCCTCTTCAGCTGCCACTATTGCCCCGGCAGTCTGTCGTATATCAACAACATGGTCATCACCTGACTCTGAAACCTGAATATGACCGTACTCTTGTGCTTCATTCAGGCTCTCTTCTTTCTGACGGATATCTGTGATCAGGTCACCATCTGACTCAGTCGTCTGGATATCACCATAATCTTTGGCATCATTCAGGCTCTCTTCTTTCTGACGGATGTCTGTGATCAGGTCACCATCTGACTCAGTCGCCTGGACATCACCATAATCTTTGGCATCATTCAGGCTCTCTTCTTTCTGGCGGATATCTGTGATCGTTTCACCATCTGACTCAGTCGCCTGGACATCACCATAATCTTTGGCATCATTCAGGCTCTCTTCTTTCTGACGGATGTCTGTGATCAGGTCACCATCTGACTCAGTCGCCTGGACATCACCATAATCTTTGGCATCATTCAGGCTCTCTTCTTTCTGACTGATATCTGTGATCGTGTCACCACCTGACTCAGTCGCCTGGACATCACCATAATCTTTAGCGTCATTTAGGCTATCTTCGCTCCCAGCTAGGTTTACCGCATTATCGGTGGTCTCTTTACTATCTAATGATTTTTTTTCGTCATCTGCCATGACAGCATCCTAATGCAAGTTAGATTTAAGAAGAGGTTCACTATGAAACCTCATCATGAGATATAAAACTGTTATATATTTAGCTCCATAATACGATTGCAATGGGCTGGAGTCGTTTGCGTCCAAAGTAGATGGAGCGGCATACCTTCCTGTAGGAGAGGTGCACTTGCCGCGATAAACATCGCACACTCCCCGCTGTTTACTGCAATCTGCCTGCACTACGCCACACCAGCACCGGTGATCTCTGCCAGCTGCTGAAATAAAATCCAGACCGAAGTGACTCTGTATCACATCACAGCCATAGAGGAGAATATCTCCATCAGCCGTCGGTGCATTGCCAATAGCGGCAAGTGATTCACGATAGATTTCGAGGGTATCGCTATTAAGCTGACTATCGCCCATCTTCAGCACGCTATCACCATTACTTGCGTCAGCAGTATTCAACCCACTGGCCAATGCTGCGGCATCAAGCATGATATGGGGTTCCAGAGCCCGTAGCAGGAGATTCCCCTCCAGCATCATCCGGCAATCTACCATTTCATTGTATCTGCCTTGTTTGTGATGCTTATTACTACCATCTTCCAATAGTAGTTTATTGCCCCATTTACTGTTCATTAACAAAACCTAGACAAGAACTCAGTGCATACAACTGTATCGGCCGAACGGGTAATTTCCTAAATCTAAAGTAGAAAAGAATATCGTGGGGGTAATAGAATTGGCTTATTATGAATTATGAGGTTATAGATGGCTTGCTGCGATCAACGTAGCAGCCCCCCCCAGCCCGAGAGACCACTCCTACAATAAGATCGGAGCCCGGTACTGAATAGTTACTCATTCACTTTGTCATTTGAACTGTAAAAATTGAGTTACAATTCATGGTAGAAAGTTACCCGCCCATAAAAAATCGAGCTACTTATGATCAAATACTTTATGAGACGTTACCACCCATCCCGGTCAGCTTTCCTCCCAAGGCTGTTTACGACAGGGTTGATGTTAGCAGCAGTAGCGCTCAACGCTCCCGCCGCCGAGCCCGAGGATACGGTACTGCGCGCCCATGTGATGCCACGGCAGTTCACCACGCTTTCAGCTGAGATGGATGGGCGCATTCTGCGTATGAATCTGCGTGAAGGGGCCTCTTTCAAGAGAGGGGCATCGCTGGTGGCCTTTATCTGTGGTGAGGAGTTGGCACTTAGAGACCGGGAGCAGGCGGTGCTGGATTTCGCCCGCAAGAGCCTGACGGTGAACAGGCGGTTGGATGAGCTGGGTACTTTGAGCACCATTACCCTGGAGCAGTCGAAATCGGAAGTCAATAGAGCCAAGGCGGAGCTTAAGGCGGCTGAGGCCCGGGTACGCAGATGCAGCATCATCGCGCCATTTTCCGGGCAGGTGGCGGAGTTGCATGTTCGTAATCACCAGTATGTACAGCGGGGTGAGCCGTTGATGAAGATCGTTAATCCGTTGGATCTTGAGGTGGAGATGATCGTTCCATCGCACTGGCTGACCTGGCTGAAGAAGGGGCACGCATTTTTTGTCGAGCTGGATGAGACCAAGAGTCGCCATGGTGCAGAAGTCACGGAGATTGGAGCCTGGATCGATCCGGTGAGTCAGTCAGTTAAGCTCTATGCCAAGATCGTTGATGGTGATGCCAGCTTGCGCCCAGGCATGAGCGGCCGCGCCCTTATTGGGACAAATCCGTGAGCAGAGATTTGCAGCGGCAACTGGAGGGTTTGAGCGTTATGCTCAACCTGGAGCAGCGGGCGCGTCGGGCCGAGGATCTGGAGGAGCTTGGATTTATCCTGGTCAATGAGACGCACAACCTGATTGCCTATCGCCAGTGCATTCTGTGGGAGAGCCGTGATGGTCGGGGGCGGTTAAGTGCCGTATCCGGGGTATCTCAGGTGGAGAAAGACGCGCCTATGGTTCAATGGTTAAGGCGTACCATGCCAAGATTGGAGCGCCGCTTTTCAGACCGGGTTCCCCGTATCCTGGATGCACGGGATAGTGATGAGGAGGTCTGCCCCGGATGGTCTGACTGGTTTCCAGCCCATGGGCTCTGGGGGCCGCTCAAGGCACCCTCTGGGGAGTATCTGGGAGAGCTATTGTTGCTACGGGACGAGCCCTTCCTGGAGTATGAACTGAGTCTTGCTGAGCATATCTGTGATGCCTATGCCCATGCTTGGCAGGCGTTGCGCAGGGGTAAGGGCGTACGCAGGCACCTCGCTGCACTGAGTAAGGGGTGGCGGCTCCCGTTTCTTGCGGCAGTCGCTCTTGGGGTCACGGTGGTGACACCGGTACGACTCTCGGTGTTGGCCCCGGCAGAGGTGATCCCACTGGAGGCACTGGAAGTGAGAGCGCCTACTGACGGGGTGGTCGATATCATGCAGGTGGATCCCAATGAGGTGGTGACCCAGGATCAACCGCTGCTGAAGCTCGATCCAACTTTAATCCTCAGCCGTTTTGCGGTGGCCAGACGCAAGCTTGCTGTGGCCGAAGCCGAGTATCGGCAGATGGCGCAAAAAGCGGTGTTCGATGCCGAATCCAAGGCCCTGGTGACCCTGCTTGAGGGGAAACGGGATCTGCAGAAGGAGGAGGTCAGCTATCTGGATACGCTGTTGAAACAGATGGAGATAAAGGCAGGTCGTGCCGGTATCGCCATCTACAACGATCCATCGGACTGGGTGGGGCGTCCGGTACAGACGGGGGAGCGGATATTGACCATCGCCGATCCCGAAAAGGTTCAACTTGAGGTGCTGGTGACCGTGGATGATGCCATCTCTCTCCAGAAAGGAGCTGAGGTGCGCTTGTTCCTTGCGATTACTCCAGATCGGCCTCTCGCCGCTACCCTGCATCGTGCGGGCTTTGAGGCACAACCCACTCCGGAAGGTACGATGGCTTACCGGGTATTAGCCAGCTTTCTTGATGGAGTAACACCCCCGCGCATCGGGCTCAAGGGTACGGCCAAGATCTATGGCGAAGAGGTGAGCCTGCTCTATTATCTCTTGCGCAGGCCGTTATCGGCCATGCGCCGCTGGATAGGGGTCTGACGGTTGGATGATGAGCGGTTGCCACGGCTACGGCAGGAGCTGAGACTTAACGCTGGCCCTGCGGGTATCGGTGGGGCACCTACCTGGACACTGCACGACCCCGTCAACAACCGCTTTTTTCAGATCGGGTTTCAGGTCTATGAGATTCTCAGTCAATGGGAGTATGGAACAGCCCAAGGGGTGGCTGAGCATGTCTGTGAGACGACAGGCCTTCATCTCACTGAACAGGATGTCTCCCATGTAGCGGAGTTTCTATGCCAGCATAATCTTCACCTTCCTCAGGGTGAAGGGGGCACGGCAAAGTTGATCGAGACGAAGAAAAGACGCCAGGTGGGGTATCTGCAATGGCTACTTAAGAACTACCTGTTTATTCGTATACCACTGTTCCATCCTGATGCTTTTTTGACCCTTACCTATCCCTGGATCGCATGGCTCTATCGGCCATGGGTACGCTGGCTTGCGTTGTCGCTTGGGGGGCTTGGACTGTTTCTCGCAGGTCGCCAGTGGGATCACTTTATCCACTCACTCACTGATCTATTCTCCCTTGAAGGGATGTTCTGGTTTGCCCTGGCGCTATTTTTCGCCAAGGCGATCCATGAGTTGGGACACGCCTATACTGCCCATCGTTATGGTTGCCGCGTAGCGAGCATGGGGCTGGCGTTTCTGGTGATGTGGCCGGTGCTCTACACCGATGTGACCGATGCCTGGAAGTTACCCTCACGGCGGGCACGCATCGCCATCTCATCGGCCGGAATGATCGCTGAGTTGGGTGTTGCTTTTCTGGCGACACTTTTATGGAGTTTTTTACCCGACGGCGTTGGACGGTCAGCCGTATTTCTCATAGCAACTACCACCTGGATCGGAACACTGGCAATCAATCTGCTCCCTTTTCTGCGCTTTGATGGCTACTATCTGCTTTCTGATATATTGCGTATAGACAACCTGTTTGAACGTGCCTTTGCCCTGGGGCGCTGGCGCTTACGAGAGTCGCTGTTTGGCTGGGGTGAGCAGGTACCGGAACAGCTGCCATCAAAGCTGCATCGTTTTTTGATCGGGTTCGCCTTTGCCGTTTGGGTCTACCGGCTGTTTCTGTTTCTTGGCATTGCTGTACTGGTTTACTATTTTTTCTTCAAGGCACTGGGTATTCTGCTTTTTGCTGTGGAGATGTGGTGGTTTATTTTACGGCCTGTAATGGGGGAGTTGATGGCTTGGTGGAAGCGTGGAAAAGAGGGGAAGTTTAATCTTCGCAGTGCCATAACAATGGGCTTGTTGCTGCTTCTGATCGGGCTTTTCTTTACCCCCTGGCACAGTGATATTGCGGTCTCTTCGGTGATGCTTCCGGTGAATAGCGCCATCGTATTTACCCCTCGTGCAGCGCGCATTCAATCGGTGGATACCCGCCACGGGCAGCATGTCACAGAGGGTGAGCGCCTGATGGTGCTTGAAAACCCAGAGTTGGAGTATAAGATCCGCCGTACCCAGCGACGCCGTAACCTGCTGCAGTGGGAGGTGGCCAATGCCGGAATCAGTGGCCGCTTAAGTGTACGCAGATTGGTGGCAGAAGAGGAGTTGCGCACGGTAATAGAAAACCTCTCAGGTCTTCTTGAGGAGCTGGATCAGCTGGAGATAAGGGCACCGTTTAGCGGCTGGATCTCTGAGCCGATGGAGTTTGAAAAAGAGGGGCAGTGGTTAGCTGCCAATATGCCTATTATCCAGATTACCGGAGAGGGGCAACCGGTGATCGAAGGCTATCTGCCGGAAGAGGCGTTGAGCCGCGTACCCATCGGTAGCAGTGCGCGCTTCTACCCCGACATTGCAGAGATATCCCCTATTGATTGTCGCCTTGTCGCAGTTGATGGTACATCGGCAAAAATTCTCGAGCAGAGGCTGCTGGCTAAACGCCATGGTGGCCTGATTGCCACCCGGGATGCAGAGAAGCAGACGCTTGCACCCACATCACCACATTACCGTATTTTACTTGATCCATTGATAGCTACTAAGAACCAACAGCAACAGGTGCTGCGTGGCGTGGTGGTGGTGCAGGGGCATGCCCAGAGTATGGCTCGACGTGTTTGGCGGCTTATTCAGAGCGTAGTGATTCGGGAGAGTGGGTTTTAGTGGTGCCCTGCTGCTCCCTTTCTCCATTGGGGCTGTCGCAAAAGCCAGGATGCGTGATTATAGAGAGCGTTGATTTACCTTCTATAGAGTCACATTTTTCACCACAGGAAATACGGGGTCTGGTTTTGCCTTGATAGTTAGGAAGGCAAAAAGCAAGACTTTTCCCTATTGCTCATAACCTTTTTGCTCAGCCTGAAAGATGTCCCTCCTACCAACTAAATCAATAGTGACCCTATCGGTATTTGGCAAGTATCGCGTATTCCCGAGACCTGCTCTCATCACACAGTGGCTATCTTGTCACCTATGGTAAAATCAAACATTAGGAGTCCAGCCTTCAGAGCGATGGAATAGAGCATGGCATGTGCGACGCTCTTAGCGGCGGGGTGCCGCTCCTACGGAGGGGGGGAAGTGGGGCTTCGGCTAGTTGCCGCCGCCCCACTCGATCACATTGTGCTTACTGTTCGCCAGTAGGCTCTTCCATGGAGAGTGCTGCTAGCTGTTTGTAGTGATGCACTTTCTTCAACACGTCTGACTGAGCCTGGGTTGCAAGCTCTTCTGCTGCTTCAGGATGGGTCCGGTAAAGCAGGCTGAAACGTGTTTCAGTTTTCATGAACTCTTTCAAGGTAATCGATGGCTCTTTAGAGTCCAGTTGCAGCGGGTTCTTGCCCTTAGCGGGTAGACGAGGGTCGTAGCGGAAGAGTGGGAAGTGACCACTATTGACTGCCAACTCCTGGGCCTGATGGTTAGTGGTCAGATCGATACCCTGAGCGATACAGGGGGAGTAAGCGATGATGATGGATACACCATCATATGACTCCGCCTCCAGGAACGCTTTCAGGGTACGCACATCTTTGGCACCGTAGGCGACCTGTGCAACATAGACGCTCTCGTAGGCCATGGCGATCATGGCTAGATCCTTCTTGCGTGATGGCTTACCACCGGCAGCAAATTTTGCGATGGCACCTTTCGGTGTCGCCTTGGACATCTGTCCACCGGTATTTGAGTAGACCTCGGTATCAAGTACCAGGATATTGACGTTCTCACCACTGGCGAGGACATGGTCGAGGCCGCCATAGCCGATATCGTAGGCCCAACCGTCACCACCAATAATCCAGACACTCTTCTTGGCCAAGTTGTCGATTACCGACTCAAGATTACGCGCTTCTTCTGTCTCTACGCTCTTGATCTGATCCTTGACCCGTTTCAAGCGCTCACGCTGCTCGAAGATACCTGGCTCACTAGACTGATCCGCTTCGAACACAGAAGTTACCAACTCAGCACCGATCTGCTCTTGCATACTCTCCATCAGGGTCTTGGCATAGCTTGCCTGACGATCAATAGAGAGGCGGAAACCGAGACCAAACTCAGCAGTATCCTCAAACAGTGAGTTGTTCCAGGTAGGACCACGCCCCTCTGCATTAGTGGCATAGGGGGTGGTAGGCAGGTTACCGCCGTAGATGGAGGAGCAACCGGTGGCGTTACCAACGACCATACGATCACCAAACAGCTGTGTCGCAAGGCGGACGTAGGGTGTTTCACCACAACCGACGCAGGCACCGGAGAACTCAAACAGCGGCTCTGCCAGCATCGCGGTCTTCATTGTGCCCCAGTTGATTTTTCTACGATCATACTCAGGCAGGCTGAGATAGAAGTCCCAGTTCTTTACCTCTTCTTCGAGCAGCGGTGGCAGCGGCATCATATCCAGTGCCCTGTGCTTGGGGTTGGTCTTATCGATAGCCGGGCAGATATCAACACAGAGATCACAGCCGGTGCAATCCTCTGGGGCAACCTGATAGGTGATGTGCTCGTTCTCTTCGAAGGTCTTGCCTTTGATCTTGATGTGTTTAAATGTCTCAGGGGCATTTTCGGTCAACGCAACATCGAACACTTTGCTGCGGATCGCCGCATGGGGGCAGACAAAGACACACTTACCGCAATAGATGCAGAGCTCCTCGTCCCACACCGGAATCTCTCTGGCGAGGGTACGCTTCTCCCAGGCAGCGGTACTCAAGGGCCAGGTGCCATCGGCAGGAATCATGCTCACCGGGATACTATCACCACGACCGGCGATAATCTCGCCGGTAACCTGGCGGATAAAGTCGGGGGCGTGGGCAGGAACCGGGGGCCGCACTTCGATAGTGGAACTGGCGGTCTCAGGCACCTCAATCTGGTGCATATTAGCGACACTGGCATCGATCGCCTGGTAGTTCTTCTCAACCACCGCAACACCCTTTTTGCCATAGCTCTTCTCAGCCGCCTCTTTGATCTTGGTGATCGCCTCATCTCTGGGCAAAATGCCGGAGATGGCAAAGAAACAGGTCTGCATGATGGTGTTAATGCGACGGCCCATGCCGGTGTCGGCAGCTACCTTGTAGGCATCGATGCTATAGACCTGGATCTTCTTGTCGATGATCTGCTGCTGCATCTTGCGCGGCATAGTGCCCCACACCTGGTCCGGGGCTGCTGGCGAGTTGATCAGGAAGACCGCACCCTCTCGCGCCATATCCAGCATATCGTAACGATCAAGGAAGATCGGCTGATGACTGGCCACAAAGGAGGCTTGGTCATTTGCTATGAGGTAGGAGGAGTGAATCGGGTCAGGTCCAAAACGCAGGTGTGAAACGGTGACCGCACCGGCCTTCTTGGAGTCGTATACAAAGTAGCCCTGACCATAAAGGTCGGTCCCTTCCCCAATAATTTTGATCGAGTTTTTGTTGGCACTGACGGTACCATCTGCACCCAGGCCGTAGAAGACACACTGAGTCACCTTTTCGGTGTCGATGGTCTGGAAGGCGGGATCCCAGTCGATACTGGAGTGGGTCACGTCGTCAATAATACCCACGGTGAAGCTGTTTTTCGGCCGTGCATTTGACAACTCGTCGAAGACCCCCTTGACCATCGCCGGGGTAAACTCTTTAGAGGAGAGACCATAGCGCCCACCCACAACCTTAGGCATACGCTCAAATCTGGGCTCGTCAGAACTCATATGGTCTGCCAGAGCAGTCATTACATCTTTATAGAGGGGTTCGCCATCGGAGCCGGGCTCCTTGCAGCGATCCAGTACCGCAATCTTCTTCACAGAGGCTGGCAGTGCAGCAATCATATCGGCTGGCGAGAAGGGACGGTAAAGCCTGACCTTGAGCACACCAATCTTCTCATCTGAAGCTACCAGCTTCTCTACCGCCTCATCAGCGATATCAATGGAGGAGCCCATGAGGATGATGACGCGTTCTGCATCTTCTGCACCGTAGTAATCGAACAGGTGGTACTGACGCCCGGTCAGTTCAGCGAAACGGTCCATTGCCGCCTGGACTATGCCAGAGGTCTTCTGGTAGTAGATATTGACGGTCTCGCGACCCTGAAAGTAGACATCAGGATTCTGGGAGGTACCGCGTATCACGGGTCTGTCCGGGCTCATGGAGCGGTTGCGATGATCACGGATCAGCTGATCCGGAAGCATTGCCCGCATCACATCATCTTCCAGAAGCTCCGCTTTAACCACCTCATGGGAGGTGCGGAATCCATCGAAGAAGTGCAGGAAAGGAATCCGTGACTCGAGGGTGGCTGTCTGGCTGATCAGCGCCATATCCATCACCTCTTGGGGATTGCTTGAGGCGAGCATGGCGTAACCGGTGGCACGGGTGGACATCACATCGGAGTGGTCACCGAAGATGGAGAGCCCCTGAGCAGCGATGGCACGGGCAGCCACATGGATTACCGAGGGTGTCAATTCACCCGCGATCTTATACATGCTGGGGATCATCAGCAGTAGACCCTGTGACGAAGTAAATGTCGTCGTCAGTGAGCCGGTCTGGAGCGCACCGTGGACGGTGGCGACAGCCCCGCCCTCATGCTGCATCTCGGTAACCTGTGGGATGGTACCCCACAGGTTGGTTCTGCCTTTGGCTGAGAATTCATCGCTCAACTCGCCCATTCCCGAGGAGGGGGTGATGGGGTAGATTGCGATCACTTCATTGGTCTTGTGGGCAACGTGGGCAGCCGCCTCGATACCATCGAGGGTTACCATGTTGGGTTTAGACATCTCAGCCTCCAGGCCCTTCTATATTAGGGTTAGGTTCAAAATTCAGTTAGTGCCAGGGTTTGTAATACGTTTTTAAATACGCCCAGAGACACCGCAGCCCGCTATTATTTATTAGCGAGTTCTAAAAATCCACCAGAAATCATTAAAAAAGCAATGAATAAATGCGAAAGCATTGAATTTCACTTGAACGCGTGAAAATCAACGGTGATAGTGACACCAAAAACTACACTATCAGCGTGGTTTTATATTCAAATCTCTCTATTCTGAGCACAAAACAGCCGCTCATTACTTAATTTTCAGGTTTCTTGGTAGGTCGGGTACAGCAGGGCCGGTTTCGGCCCTATTCAATAATTAATCCAGTGAGTGGAGCTTGGCCCATTGAATAGGGCCATCGTAGTGACTGGATTTATATCTGCGGGAGTATGAACAGAGCCACACTCCCCCAGAGATCAAAACTCCTGGGGCATCTCTGCAATCTCTTCTGCCCAGAACACCGGGCCATCGATACAGACATAGGTAGAGCCAATATTGCAGCGGCCACATTTACCCAAACCACACTTCATGCGGTTCTCCAGGGTTGTAATCATCTGATCTTGTTTGAAGCCCAGTCGCTCGAGTGCTTCAAAGGTGTATTTGATCATGATGGGTGGACCACAAACAATGGCGATTGTATTTTCCGGGTTGGGTGCAAACTCGTTCTCTAGCACCGTCGGTACAAAGCCAACGTGTCCGTCCCAGTCGGGGGTCTCGCCACCGGGATCGACCGTTTTCACCAGGGTGACATCATCACGCTCATGCCACTCTTTGAGCTCACGCTTGTAGACCAAATCAGTGATGCTGCGCGCACCATATACGATAGAGATGTCTCCAAAACGATCCCGGGTATCGAGAACATTCCAGATCACTGAACGCAACGGCGGCAAGGCGATACCACCACCGATAAAGATCAGGTTCTTACCCTCAAAATCATCCAGTGGAAAGACGTTGCCATAGGGGCCACGAAATCCGATAGTATCGCCCTCGGACAAATCAAACAACGCATTGGTGACCTTACCTGTCTTGCGGAAGCAGCACTCGATATAGTCCATTCGAGTGGGGGACGAAGCGATACAAAAGGTGCTTTCACCGGCACCAAAGGCGGAGTATTCGGCGAACTGCCCGGTCTCGAAGCGGAAATTATTCCGCATCTCCTCATCCTGGAATACCAGGTGGAAGGTCTTGATGTCCGGGGTCTCCTGTATGACACTCTTGATGGTCATCAGGTGAGGCTGATAGATGTTCGACACAGGTATTTTCCTCTGCACTACTCGTAACTTGGATCGGTCAGCATGGCTGCAGGAATTGCCGCTTTATGGGCAACCTCCGCCATATATTCGGTAATATCAAGATTGACTGGACAGCCGCGAATGCAACGGCCACAGCCTACACACCCCTTCGCCTCGAATTTCTCTTCATAAATCTTGAACTTGCAGCTAAAGCGGTTACGGTAGCGCTTGAACTGCCAATCTCTGGGATTGTGACCAGAGGCGTGGAGCGTGAAGTGGTCGAACTGGCATGAGTCCCAGAACTTGACCCGGTAGCCTTTGCCACCACGGTCTTCATCGACCATATCAAAGCAGTGACAAGTTGGGCACTCAAAGGTGCAGGCACCACAGCCCAGGCACTTCTCACCCAGCCGTTGCCACATCTCATCTTCGAAGTTGGTGGTATCATCCAGCCAAGCTCTGATTGGGTGGGCATTGCGAATGCGGGATATCTTCTCCTGGGCCGCAACACCTGCCTCCTCTCTTGCCTTTTGATCGCCCTCACCCTGGAGCAGTGACTCCAGAATTTCAGCCAGCGCTTCTCCCTTCTCGCTCTTCACCTCCAGGTGAATCCGGCCATCACCGATCTCCGTCATATGCAGATCGGAGCCTTTGTCACTATCGGGCGCCAAGCCAACCGAGGTGCAGAAGCAGCTGGCATCCGGATCGTTACATGAGTAGGTAACAAAGGTCGTCTTCTCAAGGCGCTTGGTGAAAAGCGTATCTTCATAGCCGACATTGGCATCGGAGAAGACGGCATTCAGAGAGATTGCAGATGCCGCATCACAGGGGCGGACACCCATGATCACAGTACGTGGGAAGTCGTGGCTTACCGGCGTAATGTTGATCTTCTTGCCTTTTTTCTCATAGGCGAAGAGGGGTTCATGCTTGGCAAAGAGAAACTCTTTGATCCCGGTGGTGGAGAGTCCTTCGCCAATGGCGTGTGCCTCCCCTGACTTGAGCTCCTGAAACAGATTGATGTCGATGCCATCCGGTCCATCCAGTCTTGGCTGGAGGCGAGGCGCGATAACCCGATAATCGGCCTGGGATAGCAGGTCGATACACTGGTCGATGTCGCTCTTGTTGATAATTGCCGTTTTCATAATTACATAGGCCTAACGGATAAACTCTTGCGGATCATCTGTTTTATAGGTGATCAGTGGTGGCTTCTCTGACTCGGAGTATCCAGATTTATAGCCGTAAGTCTGCTGGATCACCTCCTTCATCCGCTGGTTAAACAGATCTACCTGAATATCGACCGGGCAGGCCCGTGTACACTCACCACAGCCGGTGCAGCGTCCAACCAGATGCATCGCCCGGGTCATGTGCCAGGCGAAAACACCCTTCTGGTGTGGTGCCTGATCGATCCAATTGGGCTGGGTCCGGTCGGTGATGCAGATATTACAGGAGCAGTGGGGACACACCTCACGACATGCATAACACTTGAAGCAGCGATCAAAATCGTTGCGCCAGAAGGCGAAGCGGTCATCCTTCGCCATGCCTATCAGATTGATGAGTTGCGGGGCAGATGCCTGGTAGGGCTCACTGCGCTCCATATTGGGCAGCTCGCCACCAGCGTAGCAATCGGCATCTGCCGGTATCTTTACATCGCAGCTGCTGCATTTGCTTGCACAGTTGCCTTCATGCAGTGAGCCATCCCAATTTTCCGGGTGTGAGACCACACCTTCACAGGGGGCGCTGAAAATATAGACCTCTTCACGAGTCAGCTGATTCTCTGCGATCAGTTGGGTGATGGCGCGAACATCGCAGCCCTTGGCAAAAATGCCGGTCTTCTTCAAACCCTTTTGCGGGTACTCATGCCTTTTATTAAGGTAGAGCGGGAGGGAGTTGATACAGCGTGCGTCAAAAACCAGCTGATCGACATCCTCTGCTTTACGCACAAAAATGGGCGAAGTACGGGTTGGATCGCTGCCTTCAGCATAGCCGATTACAACATCCAGCTCACCATACTCAAGCAGCTCTTTTGCCTGTTTACGAAGCTCTTGAATCATGTTGATGCGCCCTCTTTAACCAGACGATCAGCATACGGATCAACCAGTGCGTCATAGGCCGTATGAGGGCCCAGCTCACGCACTCGGTCGGTAAACTTATCGATAACCTTGGTCCACTTGATCGCCTCTGCGGCTGAAATCCAGGAGAACTCAAGGCGGTCAATATCGACACCGTTGAACTCAAGCAGTTCACGGAATGCCAGATTACGCCGACGGGCGTAGTAGTTGCCCTCGTTGTAGTGACAATCACCTGGGTGACAACCGGAGACAATCACACCGTCAGCACCCTGTTCAAACGCCTTGATCAGGAACTGCGGGTCGATACGACCGGAACAGGGCAGACGCACCATACGCACATTGGGCGAGTAGTCCATGCGGCTTGTGCCAGCGAGGTCAGCACCCGAGTAGGTACACCACTTACAGACGAACCCAAGAATCTTCGGTTCGAAGCTGTGTCTTTCGATCTTCTTACTCATGATTTAAACGAAAACTCCGTCGAAGGCGGTAATCTGGGCATACACCTGCTCATCGGTATATCCCTGAAGTGATATGCTTTTGGAGCGACAGACGGTATTGCAGAGACCGCATCCCTGACACAGCCCCGGGTTGACGCTGGCGACCATCTTCTGCAGGTTGCCGTTGCGGTCTCTCTTCTCCTCCCGGCTGATGGCCAGGTAGGGGCAGACAGTGACGCAATCCCAGCAGTTCATGCAGTGGGACTGATCGACAATGGCAACTTCCGGCTCGCGCATCAGCTCCTCTTTGGAGAAGAGCTGCATCACCTTGGATGCTGCAGCCGATGCCTGGGCTACCGTCTCCGGGATATCTTTCACTCCCTGACAGGCACCCGCCAGATAGATACCACCCGTGGAGGAGTCCACTGGCATCAGCTTGGGATGCTGCTCGGAGTAGAATCCATGTTGGTCATAGCTGATGCCGATCATCTTGGCCAGATCGATGGCACTCTCATGAGGCACCATAGCCGTAGCAAGAACAACCATATCCACTTCGAGTTCTACCGCTTCACCCAGCAGGGTATCAGCACCCTTAACCAGAATCTGGTCACCCTTTTTCGACAGACGCGAAACACGCCCGCGAATATATTCCGTGCCGTCACCCTGGGCTCGATTGATAAACTCTTCGTAGCCTTTACCACCGGCGCGTATATCCATGTAGAAGACATAGGCCTTGCCATCATGCACGCTGTGGTTGTAGAGCATGGTGTGTTTGGCGGTATACATACAACAGATCTTGGAGCAGTACTCCACTCCCTTGTTGCAGTCACGGGAACCAACACAGGCGATAAAGGCGATCGCTTTGGGTTTTTTTCCATCTGAGGGGCGACGAATCTCACCACCGGTAGGACCGGAAGCAGAGGCGAGTCGCTCAAACTCCAAGCCATTAATGACATCCACCAAGCGCCCTGCAGTAGATCGCGGCTGCAGCTTTTTCAGCTTCTTGGTCATCTTCTTTGGGGTCATGTGCTGGGGCCGCGTACCACCATACTCGGGGTAGACGTTGGGCATCAGCTTGAAACCGGTGGCAACGATCACCGCACCGAAATCCTCTTCGATTATCTCATCTTGCTGTGTGAAGTCGATACAGTCGGGACCACACACATCAGCACATAGGCCGCACGAATCTTTCAGGAACTTGGGGCAGTTCGCCCGGTCGATCACCGGAACGGTCGGCACCGCCTGGGGGAAAGGCATATAGATCAGCTTACGCGGATTGAGGTGCATATCGAACTCACTCTCAGCGGTAAACGGACACTTCTCCCAGCACTCACCACAGCCGGTACACTCGGAATCGACTACCGACTTGGCTTTCTGCCGGATGGTGGCACGGAAGTTTCCGATATAGCCGTCCAGTCTCTCCATCTCCGCATAGGCGTGGACGGTGATATTGGGGTGGTTCTGCACCTCCACCATCTTCGGCGTCATAATACACTGGGAGCAGTCGAGAGTAGGAAATGTCTCCGACAGGCGCGCCATGTTGCCGCCGAGGGAGGGCTCACGCTCTACGATACTGACCGGATAACCGGCATTGGCGAGATCCAGCGCCGCCTGGATGCCGGCGATACCACCACCGATGATCAGGGTGCGCTTGGTCAGCGGCATACGGTAACGTTTGAGGGGGCGGTTAAACTTGATCCGCTCGACCATCATCTTGGTCAGGTCTTTCGCCTTGGCCGTGCCGATCTCTTTATCGTCATGTACCCAGGAGCAGTGCTCACGGATATTGGCAATCTCCACCCGGAAGGGGTTGAGTCCCGCCGCCTCTGCCGCGTTGCGGAAGGTGGCCTCGTGCATCTTTGGACTACAGGCAGCAACAATGCAGCCATCCAGTTCCTCATCCTTGATCGCCTTTTTAAAGGCCTCTTGCCCTGGGTTGGAGCACATAAACTTGTGGTTTTCGACAAAAGCTACGCCGTTCTGCTCACCGGCATCTCTCGTCACATCAGGTGTATCTACCGTGCGCGCAATATTGTTGCCGCAGTCGCAGACAAAGACCCCAATTTTAGCCATAGTACTTCCTCCTACCGTCTATCCGCTCAGATCACCGGGGACTGAACGTCCCAGCGCTGTTTGCGAATCTCATCGGTAGCGTAGTTAGGCAGAATCATCGGGCTCAACACCCCACGATCCAGTCCGGCATCGGCCAGCGCCTTACCGTAGCTCTGAAGATGCGCCATATTAGGAGTCCCAGGGACAGCGCCGTCGTTAATCGCCTTGGCCGCCGCGAGTCCGGCACGACGACCGAACACCAGGATGTCCAGTAGCGAATTACCCATCAGGCGGTTGTGACCATGTACTCCACCGGTGGTCTCACCAGAGGCGTACAGTCCAGGAATAGTGCTCTCAGACTGGTCGTTAATGGCGATACCACCATTTTGATAATGCAGGGTGGGATAAACCAGCATCGGTACCTTGGCAATATCGATACCAAAGCGTTTGAATTGGATATATTTTGCCGGCAGCTCTCGCTGCACAGTTCCCTCTCCATGCAGCTGATCGATCAGCGGAGAATCCAACCAAACACCGAGACGACCGGTAGGAGTACGGATACCCGTACCATTACCCGTGCACTCACGAATGATTGCGGCAGATTCGACATCACGAGGTTCCAGCGGAAAGACAAACTGCTCACCGTCAATATTGAGCAACTGTCCGCCCAGGCCGCGAACCTTCTCGGTAACCAGCAGGCCGACATTCTGCTCTGGGTAGGCGGTACCCGTAGGGTGGTACTGTACCGAATCCATATAGCCCAGCTTGGCGCCGGCACGATAAGCCATCACCAGGCCATCACCGGTAGCACCATAATGGTTGGTACAGGCGAAGCCTCGGTAGTGAAGACGGCCGGTACCGCCAGTGGCGATAATAACAGCCTTGGCTTTAACCACCTGGAAGGTGGAGGTCTCAAGATTGTGCAGGATGGCACCGGCACAACGGCCATCGTCATCCATCAGCAGCTCTACCGCTGGTGAAAACTCAAGTACCTTGATTTGATCAGGGCGATTACGCGATTCATCACGCACCACACGCATAATCTCAGCACCGGTCATATCACCGGAGGAGTGCATGCGCTTCCGACTCGTACCACCACCATGACGCACCTTCATGCGACCATCGGGGTGTTTATCAAACATCATTCCCAGCGACTCAAGCCACTCAATAATCAGGGGTGCATCATTGGTCATTGCAGCTACCAGCGAGGGCTCGTTGGTAAAGTGGCCGCCGCCGATCACATCCAGATAGTGGTAGTAGGGGGAGTCAGGCTCCTGATCAGCCCCTTGGATACCACCTTCCGCCATTACTGTATTGGAGTCACCATGACGCAGTTTGGTCGCCATGAGCACTTGTTTACCCTCAGCAGCCGCCGCCAGGGCTGCGGCCGTACCACTACCGCCGCCACCGATCACCAGTACATCGGTCTCCAGGTCAGGCTGGGTAACATCGACCGAAACAGACTCGAGCATGCTGCGGGATTCCAGCAGATCAATCAGCTCTTCCGGGTAGACCTCACCCTGATTGGGGCCGAGGCCCAGAGCGCGGCGGCCCACTTCAGAGTAGTCGGGATGAAACGCATTCAAAACCACGTCACGATCATCCATCGACATGGCGGGGAAACTTTTGCCGGCTCGCGACTGAGCTAAGCGTTCAGGGCGACTCGCCTCTACCCGCTTGATCAGCTCCAGCATCTCAGGAGTGTAACCTTCTTGCATTGGTATACCCTATTTATAGTTTGGTCTGGTCATGAGGCATCCACTCACCCGGCAGGGAGAGATCAGGCTCGCGCTCACGTTCGACATAGAGCTTCTTCAGCTCCTCTTTATCCATCTGACCCAGTTCAGCCAGCATCTCCTCATAGCGGCCTGCGTTGACCTGCTCCGCACGGGCCTTGGTGGACTCGGAACGGGGGGTCATCTGACCGGCAGCTATACGACGCGCCGCCATGGCAACATTCATCTGCGAGATGTTGGCAGGACAGCGGCTGACACAGAGCCCACACATGATGCAGTCAAAGGAGCTCTTCGCTCCGCGCATCACATCACCCCGTTTGAAGTGAGCGATGTAACCCATCACATCGATATCCATTGGGCAGGTACGGGTACAGGTACCACAACCGACGCAGCGGAAAATCTCAGGATAGAGTGTCGCAATCTGCTGATCAGGAGGGAGTGAGGTATCAGCGCCACCGTGATCTGCCCGATTGGCGGGGAAGAAGGGGATCTGCGCCAGGATCATGTCATCCTCTGCAACTGTCTGGCAGGCCAGACCGGTGTGCAGTGTATGGTCACCCTGTTTACGATAGACCGTTCCACAGGCGCCACAGATGCCACCACGACAACCGCAACCGCGTTTGTACTGGTAACCGACAAACTCCATCGCTTTAAGGATGGTCAGGGTCTCAGGAACTTGATATGCCTGCCCCATAATATAGATAGTGATGTAACGGGCACCCTCAGGTGGAATCGTCCGGTCACCGACCATTACAGTTTCAATCTTTTGGCCACTTGCTTCCACGGGTGGACTCCTATGCGCGTTCTTTGGCTGCAGCTAAACCAACGCCGCAGGAATTAATTACCGCTAATGGATCGATGCGGTGTTCTTCAAATTTATGTTCTTCGGTACTCAGGCCCAGAGCAATTGCCAACAGCTGAGTAAAGTAGAGTATGGGAATACCCTCACCCTCGCTTTGCGCCTGACACTTATCCAGATTTGAGTGACACAGTGGGCAGGCCGTTACAATAGTCTCCGCACCATATTCGTCCGCTTCATCGACGATACCGTTGGATAGTGCCTTTGCCTTATCCGGCTCCCGCATAACAAGGTAGGAACCACAGCAGTCTATCTGACCGGGGAAATCGACGACGGTACACCCAAGTGCATCAAGAAAATCATGCAGGATGGTGGGCTCTTCCGGATCGTCCAGACCGATCTCCTTGCCAGGCTTGAGCAGCAGACAGCCATAATAGGGGGCCACTTTAAAGCTGCTCATATCGACCTTGACCATTTCGGCCAATTTATCGAAACCAAGTCCATCTCTCAGGTACTCAAGGTAGTGCTCCACCTTGACGCTTCCCTGATACTCGCGATCGAGAAAAGCGTTGAGTGTTGTCAGCTTCTCCGGCTTCTTCTTAAAAGCATGGGTGGTGCGTTTCAAAGTGTTGTAGCAGAAGGAGCAGAGGGTGATTACGCGAGGATCAAGTTCATGTTCCTTGCAATGAAGCTCTGCCTCTATCAATACATTAGTAGGGCCTGCAAGCCCCATCAGGTTGCTGTCGGTCAGAGGGAAGGAGGCGCCGCAGCAGTTCCAGTCCTTCAACTCATTCATCTCAAAACCGAGCTCACGCGCACAATCCATGGCTGAGCGTTCAAAGCCCAAGGCTTTGCTCTTCAGAGTACAACCTGGGTAGTAGGGAATATGGATATGTTCTTTAGAAGACATTCAGGTGCCTTAAATAAATTTACGGAAACCGCTGACCACGGCCTGTTGCGTCGATTGGGCCAAAAACTCCTGCCCCAGTGCACCGACATCCGCTCGAGGATCCATCTCTCGTAGATGGATCAGCTTTAACCCCTCGATAATGGCAGCAGGACTGACATTCTTGGGGCAGCGTTCTGAGCATGTAAGGCAAGCCATACAAGACCAGATCGATTCTGAATTCAGAGCTTGCTGATAGAGGCCAAGCTTCAATTTGCGAATCAGGACGCTGGGGGGGGTATCCATAGAGGCGGGGCAACCTGCGGTACACTTTCCGCACTGATAACAGTCGGTAAGTGTTTCACCGGTAGCCAGCTCCAATTCCCGGATCGCTTCCAGATTTTGATGTGAAGGATGAATCAGCATTCATGGCCTCGTAATATCTGCCGTAATTTGAGGGCAACAGGATACCTCATAGGAATCGCATCTTAATAACAAACAAAGCTCACTTTTTATTATCGTTACCATAAGAAATACCAATAGACAAAGTGTATAAACTGCTGAAAATAGTATCTAAATGAAGGCCGTAATCGCTATTTTCAAGCACCGCTTGTAAGGCCACTATTTCATTTATTATCAAATAGTTATATTGATACACCCTCTTGTAACCAGAAAGCATGTAGATCCATTCTAATCTTTGCTTATGACAGGGTTTGAAACGGGTGAAAAATGGCTCAATTTGCCGTAGATTGACCTTTTTTTATAGACCTATCAAGCGCTATTTTTTTGCATATTTCTTTCAAAAGAGGGCGATAATGCGAACTCCTTCGCCAAAAAAAGCACTATCAGCGTAATTATTCACCATTCTTCTTGTCGTAAAACCAGGCAAATTCTGGATGGGATTTATGCCTAAAAAATGGGGGGAGGTGACGAATGGCGCTCCTGCTTTTAGGATAATATTTAACCCCACCATTACAGGAGCCCCGTCCTTGGCGATGAGTTTAGCAGGGCGTGTGCGACGTTCTTCGCGGCGAGGGCGCCACTCCTACGGTTTGTTTTACTCTACCGCCACGCCATCCACTCGCTGGAAACCACGGGGCAGTTTATTACCGCGCCGCCCCCGTTCACCCTGGTAGTGGTCCAGATCTGATCCTTTCAGGGTGATATGCCGCTTGCCTGAGAAGGCGGTCAATCTCCCGCCTTCAGGAATACTGGCGATAGCCACCACATACTCCTCGCGACTCTCCACCCGTTTGCCGGGAATACCGATAATTTTGTTACCTTTACCACGGGAGAGCGCTGGCAGTTCGGAGATGGGGAAGGCAAGCATCCGTCCCTCGTTGGTGATTGCCAGAACCCGATCACTCTTTATATTAGTAACAGGAACCGGCGGCAACACCTTTGCACCCTTAGGTAGCGTCAGCAAGGCTTTGCCCGCTTTGTTCTTGGCAAACAGATCTTTGAGTTTAACCAGAAAGCCGTAACCGGCATCCGATGCGACCAGATACCACTGCTCCGGCTCTCCCCCCAGAGCCGTAGTGAACAAAGCACCACTGGGGGGTGAGAGACGTCCGGTCAGCGGTTCACCCTGACTGCGCGCCGATGGCAGTGTATGGGTCTGAATTGAGTAACTACGCCCAAAAGTATCGATAAATACCGCCTGCTGGTTACTCCGCAGGTGGGCTGAATCGAGATACTTGTCCCCCGCTTTATAGTTGAGACCTGCTGGATCGATATCATGTCCTTTAGCCGCCCGTACCCACCCCTTTTCGGAGAGCACCACTGTAACAGGCTCGCTTGGGGCCAATTCGCTCTCATCCAGTGCCTCGGCGGCCTCACGCTCAACGATGGGGGAGCGACGATCATCGCCGTACTTCTCCGCATCCGCCTCAATCTCTTTACGAATCAGAGTCTTCATCCGCTGTTTTGAACCCAGCGTCTTCTCCAGAGAGTCGCGCTCCTTTGCCAACGCGTCCTGCTCCGCCCTAATCTTCATCTCCTCAAGCCGCGCCAACTGCCGTAACTTGGTATCGAGGACGTAATCAGCCTGTACCTCGGTCAGATCAAAACGAAGGATCAACTCCGCCTTGGGGTCATCCTCACTACGGACAATGCGAATCACTTCATCGATGTTGAGAAAGGCGATGAGCAGACCATCCAACAGGTGGAGGCGCTCATTGACCTTGCCGAGACGGTAGTCGAGACGGCGGCGTACCGTATCGAAGCGGAACTCCAGCCACTCTTTGAGCAAGTCACGAAGGTTCTTCACCTGAGGTCGGCCATTAAGGCCGATGACATTCATGTTGACTCGGTAGCTACGCTCCAGGTCGGTGGTAGCAAAAAGATGGGACATTAGCCGTTCGACATCCACCCGATTGGAACGGGGAACGATCACCAGACGGGTGGGCTTTTCATGATCCGACTCGTCTCTTAGATCCTCGACCATCGGCAACTTCTTTGCCTGCATCTGCTGAGCAATCTGCTCCAGCACCTTGGCACCCGAAACCTGATGAGGAAGTGCGGTAATCACCACATCCCCCTGCTCCCGCTCATAGCGGGCGCGCATGCGTATACTGCCTATGCCACTGCGATACATCTTCTCCAGATCAGCCCGTGGGGTAACGATCTCCGCTTCGGTGGGATAATCTGGCCCATGAATATGCTCGCACAACGCTTCAAGGGGGGTTGAGGGGCTCTCCAGCAGGTGGATGCAGGCAGCCGCCACCTCACGCAGATTGTGCGGGGGTACATCGGTGGCCATCCCGACAGCAATACCGGTGGTGCCGTTGAGCAGTAGGTTAGGGAGCCGGGCAGGTAGTACCTTAGGCTCTTTCAGCGTACCGTCAAAATTGGGTGCCCAGTCGACTGTACCTTGACCAAGCTCTTGCAATAACGAGTGGGCATAGGGGCGCAGACGCGCCTCGGTGTAGCGCATAGCGGCGAAGGATTTGGGGTCATCGGGAGCACCCCAGTTACCCTGGCCGTCCACCAGCGGATAACGATAGGAGAAGGGTTGGGCCATGAGCACCATCGCCTCGTAACAGGCAGAGTCACCGTGAGGATGAAATTTACCCAGCACATCACCGACGGTACGGGCTGATTTCTTGTGCTTGGATGCCGCAGAGAGCCCCAGCTCCGACATAGCGTAGATGATTCGCCGCTGTACCGGTTTGAGGCCGTCACCGATATGGGGCAACGCCCGGTCGAGAATGACGTACATGGAGTAGTCCAGGTAGGCCTTCTCCGTAAAGGTTTTGAGGGGCATCTGCTCGATACCCTCGAAGCTCGAATCAAATAGGTCAGTCATAAACGTAAAAAATCCACCCGTGAGGAACTACTCAAGGGTGGATTTTACGGAAAGCCGCTCTGGTTGTCACAAACGATCAATCATC
>JBEVXV010000650.1:0-2491 GCA_040505915.1 Sedimenticola sp. | reverse complement strand
TCGGCTTTATGAAGCGGTCCATTGAACCTAGATTCCGCAGTTGACCGCTCCATTCGGGTAACTTCTCAATAACCCAGTGCAGATGGATAACGTTCAGGTGGGTACAGTGACACCTTTTCAGGAGGTACAGCAGCAGGGATGCTGCTGTGAGCGTATCACCGCGTCTCCTGAAAAGGGGTTACGGCACCCCTATGGCATGGACTTTTTGAGAAGTTACTATTTTTGCTAAACCCAGTATAGGGAGCAGCCCAAGAAAACATGAAATAGAAGCACCTTAGCCGATTTAACTTTCGACCAATCTGAACCAGACCGTTAGATCTTCCAGGTCGATCTCCCGAACCACCACCGCTACCTCCGCATCGAGAGGCAGTTCATTGCGCAGGCGGATTTTTGTCTCCAGTGCCAGTTCCGGGATGATGAGGGTGGCGCGATTATCTCTCACCTCGACCACCACCGCACGACCCTGCCAGCCGGGATTGCGCTGGAGGTAGATCAATTTCCAGTGGTTGTTGGAGAGGCGTTCTGCGCGGCGCACAGCGCCGCCAACTGCCTCAGCGGCACCGATGCGTTCGGTAATCTGCTCAAGGGACATGACTTCCTGCCCCAGCAAATGGGCTCGCAACTGCTGGTGTATCACCAGATCGAGATAGCGGCGCAGGGGGCTGGTGACCCGGGCGTAGACCTCCAACCCCAAACCGGAGTGAGGCTCTTCCAGGGTTTTGAGACGCGAAGGTTTGAGCTGGCGGCGGTAGGCGAATGACGCAGCCATCCCCTCTGGTCTACTGGGATTCTCGGGCTGGGGCTGTGTCGCAAAGGGTATCGGTAGCTCATTGGCCAGCGCATAGCGGGCCACCGCCTCCCCCGCCATCATCATCGCATTGGCTACCATCTGCCGACTCTCGAGTCGCGGCAGGGGTTTAATATGGATATCATCATCTTTCACCCGGACACTCACCTCGGGCAGATTGATAACCGCCGCTCCGGCATCCATCCTGCGCTGGTAAAAACGGTCACACTGCGTCTTTATAGAGACAAATGGCTCTTCTTGAAGTCGCGACTGAATCTCGTCATAACTGCAACGTGTCACTCTGACGCGACTGATGGCAAGGGTGATATCATTGACCCCACCCGTCTCATCCAGGGTAAAACCGATGGAGAGCGCCGAAGACTCCTGCTGCAGTCCGAGCCCCAGCTTGTGGGTGGCAGCAGGTGGCAGCATATGGATCACCCTTTCGGGCAGATAGAGGTTAGCGGATCTGGCACGCGCCTCCATATCCAGCGCTGAGTCCGGTGCCACCAGGGCGGCAACATCGGCCACATGGACCCAGATGCGCTCACCATCGAGACTGATGGCATCGTCCGGGTCCTCGCTCCCTTCGTCATCGATGGCGTAGGCAGCGAGGTGGGTCAGGTCGAGCCGTTCCTCTTCGGGAAACGCGCCTATCTCCAGCTCCGGGTTATCCAATGGCAGTGACTGACGCTGGGGGTATGGATTATAGCGTGCTGGCCAGTAGCCGACACCGAGCAACATCTTGTGGGCGTTAACCGGATTCTCCTGGTGCTCAAGAGCCTGGAGTATGCGGCTTTTACTAGCCTGGCCGAGAGCGACTCTCTCCACCTCTATCAGCTGCTGCCGGTCCTCAGGCTCAATCTTCCTCTGTTTCAAACGACCAAGAAAGCTATCCCAGGCCTGGGCGGCTGCCGCTTTTGCCTCCTGCTCGGCACGGTCAGCGGCAATCTGTGATTCACTACGAGCGCTGATCTTCTCCAGCGTACCCTCGAAGTAGAGCCCCGCTGCCACCAACTCCCAGGCAGCCCAGGCAGTTGCCGGGGTGAAATCACCGTAGATCAGCTCGGCCAGCTCATCCAGTTGGGTCTCACCATCCTCCAGTAACTCCCACGCCTCTTCGACACTGCCCGCCAGGGGAGCCAAGTCACTCAGTCTATGGAGTGGGCCGGGGTGGAGAATCTCAATATCCTTGGGACGCACCCGCTTGCCTTTGCCCCCTTCAAGTTCAATATCGATCTTATCGCTGACTTGAGTGATAAGCGCCGGGCGAATTTTATAGAGCGCAAGCGCACCGGGTGCTGGATTGTATTTCGGCATTGAGGCCCCATTAGAGGTAGATCGGATCAGCCGCCACAATCTGGGGCCTTATCCAACCGATGGCGTAAGGAAAAGAGCACTATGATACCCTTTTAGGTTAGGTCGAGACCATTGTGAAGTAGCGCGCAGAGCAAACAGATGAAGAAATCTAGTAACTATTCAGCTAACCCTGTTTTTGGGTTGTTTTTACCAGGCGGAGTAACGGCGACCGTTTCCCCACCCGCAGGAGCCCCGCCCTCGGGGCGATAGGGTATAGCAGTAGCTCTGCGACGCCCTTCGCGGTGAGAGCACCGCTCATACAGCGAACTTGTTAATGTCATATTTGAAAGAGCGCTGAAGCGCCCTTAAAACAACCCAGGATTACACAAGATGAACAGCGAATGG
>JBEVXV010000649.1:0-3191 GCA_040505915.1 Sedimenticola sp. | reverse complement strand
TTTAAACTCCTAGGGACTAGGTGCTTAGACCCAGCAACCCTAGTCCGATCAAGTGAGGGTCATTCTGAGATCGAGCTTGAGGTATCACCATCTCATAGTAGGGGATTATCAGCTTCTGTGGACATTCTGGTGAATGGCGAGTCAACAACTGCTATTATTGATAGTGGAGCCATGGTCACGGTCGTGAAAGATACAATTTTTCAATCTTTCAATAGTAGTTCTGAGATTGAATCTCATTGTGTCTTGAAGGGAATTGGAGATGGGCCGATAAAGGGTAAACTGGTATCTAATATTCCAATCACATTAGGCTCTTATACCATATTGGCTACTGTTTGTGTAGCACCCATCTCTGATACCTGTCTTTTGGGGTTAGACATCTTGAAGCCTCTTGGCGCAGTAATAGATCTAGGTCAAAACATAATATCTGTAGGTGATGAGAGCATACCAATTCAAATTCATAAAGATGAAAATAGACTCAAGGTCTCCAAGGTCGTAATTCATAAAAGGTCAGTGGTTCCGCCAAATACTGTAGGATTTGTCCATGCGAAGCTGCAATCCAAATTCGGGGGGTCCTATATTGTTGAACCTTTTGCTTTTAAGCAAGTACTAATTGCATCCACATATGGGGAAGGTGACTCAATAGTTCTTAAAGTCATAAATGACACAGAACAGTTTGTGACTTTCAGAAAGGGGAAGATAATCGGCAATGCCGAGGCCGCAGACTTAGTCAATGACGACACAGGTACAGAGGTTTACCATATTGACCAAAATACAGTTCAACCTGAGTTACCAGTCCATCTGGAAGATATGTACACCAAAGCTTGTGTAAATCTGTCAGATGAGGAAAGCACACAGTTTAAAAATTTACTTTTGGACTTTCCAACTGTGTTTGCTTCAAGTGAAATGGATTTAGGCTGTTTAAAGGAGGTTGAACACAAAATTGAAACAACAGATCAAATTCCAGTTAATGAGAAATTTCGAAGAACACCATTGATGTTTCAAAAGCAAGAAAAGGAATATCTTGAAGGCATGCTAGAAAAGGGCATTATTGAGCCATCTATGTCTGAGTGGTCCTCTGCACCTGTGTTAGTACGTAAAAAGTCTGGTGAACTTCGGTACTGCATTGACTTCAGGGCATTAAATGAAAAGACTGTGAAGGACAAATTCAACATCCCATTGATAGAGGATTGCCTTGATTCTCTTCAGGGCAAACGTCTGTTTTGTGTGCTCGACCTCGCCTCCGGATATTATCAAATCCCTCTTGAGGAGAGTTCGCGCCAGAAAACATCGTTTGGGACACGTTTTGGGACTTTCCGCTGGGCTCGTATGCCGATGGGGCTTTCGAATGCTCCAGCCACATTTCAACGGGCGATGCAATTAGTACTGCGGGGTCTGACATGGGAAGAACTGATTGTGTACCTGGACGATATTATAATCCTGGGTACCAACTTTTCTGACTGTCTGCAGATCCTGCGCAAGGTATTTTCACGGTTTTCGACCCACAATCTGAAAATGAAGCCGCGAAAATGTAAATTCTTCAAGACCAAAGTTGAATTCTTGGGGAAAGTGATCAGTGAGGAAGGTGTCGGCATTGCTCCTGATAAAATCGAGGCTGTGAAAAACTGGCCAAGACCTCACACGGTTAAACAGCTTCAATCTTTCCTCGGTTTTATGAATTACCACAGGAGCCATGTTGCCAGCTTTGCTCGGGTTTCCTCGGTTCTGTATCACCTTGCATCATGTAAGAAAATTGTTTGGGGTGCAGAACATGAGCAAGCCTTCCAGACTCTAAAACAGCTGGCAATCTCGGCACCCATGTTGGCTCATCCTGCTCCAGAGGGTCTAATGATTCTAGACACCGATGCTTCAGGGGGTCAAATTGGTGCAGAATTGTCACAAGTTCAGGGGGGTGTCATCAAACCAATAGCATATGCCAGTCATGTCCTCATGAAGCCTCATAGGAAGTTTTGTACTACTCGCCTGGAACTATTAGCTGTTGTCAAGTTTTGTCGCCATTTTCGACATTATTTGCTCGGCCGATTCTTCTTGGTGAGGACAGACCACAACAGCCTGGTTTGGTTGACCCGATTCAAGTATATTGAGGGACAACTTGCTCGCTGGTTGGAGGAGCTCTCGCAATACAGCATGAAGATTATTCACAGGAAGGGAAGTGAGCATTCGAATGCAGATGCACTCAGCCGGATACAGGACAATTTTGAATATTGTGACTGTTATTCTGCTGGTGCAGATGTTGAGAATTTGCCTTGTGGTGGATGTGCTTATTGTCGCAGGGCACACACCCAATGGTCAAGGTTTGATGATGACGTGGATGACGTCGTACCTCTAGCTGTGAGAAGTATAAATGCAGTTTCGCAGGTGGAGGTGACGTCGGTGCCTGTGAGTGTTGCATCAAACTGGACTGACAATCTCTCTAACATTCAGCTTAGTGAGCTGCAACACAGTGACTCGGATATTGGTTTGGTCATGACATGGTTAGAACATGGATATGACCCACCCATACGCGAGTTACAGCTGACCGGCCCTGCTACTCGTTCTCTGTGGCTGACCAGATCTCAGTTAGTTCTCGAGGACGGGGTGCTCTACTACTCCTGGGTTTCTCGTGATACAGGTATGACTCAAAGGTGTCTGGTAGTTCCGTCTCAGTTGCAGTCTAGAGTCTTGTACTTCTGCCATTCTTCTAAAGAATCTGGACATTTGGGGCAGGCTAAGACTTTGGACCGCCTCAGGGATAGGTTCTACTGGTACGGGATGTCTGGGGACAGTACTAGATATGTCAAACAGTGTGGGGTCTGTAACCGGAACAAAAAGACTAATAGACCAGGCCGGGAAGCTTTAGGATCATACCATGCTGGGTACCCTATGGAACGAGTCCATTTGGATATTGTTGGTCCGTTCCATAAGAGTAGGTCGGGAAATCGGTACATCCTTGTCATGGTGGACCAGTTTACGAAGTGGGTGGAACTGGCTGCTCTCCCAGAGTATAAAGCTCCTTTGACAGCTAAGGCCTTCATAGAACATTTCATTTCCACATTTGGGTGTCCTTTGGAGTGTCACACTGACCAGGGTCAGAATTTCATGAGTACTTTGTTTCAAACATTCTGCAAGGTATTTGAAATCACGCAAACGCGTACGTCGCCTTATCATCCTTCTGGCAATGGACAGTGTGAGGT